>JBBDZZ010000072.1:13642-21792 GCA_040899885.1 Chloroflexota bacterium | reverse complement strand
GTGAACACCATCCCGTTGACGACGCCGAGTGCGCCCATCCGCAGATCCTCCCACGCGATCGACCGGATGCGAACCCCTTGTTTCGGCCTTCCACCCGCGAGTACGATGCATCGCTCCGGGCCGGAGAACGGCCGCCCGGAGAGGAGGAGGAGCAAATGCGTCGTTCGACAGGGATTCTTGTGCTCGTCGCCGCGAGCCTCGTCGCCGTCGCGTGTACAAGCGGAGGCAGCGGAGCGACGGCGAGCCCCACGAGCCCCGGCACATCCGCCCCGTCGGTCGCGCCGCCCAGCGGCAGCGCGCCGACGACGAGCGAAGCCTGCAACCCGCCGCGGCAGGAGGGAGTGACGCTGACGTTCGTGTCGTTCGGCGGCGCCTACCAGGAAGCACAGCGGAAGGCCTGGCTCGAGCCGTATACCGCGCTGACCGGCGTCCAGTTCCAGGAAGACGAGAACTCCTTGAATGCGACGATCAAGGCCCAGGTCGAAGCGGGCCAGGTGACGTGGGACGTCGTCGACGTCGGCAACGACTTTGGGCTCGAGGCGAACTCCGCCCTGCTCGAGGAGCTCGACTACTCGATCATCCCGCTCGACGAGGTCAACCAGGACCTGGGACCCAGTAAGTGGCGCGTGCCGGACATCACCTATGGCGTCGTCCTCGCCTACAACACCGAGAAGACCGGCGGCCAGGTCCCGGCGGGCTGGGCCGACTACTTCGACACAACGAAGTTCCCGGGCAAGCGCGGGATGTACGACTACTCCGCCGGCGGGATCTTCGAAGTGGCGCTCATGGCCGACGGGGTGGCGCCCGGGGATCTCTACCGGAACGGACAAGGCCTGGACTTCGCGCGGGCGACGGCCAAACTCGACACGATCAAGGACGACTTCGCTTTCTGGTCGTCGGGCGCCGACTCACAGGAGCTGATCGGCTCCGGGGAAGTGGCGATGACGCTCATCTGGAACGGCCGCGGCTGGAGTGCCAAGAACACCGACGGCAAGCCGGTCGAGATGCAGTGGAACCAGCAGATCGTCACCGCCGACTACTTCGTCGTGCCGAAGGGCTCGCCGAACAAGGACGCGGCGATGACGTTCATCGCCTACACGATCTGCGCGGAGAACAACGCCAAGCCGTCGGAGTACATCCCGTACGGGCCGACGAACATCAACGCGCAACCGGCCGCGGACAAGTTGGCTGACCTGTCGGTGTCGAATGCCGACGAGAACTCCGCGTACTTCGACGATGAGTGGATCGTCAACAACCTCGCCGCGGTCGACGCCGCGTTCAACGAGTGGAAGACCCGCTAATCCGCAGTCCTGCCGGGAATCGCTGACGCCGTGGTTGCGGCCAGCGCCGGACTGGGTATCGAACAGCCGGGCCGCAGGCGCGGCCCGGCTCTCGATCGCTGGGCCGTGCTCGTGGTCCCGGTCGTCGTGTTCCTCGTCGTGTTCTTCCTCGCGCCGCTTGTCACGATGAGCCTCCGCTCGGTCACCGATCCGCCCGATGCGGGGCTGTCCAACTACGCGAGGTTCTTCGATCAGGCGGCGAACCTCCGCGTCCTCGGAAACACGTTCTGGATCGCGGCTATCTCGACGCTGACCTGCCTCGCGATCGGCTACCCATTCGCCTACCTGATGACGATCGTTCCCGGGCGAGTCGCCGGACTCCTCCTCATCGCCGTCCTGCTGCCGTTCTGGTCCAGCCTTCTCGTCCGGACGTTCGCCTGGCAGGTCATCCTCCGCGACACCGGGATCATCAACAGCTTCCTGCTGGGTGTCGGGATCGTTCAGGAACCGGTCGCCCTGATTCGAACGACGCTCGGGGTGATCATCGGGATGTCGCACATCCTCCTGCCGTTCATGGTCCTGCCGATCTACGCAGTAATGCGCAGGATCGACCCCGAATTCGGTCGCGCTGCCGCGAACCTCGGTGCGTCGCCGTGGCGGGCATTCGTCCGCGTGTTCGTGCCGCTGTCGCTGCCCGGCGTGTTCGCCGGGTCACTGCTCGTGTTCGTGCTGGCGCTCGGCTTCTACATCACGCCGGCGCTCCTCGGCGGGCTCCGCGACCAGATGATCAGCCAGCTGATCGTGCAGGAGGTCCAGCGGGCCCTCGACTGGGGTTCGGCGAGCGCCATGGCTGTGCTGCTGATGGCGATCACATTCGCGATCCTGTTCGTCGCATCCCGCGTCGTCCACCTCCGCGACGTGTTCGGCAGCGCGCTGGAGGAGTGACGTGACGGAATCGTGGCGCCAGCCCCGGCGGTTGCTCATGGCGGCGCTCGGTGCGCTGACAGTCTTCTACCTGCTTGCGCCGACGGTCGTCATCATCCCGATGAGCTTCACGGAGGCGAGCATCATGAGCTTCCCGCCGGAAGGCTTCTCGCTCCGCTGGTACGACCAGATGCTCACGAGACCCGAGTGGTCGACGGGTCTGCGGAACAGCGCCGTCGTGGCCGTCCTCACGGCAATCCTCGCGACGCTGCTCGGGACGCTGGCCGCGCTCGGGATGACCCGCGGGCGCTTCCCGGGCCGCGCGCTCCTCAACGCGCTGACCCTGTCGCCGCTCATCGTCCCGGTCGTGATCATCGCGATCGGGATGTTCTCGCTCTTTGTCCAGTGGCGGATCAGTGGCTCGGTCGTCGGGCTGGTCGTCGCCCACACGGCGCTCGCCCTGCCGTTTGTCATCGTCAACGTCGCCACGAGCCTGAGGACGATGGACCGCAACCTCGAACTCGCCGCAGCGAACCTGGGGGCGACGCCGGCGAGAAGCTTCCTGCGGATCACCCTGCCGATCATCTTCCCGGGCGTCCTGGCGGGAGCGATCTTCGCGTTCATCACCTCATGGGACGAGGTCGTCGTGGCGATCTTCCTGACCTCGGCCCGCTTCAGGACCCTGCCGGTCGAGATGTGGGAGCAGGTCCGACAGGTCGTCGATCCGACCGTCGCCGCGGTCGCGACGACGTTGCTGGTCGTGACGACGGGGTTGCTGCTCCTGCTTCTCGTCGTCCGCCGCCAGGCGCCTGTCCGATGACGCAGGCGAAGGGCGCTTCGGACGCTCGCGCGCTCGTCCTGCGGGATCTCGTCAAGCGGTTCGGCGACACGCCCGCCGTAGACGGGGTGAACCTCGAGGTGCCCGACGGCGAGTTCCTCACGCTCCTGGGCCCGTCCGGCTCGGGCAAGACGACGACGCTTCGGATGATCGCCGGGTTCATGAACCAGACGTCGGGCTCCATCGAGATCGGCGGGTCGGACATGAGCCGGGTCCCGCCCTACCGGCGGGACGTCGGCATGGTGTTCCAGAACTACGCCCTGTTCCCGCACATGACGGCTGGCCAGAACGTCGCCTTCCCGCTCGAGATGCGGCGCGTCGAACGAGCCGAGATCAACCGCCGGGTCGGGGAAGCGCTCGCGCTCGTCAGGCTCGAGCGCATGGCCGATCGGTACCCGCGCCAGCTGTCGGGCGGCCAGCAGCAGCGCATCGCACTGGCCCGGGCGGTCGTGTTCAACCCGCGCCTCCTGCTGATGGACGAGCCGCTCGGGGCGCTCGACAAGAAGTTGCGCGAGGCGCTCCAGCTGGAGATCGTGCGGATCAGCCGCGAGCTGGGAGCGACGGTCATCTACGTGACTCACGACCAGGAAGAGGCGCTCGTGATGAGCGACCGGATCGCGATCTTCAACCAGGGCAAGATCGAGCAGCTCGGCAGCGGCGAGGATCTCTACGACCGGCCCGTCTCGATGTTCGTCGCGGACTTCATCGGCGAATCGAGCATCCTGCGCGGCCGCCTCGAACGGGGCGCAGACGGCGCGTTTCTGGCCCGAAACGGCTCGCGCTTGCAGGTCGGCGAGGCGAGCCTCGACCGCGCGGGACTCGCGGATGGGGCGGCGGGCGCCCTCGTTGTGCGTCCGGAGCGGATGCGGATCGGGGGCGCGAGCGAGAAGCCGCCGCCGGGCTCGAACGCGGTCGAAGGCACCGTGTCGGCCGTTCTCTACCTCGGCTCCGATCGGAAGTACGAGCTGGCCCTGCCCGACGCGGGGCGCGCGGTCGTCCGCCAGCAGCTCGGGGGTGGCGACCCCGTGTGGCGGCAGGGGGACAATGTGACGCTCTGGTGGCCGGTCGACAGCGGCGTGCTCGTCGCGGACGACCGAGGCTGACGACCGCGGCGGCGCTGCGGCGTCGCGCCGTTCTCGTTTCGGTCGTCGCGCTCGTCATCGCGCTCGGCGGCGGCTGCCTCGGGCAACCCCCAGGCTCGGCGGTGAGGCGGGCGCAAGTCGGTATCGTCACCCACCGGAACCTCGGCGGTGGGCCGGCGGCCATCGTCGGCGGGACGTTACGCATCGATGCTGGCTGCGTCGTCTTCGAGTCGGTCGACGGTCTTGCGATCCCGATGTGGCCGCCGGGAACGACTGCCTGGGAAGTCGACGGCGTCGTTGTCATCACGGACCTCGCCGGTGCTGTCGCGGCGCGCGAGGGGCAGGAGGCCTTCTTCGGTGGCGGGACGGATTACCCCCGCTCGTTCGTCGACGAGATCGCCGACGCCCCGATTCCGCCGGCGTGCGACCGCCAGGCGACCTACATGCTGATCAACGGCCTCAAACGATACGAGCCCTAGCGGCGCGGGCGGCCCTGGAGGCGCGGGACCAGCTCGGTTAGCTCCGAGACGACGTCGACCGGCCGGGCGCCCATCTGCTCGAGGAGGCGGAAGACCTCCTCGCGCTCCTCGTGGCACATGAGGACGATGACCCGCCCCGCATCGGATCGGCCGGGCGACCCGCCGTTGAGCGCCACCTCCGCGCGGAGTGCCTCGGTCTCCGACTCGTAGACCGGGATGTCCGAGGTTGAGCGCCCGGCGGCACGAACACCGGCGAGCAGCTCGCCGATCATCGACTCCCGCGTCCGGCCGCGGAGGTACTTGCGCGTCTCCTTGATCACGACCCGCTGGGCCCGCTTCCCGGCGACCCGGCCGATGCCCCGCAGCGTGTCGTCCGGCCGGTCGCCCGCGGTCCCGATGATCGCGGTGATCGGCGCTGTCCGCCCGGCCCCGCCGGCGGCGATTCCCTCGGCCACGTCGAGGACGGCCCCGATGCCCGCCTCGTTGTGGGCGAAATCGATAATCACGACCTTCGAGCCGACGCGGAACAGGTTGAGTCGGCCCGGCGAGCGCTCCGACGACGGACGGAAGTCGCGCAGTCCCTCGCGGACCTGGGCGAGCGTCGCCCCGAGCCCGCGGGCCGCGCCGGCGGCAGCCAGGGCGTTCGCGACGTTGTGGCGGGCGAGCCCGCCGATCGCGATCGGGACATCCAACACGGCGATGATCGTCGAGCGCCGCTCGCCCTCGACCTCGACGATGTCGCCGTCCTCGAGGAGGTAGGCGCGGCCGCCCGAGGCGGTGTGGCGGCGGACGACCGACGCCTTCCCGTCGAGCGAGAAGTAGGCGAGCTTCGACCGCACCCGCCGCCCGACCGCCGCGACGAACGGGTCGTCGCCGTTGAGGATCACCCATCCGGATGGCTTCGTGATCCGATTGATGACCGACTTCACCTCGGCGAGCTCGGGCAGCGTGTGGATCCCCTGGAGGTCGAGATGGTCGGACGAGACGTTCGTGAGCACGCTCGCGTCGTTCGACTCGTAGCCGACCCCGCGAAGGACGATCCCGCCCCGCGCGGTCTCGAGCACCGCGACGTCGATGTCGCTCCGCTCGAGGATCTGCGCCGCGCCGGCGGGGCCCGTCCAGTCGCCGGGGTCGACCATCCGCTCGTCGACGAGCACGCCGTCGGAGGTCGTCGTCCCGACGTGGCGCCCAGCGAGCAGGAGGATGTGGGTGATCAGCCGGGTGACGGTGCTCTTCCCGTTGGTGCCGCTGATCGAGACGATGGGGATGCGCCGGTCGGCGTCGCGGATCCAGGACGGCGGCGTCGCGCCCGCGGAGCTGATCCGCTCCGTCCACCGCTCGAGCACCCGCGTCTGCCCGGGAGTGAGCTCGGCCTTGCGGACCGGGGACACGTTGCGCTCGGCGAGCTCGAAGGCTGCCTCGGCGATCAGTTGGGCCCGCTCCGCGCCTGTCCACGGCCAGGTGATGATCCAGTGACCGGGGTCGGACGACCGGTGGACCCTTCCACCGCCGGTGCCCTCGCCGTGATCCGCCCGGAGCCGGCGGACCCAGGCCACCACGGCGGCGACCCCGTCCGGCCAGTCGCGGGTCGGGATAGTCGCCCCGAGCCAGACGAGGGCATGGCTGGCCGGGATGCGCTTCCCATACCAGCTTCGCCGCCGCCCGATGCCCAGCTCGACCTTCACCACCGGCTCGAGCCGGTAGACGTTCGGGCCCTCGAGCAGGCGGATCTCGACAAGGCGCACGGTTCGCGCAGGATAGCAACGTCTCGATAGACTGCCCCGATGAAGATGGCCACGGAGCCCGGTGGCGGAGTCGAGCAGGCCGATCTCGAGGCGCTCCGTGGACGCGTCGAACAGGCGCTCCCGGCGTACCTCGCCGACCTCGAGCGCCTCGTCAACACCGATTGCGGCAGCTATACCAAGGCGGGCGTCGACTCCGTGGGGCGGTGGACGGCCGAGTTCCTCGAGCGCCTTGGCGCCAGGGTCGAGCGCCGCCCGCACGACACGCTCGGCGAGACGGTCGTCGCGACGTTCGAGGGGGCGGCCGGGGCCGGACCGCGGCTCCTTCTCATCGGCCATCTCGACACGGTGTTCGACGAGGGAACCGCGGCCGAACGGCCGTTCCGGATCGAGGGCGGCAGGGCGTTCGGGCCCGGGGTCACCGACATGAAGTCGGGGCTGCTCGCGGGCCTGTACGCGATCCAGGCGGTGCGTGACGCGCTTGGCGGACCCCCGTTCGAGCGGCTCGTGTTCGTCGCGAACCCGGACGAGGAGATCGGCTCGCCGAGCTCGAGCCCGCACATCCGCGCCCTCGCCGCGAACGCCGACGCCTGCCTCGTCCTCGAATGTGCCCGCGCCAACGGCGACATCGTCTCGGCCCGCAAGGGGATCCTCGACCTGCGCCTGACCGTTCATGGCCGCGCGGCCCACGCCGGCGTCGAGCCGGAGAAGGGACGCAACGCGATCGTCGAAGCGGCCCGCCTCGTCCGCGAGCTCCACGCTTTGAACGGGCGCTGGGACGGGGTCACCGTGAATCCGGGGGTCATCAGCGGCGGGACGCGACCGAACGTCGTGCCGGAGCGATGCACGCTCGAGGTCGACATCCGGGCCGTCGCCCGGGACGACCTCAAGGCCGCCGAGGCAGCGATCCGCGAGCTTGCCGCGTCGACGATCGTGCCGGACACTCGGGTCGAGGTCGAGGAGATGGGCCGCCACTGGCCGATGGAGAAGCTCGAGCGGTCCGGACGGCTCGTCGAGCACACCCAGGCGGTGGCGAAGCGACTCGGCTTCGAGGTGCGTGACACGCTGACCGGCGGCGCGTCGGATGCGAACACGACCGCCGGCCTCGGCGTCCCCACGATCGACGGGCTGGGTCCAGTCGGCGGCAACGATCACTCGCCGGCGGAGTACCTCGACGTCGATTCGATCGTGCCCCGGACGACGCTACTCGCCGGGCTCCTCGTCGCCATTGCCCGCGACCCGGTCATCGCCGGTTGGCGACGGGGGTGACGCGGCAACTCGTCTCGTCGGGTGGCCCGTGGGAATCGGTCGCCGGCTACAGCCGCGCGGTCGTCGTCGGCGATTCGTGCTGGGTGGCGGGCACGACGGACGCAGGCGCGGACGGGCGCTCGCGGCACCCGGGCGACGCCGCGGCCCAGGCGTGGGCCGTGTTCGAGATCATCGGCCGCGCCCTCGAGGAGGGTGGCTTCTCGCTCGCCGACGTCGTTCGGACGCGGATGTTCGTCGTCGACATCGCCGGCTCGTCGGCCGCGATCAGCGCGGTCCACGGCGAGGTCTTCGGGGCGATCCGTCCCGCGGCCACGATCGTCGAGGTGTCGGGTCTGATGGACCCGTCGCTCCTCGTCGAAATCGAGGCCGAGGCGAGACGCGGCTAGGCGATCCCGGCAGCGCGTGCCAGCGCGACGATCGCGACCGCGGCCGCGATGCCAAGGAACAGGTTCTTTCGCCAGGCGACGAGCGCGATGCACACCAGCACCGCGATCCACGCGATTCCGACATGGAGGGACGCGATGCGCCGTCCGTCC
>JBBDZZ010000072.1:0-13542 GCA_040899885.1 Chloroflexota bacterium | reverse complement strand
GGGGACCGGATCGCCCGGATACCGCTCTCGCATCGCTGCGCCGGGTAGCGCCAGGGCCACGAGTGGCCCGCCCAGCCCGCCGGCGATGATCCCGATTGCCGGGTCCCAGGCGAGCGAGATCGCGGCGCCCAGCACGGCACCGACGATCGCCGCGACGACCTCGCGCCGGCCCGTGGCGAGTCCCACCGCGAGCCCGGCCATGGCCGCGGGGAACACGACGCCGAGCCCCAACCGGGACGGGTCGGGGAGTGCGCCGCCGACGAGCACCCCAGCGATCGTCGCGATGTTCCAGGGGATGAGCGTGGCGACGATCGTCGCGAACCAGTAGCCCCACGTGTCGGCCCGGCCGACCCGCCGGAAGTGGGTGATCGACAGCGCGAAGGCCTCGTCGGTCAGGAGGTGAGCCATGACGGCGCGCTCGACGAGCGGGCGGTCGGCGAGCCAGGGCGCGAGCGCGGCCGAGTAGAGGAGGTGCCGCGCGTTGAGGAATGCCGTCAGGAGGACGATCCCGAGCCACGAGAACCCGCCCGCCACATAACCGACGGCCGCGAACTGGGCGGCACCCCCGAAGACGATGAGGCTCATCGCACTCGCGTCGATGAGCGAGAAGCCTGCGGTGCCGGCGGCCACGCCGTACACGAACCCGAAACCCGCGGCACTGACGATGATCCCGAGGCTGTCGACGACGAGCTGCCGGCGGTGCGCGGAGAGGGTCGAATCGGTCATCCGAGCGCCGAACCGACGATCAGCGAAGAAACGTCTTCGCGCAGGTCCCGTCGCAGACGACCCACACCGCGTGGAGGTCGCGAGCGTAGCCAGCGACGTGAAGGAGGCCCGGGCATCCCTTCGTGGGGCATTTCCAGACCCACCATCGGTCGTTGGGATCAAGTGGCGTTGTCTCGGCGGAGATCGTGCCGGCGAGCCCATCGCGGGCGGCCACGAGCCGGGCGACCGCCGCGGCGCGGTCCGATTCGGTCTCGCTCGTGTACGGGTAGTTCTGCCCGACGTTCGAGGTCACGCCGCCCTCCGCCTCCGCCTTCCCGCCCGATGACAGGAAGACCGGTGGCGGCCTCGTGTGAGCGCAGCCTGCCACCGGCACGGAGGAGTATAGCCAGCCCCGCTTTCAGCGCACGGCGGGCAACCCGTCACTCCTGGGGTCGGTCGCCGCGGCCAGCGAGCCGTCCCTGGCGCCCGGGCCGCCGTTCACGAGCTCGATGGCGTGGCAGTGGCCCAGCCAGCCGTCGAACGGCTCGGTCCGGGTCACCGGGTGGCCCATCGCCTCGAGCTCCTCGAGCACGCCCGGCGCGAAGCGCGGCTCGGCGCGGACCTCGACCGGCGGAGCGAAGTGGTCGTCCGGCTCGACGAACCAGCGTGGCGTTGACACGCCGGTAAGCACATCGACACCGCCGTCGACGAGCGCCGAGACGAGCTGTGCATGGATCTGGGGCTGGGCGTCGCCGCCCATCGACCCGGCCACGACCCACGGCGCTCGGTCGTCGCGGAAGAGCATCCCGGGCAGCAGCGTGTGCAGGGTCCGCTTGCCGGGTGCGAGGACGTTCGGATGGTCGGGATCGAGGCTGAAGTACGAGCCGCGGTTCTGGTAGTGGACACCGGTATCGGGGTCGACGATCCCGGACCCGAAGCCCATGTAATTCGACTCGATGAGGCTGACCGCGTTGCCCTCCCCGTCGACCGCGGCGAGGTAGATCGTGCCGCCGCCCCGGGGCGCTGTCGCGGCCGGCGGGCGGGTGGCCCGCGCCGGGTCGATCTGCCCGCCGAGCTCCGCGGCATAGGCCTTGTCGAGGAGGCGATCGGTCGGGATGACGTGGAAGTCCGGGTCGGTCAGCTGGGCGTCCCGATCCGCCATCGCGAGCTTCGACGCCTCGATCCCGAGGTGGATCCAGCGGGCATCGGCGCCGCGGCCGGCGGCGAAGAGCGACGGGGCGGGCGGTTCGAACTGCTCGAGGATGTTGAGCAGTTCGAGGGCGACAAGGCCGGAGCTGTTCGGAGGGTGGCTCGTGACGCGGACGCCGCGGTACGTGGTCGAGATCGGGTTGGTCCAAGTGGACTCGTGCGCTTCGAGGTCCGCGGCCGTGATCGGCGAGCCGGCCGCGGCGAGGGCCCGGGCCTGGCGCTCCGCAAGGTCGCCGGTGTAGAACGCCTCGAAGCCGTCGTCCGCGAGCCGGCGGAGGGTGGCCGCGAGGGCCGGCAGCCGGATGATTTCGCCCGGACGCCAGGCCCGGCCGTGCGGCCGGTAGACGCGCTGGAAGCCGCCGTCGGGACGAATCTCCCTGGCGACGACCTCGGCCGTCCGCTCGATCGATCCGATCAGGCCGTCGGTCGCCGGGAAGCCACCGTCCGCCAGCTCGATCGCCGGCCCGAGGATGACGGCCCGCGACAGACGCCCGAAGCGGGCATGCGCGTCGCCCCACGACCGGACCGCCCCGGGAACCGAGATCGACAGCCCGCCGTGGAGCGGGAGCGACCTCAGCCCCTGCTCGCGCAATCGCGCGGGATCGGCCGCGGCGGCGGCTCGACCTGAACCGTTCAATGCGCGCTGGCGACGGGACGCCGCGTCCCAGATCAACCAGAACGCATCCCCGCCGATCCCGCACCCGCTCGGCATGACGACGCCGAGGACCGCGTTCGTCGCGATCGCCGCGTCGACCGCGGAGCCGCCCGCGGCGAGGATCTCGAGGCCGGCCGCGGTCGCGAGGTGGTGGGGTGCGACGACCGCGCCGCGCCGGCCGCGGGCGAGCGGGACGGGGACGAGGAGGGATTCGGGCATCGCCGCATTCTAGGCGCGCAGGCCCGCTACGCTTTCACCGTGACCCGCTCGCTGTACGCCGTGCTCTTCGGCACGTTCACGCTCCGCCTGAGCACCGGCCTGACGGGCGGACTGCTCGTCTTCTACGCGGACCGCGTCCTCCATACCAACGAGCTGACTCTCGCCCTTCTCACCGCGACGTTCTTCGCCGCGGAGCTCGTCCTGTCGACCCCGTTCGGGCTGCTGTCCGACCGGTTCGGCCATCACCGGATCATGCAGGTCGGGCCGATCTTCGGGGTGATCGCGGTGGTCATGACCTGGGCGTCGACGGACATCTTCGTCATCGGCGCCACCCGCTGGCTCGAGGGAGCGTCGACGGCGGCATCCGTCCCGTCGATCCTCGGCTTCATCGCGATGGCAACAGCAGGCAACGAGCTGCTCCGCGGACGGATGTCCGCGCGTTTCGAGGGAGCTACGCTCGCCGGGCTCGGTGTCGGCTTCGTTCTCGCGGGTCTCCTCTACGACGGCATCCCGGGCGTGTGGTCCGGGATGGGCCGCGACGCGTTCCTCCTCAACGCCGTGATCTACGGGGTGTCATTCCTCATCTACCGGCTCGGCGTCGAGGCCCCCGCCGGCGAGAAGGCGACGCTCGACGCGCCCCATTTCGGCTGGCGCCGCTACCTCGATCTCTTGACCAGTTCCCACGTCTGGCTGCTCGCCCCGACGTGGATCGCGATCAACGCTGCCCTCGGGCTGTGGACGAGCCAGTCGATCTTCCAGCTCATCAGGAAGCCGGATCCGCGCTTCGCCGACCAGCTTCTCATGGGCCAGTTCCAGGGGGCCCAGATCGCGCTCGGGGCGGCCGTCGGGCTGATTGTGTTCTTCGCCGGGCTGGCCTACTGGGGCGACCGGTTCAAGAACATGCGCCGGACGACGATCATCCTGTACGGGATCCTCGGCGGCGCTGTGACGGTCGGGGCGGCGGTCGTCGTCAATCACAGTCGGGGCCAGCCGGACCTCTTCCTGATCGCCTTCGGACTCGCCGCGGCCGCGGGCCTGTTCGTCCTCGCGGGGGCGACGCCGGCCGCCCTCGGCCTGCTGGCTGACGTCAGCGAGGCGTATCCCGCCGACCGCGGCGCGATCATGGGGCTCTACTCGGTGTTTCTCGCCCTCGGCCAGATCGGGGGCGCGTTCCTCGGCGGAGCCGCGGCGGGTCCGTTTGGGATCGATGGAATCCTCATCGCCACGCTCGGCCTGCTCGCCGTCGCACTCCTGCCGCTGTCGCGGCTCCGCGCGGTCGAGCACCAAGTGGGCGTGGGGCCCGGGCCCCGGCCCGCCTGACGAGGGCTCACACGACCCCCGTATGATCGCCACAACCCGGGGTGGGCAGCGCGTTGGAGGAGGAGCCACGTGAGCCGCGTCGCCATCGTCACCGATTCAGCATCGGACCTGCCGCCGGCCGCAGCCGCGACGGCGGGTATCGCGATCGTCCCGCTCATCGTCAGTTTCGGGCAGCAGACGTTCAAGGCAGGCGTCGACCTGTCCACCGAGCAGTTCTGGCAGCGAATGACCGCGCCCGACGCCCCGTTCCCGACCACGGCGGCGTCCGCGCCGGGCGAGTTCAAGGCGGTCTACGAGAAGGCGTTCGCGGATGGGGCGGACGCGATCGTGTCGATCCACGTCGCCGGGTCGCTGTCGGCCACGCTGAAGAGTGCCGAGATCGCGAAGGGCATGCTGCCGACCCGCGAGATCCACATCGTCGACTCGGGCAGCGCGTCGATGGGGGAGGGGATCCTCGCCCAGATCGGCGCGGAGATGGCGGCGCAAGGCGTCTCTGCGGCCGAGATCACCCGCGTCCTCGACGACCGGAAGAAGGATCTCGACCTGTACGTCGCCCTCGACACGCTCGAATACCTCAAGAAGGGCGGCCGGATCAGCGGCGCGCGGGCGGCCATCGGGACGCTCCTCTCGGTCAAGCCGATCATCACGATCCGGGATGGGGTCGTCGAGACGGCCGACAGGCCACGGACGCGGGGCAAGGCCCGCGAGCGGACGATCGAGCTGCTCGTCCAGCGGCCGATCGAGCGGCTGGCGATCCTGTTCACTCCGCCGGCGGACGCCGAGTCGTTCCGGCAGGAAGTCGTGGCCCGGGCGGGCTCACAGCTCAACCCGAAGAACGTCTCCGTCCAGCCGGTCGGGGCATCGGTCGGGCCGCATCTCGGCCCGAGCTGCCTCGGAGCCGTCGTCCTCTACGGCCGCTGAGGCCTGCCTCCGGGCCGCCCGTCGGCCCCGTCTGAAAGTTGCGGTCCGGTTGCGCTGAGGTTGCACGACGGGACCATCGGGGAGTCGTCCGAGGCGGCTCCCGGGCTATACTCGGACCAAATCCCGGCGCCATAGAGCGCCCGCAACCGCGGCGGCCGACGGAGGCCGCCACACTCGGAGGTCCTCGAGTTCATGACGACCGAGCAAGTCGCTGCGCACATCAACCCGTGGGAGATCGCGCAGCGGCAGTTCGATCTGGCCGCCGGCAAGCTCAACCTTGACCCCGGCCTCCGGCGCGTCCTCCGCCAGCCGCGCCGCGAGCTGACCGTCCACTTCCCGGTGAAGATGGACGACGGGAGCGTCCAGGTCTTCACCGGCTACCGGGTCCAGCACAACCTGGGCCGGGGCCCGGCGAAGGGCGGCATCCGCTACCACCAGGACGTCAGCCTCGACGAGGTCAAGGCCCTCGCGATGTGGATGACCTGGAAGTGCGCGGTCGTGGGGATCCCCTACGGCGGCGGCAAGGGCGGCGTGATCGTCGACCCGAAGAAGCTGTCGATGAAGGAGCTCGAGGCGCTCACCCGCCGGTTCACGACGGAGATCGAGGTCCTGATCGGCCCCGAGCGGGACATCCCGGCCCCGGACGTCAACACGAACGCCCAGGTCATGGCCTGGATGATGGACACGTACTCGATGCACCAGGGCCACACCGTCCCGGGGGTCGTGACCGGCAAGCCGATCAGCCTGGGCGGCTCCGAGGGCCGGACCGAGGCGACCGGGCGCGGCACGGTGTTCTGCATCGTCGAGGCCTCCCGCCACCTCGGCACGGACCTGAAGAAGGCACGGGTCGCGATCCAGGGCTTCGGCAACGCCGGGGCGATCGCCGCTCGGCTGATCGCCGACGAGGGTGCCACGGTTGTCGCGGTGTCCGACTCGACCGGCGGTATCTACAACCCGGCCGGGCTCGACATTTCGAGGGTCAACAACTGGAAGAAGGAGCACGGCACGGTCCAGGGGTTCCCCGGTTCGAGGGATATCTCGAACATGGAGGTGCTCGAGGTCGACTGCGAGATCCTCATCCCGGCCGCGCTCGAGAACCAGATCACGAGCCGCAACGCCGGCAACATCAAGGCGAAGATCGTGGCCGAGGCGGCGAACGGGCCCACGACCCCGGAGGCCGACATCGAGCTGGCCCGCCGGGGCGTGTTCATGATCCCGGACATCCTGTGCAACGCCGGCGGCGTGACCGTCAGCTACTTCGAGTGGGTCCAGGACCTCAACCGGGACCACTGGAGTGAGGCGGTGGTCAACGACAAGCTCCGGGGGATCATGACCCGCGCGTTCGCGGAGACCCTGGCGATCGCCGAGCGCGAAGAGTGCGACATGCGGACTGCGGCCTACCTGCTGGCGGTCCAGCGGGTCGCCGACGCGACCTCGATGCGCGGCCTCTACCCGTAAGGCGACCGCGGCTGGCCTGGCCGCCGCCAATCGCGTGTCTGTGAGTCAACAAACCGGGCCCAAACGGGACTGCGAAGGCCTCCGACCCGGCCGATAGCCCTCCCAGGGCGCCGAACCGTGACTGCCAGACACGCCCGAGGCCGGAAAAGGGCGGAGGGCCTCATTTCGGGCGGGATTTGTTGACTGTCAGACACGGCCTCCGCAGCCGGATTTGGTGCGCTCGGACACCGGCCGGGCGGCCCAGAAAGGACCGGGTGCTACCATCGCCGCCATGCTCGATCACGAAGAGAAATTCCTGTTCAAGGAAGAGATCGTCCACCTCGCCAACTCGGTCGCCGAGCCGGGCATCCTCGACAACGTCGAGGACCTCCTGACCGACGTCATCACCAGCCCCCGGTTCGACTCGGAGGTGTTCACCCTCGAGCGGAGCCTCCAGGTGATGCTCGGACCCCGGGCCGGGACGACCCTCGTGGGGCTCCTGACCGTGGCGCCCGAGGTGTTCGACGAGGTCGCCGAGGTGCGGATCGCCTCCGAGGTCCACGAGCGCCTCGTGGCCTGGCGCGCCCGGTTCGGGCTGGCGATCGACAACGCCCTGAACTTCCTGAACAACCCGGACGGCATCCAGGGCCACAACTTCGCGACCCAGATCGCCCACGTCGAGGAACGGCGGGTCCTCCAGGGCCGGCTGACCCTCGTCCGCTACAACAACGAGCCGCAGTTCTTCGTGGCCGACGCGGGCGTATTCCTGGGGCTGGTCGCCGATGTCATGGAGCGGCTGGGGCCGTACCTCGAGCCGGACGCCGTCGACGGCGAGACCGTCAACCGGCTGCGGGACGCGCTCCAGCTGGTCGAGCGCAAGACCACCACCCGCGGCTAGCAGGGCTCCGGCCGACCGATGAGGCATCTCTACCTCGCGGCGACTGGCCAGAACCGCGGCAAGACGACCGCCGCCCTCGGGCTGCTCGACGGGTTCCTGGCCCGGGGGCTCCGGACCGGGTTCATGAAGCCGGTGGGGCAGCGGACCGTGATCGACGAGGGGATCCCGGCCGACGAGGACGCCGTGCTGATGAAGGGCGTCTTCGGGCTGCCTGAGCCGTACCCGGTGATGAGCCCCGTCCACATCCCGCGCGGCTTCACGAAGGCGTACATCGCCGGTGACGTGGTCGAGGACCTGCCGGCCCGGATCCTCGCTGCGCACGCCACGTTCGCCGACCACGACATCGTGCTGATCGAGGGCACCGGCCACGCCGGGGTGGGGGCCGTCATCGGCCTGTCGAACGCGAGGGTCGCCTCGATGCTCGGCGCCCCGACGATCATCATCAGCGAAGGGGGCGTCGGCCGGCCGATCGACGAAATTGTGCTCAACGCGGCCCTGTTCGCGAGCCACGGGGTGAAGATCGCGGGCGCGATCGTCAACAAGGTCGACCTGGACTCGCAGCCCGGGATCGCCGCCGTCCTGGAGCGGGGACTGGCCCGTCATGGGGTGGCCCTCCTCGGTGTGCTGCCGGTGAAGCCGCTGCTGTCGAACCCGACCCTCGGGATGGTCCTCGACGGCGTCCGGGGCGAGACGATCCACCCCGGCCCCGACCTCGACCGGGTGATCGACGGCGTGGCGATCGGGGCGATGGAGCCCGGCCACATGCTCGAACGGGTGGGCCCTGGGACGCTCGTGATCGTGCCGGGGGACCGGGAGGACGTCATCCTCACGCTCACGACCGCCCACCTCGCGCCGCGGGTCCGGCTCGGGAACGTGAGCGAGGCAGCGCGGATCGCAGCGATTGCGGCCGAGGCCACGAACGAGCGCACCGCCTCGATCGATGGCCACGAGGGGGCGGCGATCGGCCTGGTCCTGACCGGCGGCTACCGGCCCCGTCCGCCGGTCCTCGCCGCGATCCGCCAGGCCGACCTGTTCGCGACGCTCGTGGCCGAGGACACCTACTCGGTCGCGTCGGAGGTCCACGACCTGCTCGTCAAGACCCACGCCGCGGACCGCGAGAAGATCGACCTCATCAAGGGCCTGGTCGCGGAGTGCCTCGACGTCGACCGGATCCTCGCGGTCGCCCGCCCACCGAACTGATCCCCGGGCCGGCTCAGGTCCCGGGCAGAGGCTCGTTGTCGATGAGCCGAGTCGATCCGAACCGAACCGCGAGCGACAGGAGGGCCTGGCCGTCGACCCGGTCGAGCTCGGCGAGCGTCTCTCCGTCGGCGACGCTCACGTACTCGGGCTTGGCCAGCGGCTCTACCGCCAGCGTTGCCCGCATCGCCGCGCGGAGCGCCTCGGCCGACCGCTCGCCGGCCTCCCAGCGGCCCCGCGCATCGAGCAGCGCCCGGCGGAGGACCGGCGCGGCGGCGCGCTGCTCCGGCGTGAGGTGGACGTTCCGGGACGACAGCGCGAGGCCGTCCGGCTCGCGGACCGTCGGGCAGGCGACAACCTTGGTCGGGATGGCGAGGTCGCGCGCCATCTGGCGGATCACCATGACCTGCTGGGCGTCCTTCTGGCCGAAGTACGCTCGATCCGCCCCGACGAGGTCGAACAGGATGGCGACGACCGTGGCGACGCCGTCGAAGTGGCCTGGCCGGGCCGCGCCCTCGAGCGGCCGGGCGATCGGCCCCACCGACACTACGGTGTCGAAGCCGGGCGGGTAGATCTCATCGACGGGTGGCACAAAAACGAGCTCGACGCCTTCCGATTCGGCGATCGCGAGGTCGCGCGGCTCGTCGCGCGGGTACTTCGTGTAGTCACCGGCCTCGGTGAACTGGCGGGGGTTGACGAAGATCGTCACGACCGTCGTCCGGTTCTCCGACCGAGCCAGTCGCATGAGCTCGCGGTGGCCGTCGTGGAGCCAGCCCATCGTGGGCACGAGCCCGATCGGGCGGGGCGCCGAGGCAAGTGCATAGCGCAGCTCGGCACGGGTCCGTACCACTCGAGTACCGGCAACCTCAGTCATGGATAGTCACACGCTCTCCGAGGTCGAAGGCCGAGCTCCGCGAGGCCATTCGCCCGAGGATTCGACCGTTGTCAGAGGTCGCGGTCGAGGGGGATGCCGCCGCCGACCGGCGCCCCGCCCTGGTCGAGCACCGACCGTCCGAGCACCTCTTCGAGGACCGCCTCGTCCATCCGGACCGTCTGCTCGGCGCCCGGGAATGTGCCCGCCGTGACGTCGGCGGCATAGCTCGAGGCCGCCTGGAGGATCGCCCCGCGCAGGTCCGCGTAGGGCCGCGCGTGCTTCGGGTGCCAGGTGTCCAGCCCGAGGAGGTCCGTCACGACCTGGACCTGGCCGCTACAGCCCGGACCCGCCCCGATCCCGATCGTCGGGATCCGGAGGCGCTCGGTGATCGCGGCGGCGAGCTGCTCCGGGACGAGCTCGAGCACGATCGCGAAGGCACCCGCCTCCTGGACGGCGAGGGCGTCGGCGAGGAGCGACCGTGCCTGCTCCCGGGTCTTGCCCTGGACCCGTACCTTGCCGATCGCGTTGATCGCCTGCGGCGTGAGGCCGATGTGGCCCATGACCGGGATCCCGGCCTTGACGATCGCCTCGATCACCCGGGCAGTCCGGACGCCGCCCTCGACCTTGACCGCCTGGGCGCCCGCCTCGCGGAGGAAGCGGCCGGCATTCGCGAGCGCGTCCTCGGGGTTCGAGTAGGACAGGAACGGCATGTCGGCGACGACGAGCGCCCGAGCAGTGCCGCGGGTCACGGCCTTCGTGTGATGGAGCATCTCGGCCATCGTGACCCGGACCTCGGAGTCGTACCCGAGCATGACCCGGCCCACCGAATCGCCGACGAGGAGCATTGGGATCCGGGCCTCGTCGAGGAGCTTCGCGGTCGGATAGTCGTAGGCGGTCAGCATCGGGATCCGGGCACCGTCCGCGTAGAGCTTCGCGACGTCGAGAACGGTCAGCCGGCGAACCGCCTCCGGCGTGGAGCTCATGCTGTGGTCTCCTGGGTCACGGGGCCAGTCTGCCGGGCGGCGTCCCGATCGTCCAGCGCCCGGGCGACGCGGTCCAGGAGCTGGTCCGCGACCTCGCGTTTCGGCAGGAGCGGCAATTCCTCAGGCTTGCCGCCGGCGGACAGGATCGTCACCCGGTTCGTGTCGGTCCCGAACCCGGATCCTGGCTCGCTGACGTCGTTCGCGACGAGGAAGTCAACGCCCTTCCGGCGGAGCTTGTCCGGTGTCCGCTCGAGTGACCCGGTCTCGGCCGCGAACCCGACCAGCACGGGGCGGCCACGGGACCCGGCGGCCGGCACGAGGGACGCAATGGTCGCGAGGACGTCCTGGGTCGGCTCGAGCTCGAGCGAGAGCGCGCCGTCGCGGGCGATCTTCGAGGCCGCCGCCCGCTTCGGCCGGAAATCCGCGACGGCGGCGGCCATGACAAGCGCATCCATCCCGTGGCGGACGAGCTCGCGGAGCGCCGCGAGGAGCTCGTCGGCGGTCTCGATCCGGGTGACCGTCGCTCCCTCCGGGAGGGCCACCTCGACGTTCGCGGCGACGACCGTCACCCGCGCCCCGCGCTCGAGGGCTGCCTGGGCGATCGCCACGCCCATCTTGCCCGTCGAGCGGTTGCCGATGAACCGGACCGGATCGATCGGCTCGCGGGTGCCGCCGGCGGTCACGACGACGTGGCGGCCGGCAAGATCCGCCTCACGGGCCGGCTCGACGAGCGGGGGCCGAGCCGCGATGTCCGGGGCCCTGACCGGCCGGGCGCCGACCGCAGCGACGACCGCATCGACAATCCGCGGCAGCTCCGCGAGCCGGCCGAGGCCGGTCTGTCCGGAGGCGAGCGGCCCGGCGTCCGGCTCGACGACCGTGTACCCGAACTCGTCGCGCAGCCGGGCGACGTTGGCCCTGGTGGCCGGATGCGCGTACATCTCGCCGTCCATCGCCGGGGCGACGATGACCGGCGCCCCGGTCGCGAGGCAGGCGGCCGTCACGACGTCGCCCGCGAGCCCGTTCGCCATCGCGCCGAGCCAGTGGGCGGTCGCCGGCGCGGCGACGATCGCGTCCGCGCTATCGGCGACGACGACGTGTCCGATTCGCCCGTCCGGCAGCAGCTCCATCAGCTCCGACTCGACGGGATGGCGGCTGAGCGCCTCGAACGTCAACGGACCGACGAAGCGGGTTGCGGCGGGGGTGAGGAGCACGACGACGTCCGCACCCTCGGTGGTCAGCAGCCGGAGCAGCTCAACCGCCTTGTATGCGGCGATCGAGCCGGTGACGCCGAGCGCGATGAGCCGGCCCTCGAGCCTCCTCGTAGCGGAGGTCATCCCAGGCCCAGCTCCATCCGCTGGCCGCCCGAGACCTCCGCATGGAGGATCGCGAGGCCGCGCAGCGTCAGCTCCGGGTCGATCGCGTCGATTCCCTCGAGCGCACGGACCCATGGCGCGGCCGAGAGCCCGCCGGTGAGGATCGCCTTGACGTCCGCGGGCTCGACCCCGTTCGCCTCGGCAAGCTCGCGGCGGACCCGGGCCAGCAGCCCGGCGGCGAGGGCCTGGTAGCCGAAGACCGTGCCCGACTGCATCGCCGAGACGGTGTCGCGGCCGATCGCCCGGTCCGGGGCCCGCAGCTCGATCCGCGGCAGCTTCGCGGTCCGCGCGGCGAGGGCTTCGAGGCCCAGCTCGAGTCCCGGGGCGATCGCGCCGCCGACATAGGCCCCGTCCGCAGCCACGCAGTCGAGCGTTGTCGCCGTCCCGAAATCCACGACCACGGCCGGCGTCCCGTAGAGGCGCTGCGCCGCGAGCGCGTTGACGAGCCGGTCCGCGCCGACCTGCTCCGGCCGGTCGACCCGGACGGCCAGCGGGATCGTCCCCACCGTGGCGACGATGAGCGGCCGCTCGCGCCGGGCGGCGATCGCCTCGATCCCATCGGTCAGGTGCGGCACGACCGAGGCGCAGGCGATTGAGCTCACGTCGGCGAACGATGCGTCGTCGAGGCGGAGGAGGCCTTCGAGCAGGACCTCCAGCTCGTCGGCCGTGGCGCGGGCGACCGTGGCTGCCCGCCGGCTCGCGACGACCTGCCCCGCCCGGAACAGCCCGATCGTGATGTTCGTGTTCCCGATGTCGATCGCGAGGAGCATGGCCGGATGATACGCGGGCCCCGGAATCTCCTTTTCGTGGTCGGTTCGGTGCAGTACCATCCCGTCAGCCCCAGCGTCCGCGCCCCGCCCCGCGCCCTGGACCGGCCAGCCGCAGGAGCCGCCTCGTGTCGAGCGCCCCGCCCGCGAAATTCTTCGTCAACCAGGGCGTCGTCTCCACCCGTGCGGACATCCAGAACCTTCTCCGCCCGCTCCTCAAGCAGACGGTCAGCTACCGCTACTTCCGAGGTCGCGACCTCATCGAACACGGGACCGGATGGGTCGAGCGGCTCGTCGTCGACCAGCCGGACGTGTCGACGTACTTCACCCCTCTGGCGATCACCCTGAACATCGATTCGTTTGAGCATCTCGAGTTCGAGACCCGCCCCGACCAGCTGCTTGTCTACGCCCTCGTCCAGGGCGACGAGCGCGTCATCATCGAATTCGCGCCGGTCGGCGTGACCGACGCCGAGTCGCCGTTTGCCCCGCGTCAGCTCGAGTTCGACACCAGCGGTTTCGTCCAGATGGAGCTGCTCGGCCTCGACGCCCACGAGGAGGAATAGCCGATCCGGGACGCCGGCGCGGTGGGACGCCGGCGGGAGCGAACCAAGGCGCGGTCCGAGCCCGCCAACGAGGTTCGGCGCGCGGTCGAGGGCAAGGAGGGATGAAACCAAGGTGGACGACGTCCAGGATCGCCCCGTACCCGATCGCCCGGTGCCGGATGGTCAAGGCGGAGGCGCGATCGCGGAATACTTCAAATTCGCCGAACGCGGGACCAACCTAGCGACCGAGGTCAAGGCCGGGGTGACCACGTTCCTGGTCATGGCCTACATCCTCTTCCTGAACCCGGCGATCCTCTCGAACATGTTCGGCGCGCCAGGGTCGGCCGAGGCGTTGGCCTTCATCCCTGCCGCCGCCGCGGCCACCGCGCTCGTGGCTGGCGTGATGACGATCGCGATGGGTCTCGTCGCGAACACCCCGATC
>JBBDZZ010000071.1:10478-21852 GCA_040899885.1 Chloroflexota bacterium | reverse complement strand
TCCGGGCCGCCGAGGCGCACGGGATCCGGGCGATCATCGGCAAGGTGATGATGGACCGGGGCACGTACGACGAGACGATCGACCCCGCGACGATTCTCTCGCGCTCCCTCCGCGAATCGAACGAGCTGTCCGCGCGCTGGCACATGGCCGACGGCGGCCGGTTGCGGTACGCATACACCCCGCGGTTCGCGGTCTCCTGCACGGAGGAGATGCTCCGCGAGTCCGCGGCCGCGGCGCGCGCCTCGGGCGCGTACTGGCAGACCCATGTGTCGGAGGACCGCGGCGAGATCGAAGAGGTGCGCCGGCTCTTCCCCGACGCTGTCGACTATGTCGACGTCTACGATCGGGCCGGCGGCCTCGGCGAGCGCACGGTCCTGGCCCACGCGATCCACTTGTCCGAGCGGGAGCTCGCGCGCCTCGTAGAGACCCGCACGCGCGTCGCCCATTGCCCCGCATCCAACCTGTTCCTCGCCTCCGGCGTCATGCCCCTCGCCCGTTATCTCGAAGCGGGACTCGTCGTGGGCCTGGGTTCGGACGTCGCGGCTGGCCCGGACCTGTCGATCTTCACCGCGATGCGGGTAGGGGCATACACGCAGAACGCCCTGCGCGTCGTGCGGGCCGATCCGTGGCCGACCCTCGGTCCGCTCGACTGGCTTCGAATGGGCACGCTCGGCGGGGCGGAGGCGCTGGGGCTCGAAGCCGAGATCGGATCGCTCGAGGCGGGCAAGGAGGCGGACCTCCTGCTCGTCGACCCGACTTTGACGCTGCCGCTGCCCGGGGGCCCGGTCGACGACGATCCGACCGCCCTCATGAGCCGCCTCATCTTCCGCGCCCACCCGTCGATGGTCCGAGCTGCCTTCGTCCGCGGTCGCCGCCTGGCGGGACCGTCGTGATCGACGCCCGGTTCGGCCACGTGAACCTGGTCGCCCGCGATTGGCGGGTGCTCGCCGCGTTCTACGAACGGGTCTTCGGTTGCGTGCCCGTGCCACCCGAACGCGACTACAGCGGTCCGGAACTGAGTGCCGGCACGGGTGTGCCGGACGCGGCGTTGCGCGGCGTTCACCTGCGCCTTCCGGGCCATGGCCCCAATGGCCCGACGCTCGAGATCTACGAGTACTCGACCGAGCTCCCGGGGCTGCCGCCGGCCGCGAATCGCCCGGGGTTCGGGCACATCGCGTTCTTGGTGCCAGACGTTCCCGCTGCTCGGCGGATCGTTCTCGAGTCGGGAGGTCGCGCGGTCGGCTCGGTCGTCACCCTCCAGACCGCCGACGGCCGCCACGTGACGTGGACCTACGTGACCGATCCGGAGGGCAACATCCTCGAGCTCCAGTCATGGTCCTAGAGGACGACGACGCCGCTGGCGCCAGGGTCGCGGCCATCCCGCAGCGCGCCCAGGATGCTCCGCCTGTCGAGCGGAAACGTTGCGCGCAACCCATCGCGAAGCGTTTCGAGCGCTTGCCTGTTCGACCTCGTGTCGGCAACGAGGAGAAGGACGTGACCCGGGCCTCCGTCGCGGATCTTGAGGGCGATCCGCCGCTCGAGCGCCTGGCTATCGGACAGGCGGGTTTCGGCCTCAATGCGCATCACCCATCCTCGACTTCGAATCTCGGCGTCCCATGCCCTCAGGTCGCCCTCGATCGGCAGCGGCACCTCGGTGCGCCAGCCAAGCGCCGGATGAATTTCCTTCCGAAGGCGTTCCAAGAGCGCCCGCTGTGCGCGATCTCTCAGGGGATCGCCCCGCGGGAACGTGCGTATGGCCAGGTCAAGCCCAACCACCGCGCAGCAGGCTGCGAGGAAGTCGGTGGGCGGAGACTCGATCTCCCCCCTCTCAAGACGACCGAACTGGCTTCGCGAGACGCCGGCGTTGTCCGCCGCGAACCTCTGGCTCAGCCCGCCGCCGACACGCGCTTGTCTGATGTCCCCGCCCACGCGCCTGGCGGCCGCTCGTGCCGTTCGGCGTCCGCGATCTGCAGGCCGCTCCCGTGTCGTCACGAAGGCGAAGCTTTGCACGCCACCCTTTACTCGCCCTTCTCTCGCACATTGGGCCGCCCCACGGCCCAAACGACCGACGAAGGTGTCGGGCGGGCAAGCCGCGTCGCCCTTGCTCGCCTTTTGGGCCGCCCCAAGGCCCAAACGACCGACGAAGGTGTCGGGCGGACAGTCCTGGGCACGATCGTTCGCCCGTTGGGCCGCCCCACGGCCCAAACGCGTGTGAGCCGGGGCCAGGGACCATGACCGCTCCAGCCGAGCTCGTCATCGTCGGGGGCACGATCGTCGACGGGACCGGGGCGCCCCGGCGCCCGGGCACGGTCGTGGTCGAGGGCGATAGGATGCGGCTCATCGGTCCGGGCGCCGAGCCGCCTCACGCAGCGCGGACCATCGATGCCACCGGCAAGATCGTGGCGCCCGGGTTCATCGACCTCCACAGCCACAGCGGCCTGATGGTCCTGAAGGAGCCGCTCCACGAGCCGAAGGTGCGCCAGGGCGTCACCACCGAGCTCATCGGGGTCGACGGCAACAGCTATGCGCCCTTCGTGAACCACGCCGACCTCGAGGCGTTCGTCGAGCTCAACTCGGGGCTCGACGGCATCCCGGACATCGCCTACGACTGGGACACCGTCGCGTCCTACCTCGACCGGCTCGACGGCACCTCGGTGAACATCGCCTATCTCGTCGGCAACTCTGCGCTGCGAATCGCCGCCGTCGGCTGGGACGACATTCCAGCCGACGCCGGTGCCGTCGGCCGCCAGAAGGCGATGCTCCGCGAGAGCATGGAGGCCGGGGCGTACGGTCTGTCGAGCGGCCTCGACTATCCGCCGGGCAGCTACGCGACGACCGACGAGCTCGCCGAGCTGACCCGCGAGGCCGGGCGGCATGGCGGCTTCTACCACACCCACGTCCGCTATCCGCTCGGCGACCGCTTCCTCGATCCGTTCCGGGAGGCGATCAACATCGGCCGGCGGGGCGAGGCCCCGGCCCACATCACCCACTTCTACCATCGCAAGACGTTCCCCGGCTCGGCCGAGCAGATGCTCGAGCTCGTCGACGACGCCCGAGCCGAGGGCCTCGACGTCACGTTCGACTCGTACCCCTTCGAATGGGCCAGCACCCGCCTGCTGATCCTCATCCCGACATGGGTCCAGGAGGGCGGCCCCGCGAAGACGAAGGAGCGGCTTGCCGACCGGACCGTCCGCGACCGGATCCGGCGCGAGCTCGGGGAGCGCGGCGTGCTGTTCGCCGGCGCGGGCGGGCTGCGCGACGTCCGGATCGGCTACCTCGGCCGGCCGGAGAACGCCCGCTGGGAAGGCAAGACCCTCGGCGATCTCGTCGACGACACGCAGGCGGACCTCGTCGATGCGTTGTGTGACCTGCTCCTCGTCGAGGACCTCCGCCCGAACGAGGTGACCCCCGGTCCGCACACCGACGGGATCCGCCGCTTCCTGCGCCACCCGGTCGGGATGGTCGGCACCGACTCCACATTCATCGGAGCGAAGCCGAGCCCGCGGACGTACGGCAGCTACCCGCGGATCCTCGGCCAGTTCGTCCGGGACGAGGCGACCCTCGGGCTCGAGGACGCGATCTGGAAGATGAGCGGGGGACCGGCGGCCCGCCTGGGGCTCAGGGACCGCGGCACGATCCGCGACGGCGCCGCGGCCGATCTCGTGGTGTTCGATCCGGCCACGGTCCGCAACAACGCCACGTACGACGACCCGCGGCGCTTCCCGTCCGGGATCGAGCAGGTGATCGTGAACGGCGAGATCGTGGTCGATGGGGAGAAGCACACCGGTGCGCGCCCGGGCCGGGCGCTGCGCCGCGGCCGCGACTAGACCGTCTGGCCCGCCCGCGTCGGCGGTCCGGTCCGCTCCCCGTCGCCGTTCGCTGCCGCGAGCTGGCCGTGGCTGCGCCGCTCGGCGTTCAGCCGGTTCTCCGCCATCCCGAGCGCGACCTCCACGGTGCGGCTGGGATTCGCCTCGGCCCAGCCCATCGCCAGCTTGAGCGAGATCGCCCCCGACGCGAGCCACAGGTCGCACGTCGTCCGGACGCGCTCGACGAAGTTGATCGCCTGGACCTCATCCGTCTCCGGCAGCAGGACGCCGAACGACCGGCCGCTGAGGCGCGCGATCCGGTCCGTGTCGCGGGCGTACCGCCGGAGGGTGGCAGCGACCGGTGGAATGAGCCGGTCGGCGGCGTCGGCTCCGAGCCGGTCGATGAGCCGGTCCAGCCCGTCGATCTCGATCAGGACGATCGTCGCGGGGTGACGGTACCGGCGCACGCGGCTGTCCTCCTCCTGCAGCCAGCGTGACCATGACGGCGCGAGGTCGAGGCCGGTCCCCGGATCGGACATGACGGCGGGCATGGGCCCGAAGACGCCGATGGCCGGCCGCCCCACCGGCCGGCCATCCGCGCTGAGCCCGCCTCTCGGGAGCCGGTCGGGGCTCACGAAAGCCGGGTCGGAATCAAGCGAGCGGGAGCGGTCACGGAACCGCGGCGCGAGGAGCACGGTGGCACCAACGATGAGGTTCGCCGCGACGGCCAGGAAGATGATGGCGAGGAGCGTGTCCGGTGTGGGCATGCTCGGTGGTGGGGCCTCGAGTGATGTCAATGCTTATCCGGGGAATCCAAGAGCTCCCTGTTGGCCGACTATAGAAGCGTGGGGCCCCCCTGACGACTGTCCGCAAGCCCCCAGTACCAGTTGTCGGTGCTGACCCGCACCGCGGCGAGCGGATCAGTGCGGTCCGGAGGGGAGAGGGGCGCGCGACTCGACGACCCGGCCGCGAACGGCCGCGGCGTCGGCGCGATGGTAACCTCGCCTCAAGGAGGGAACTCAGCCCGCATGACGATCCGGACCGCGCCACCGCGTACCGGCAGCCCGGTCGCGCCGCGGACCGGGACGCCCGACGCCCTCCTCATCCACCCTGGAGAGATCGCCCCTGGCCGGGCCCGGACCCGCGGCCCCCTCCGCCGAGAAGGGCCCGAGAAGCTGACCGGCGAGGCGAAGTACGCGGACGACCTCGTCTTTCCGGGCGCCTGGTACGGCGCGACGATCCGCTCCACGGATGCTCGCGCCCGCCTGGTCGGGATCGACCTCGCGAAGGACTTCGACTGGTCGAAGGTCGTCGTCGTCACCGCCGCCGACATCCCTGGCGAGAACATCGTCAGCTTGATCAGCGACGACCAGCCGGTGCTCATCCCGGTCGGCGGCGAGATCCAGCACCACGCCGAGCCCCTCGCGCTGATCGCGGCCCCGGACCGGGAGACGCTCCGGGCCGCCAAGCGCGCCCTGACCGTGAGGACCGAGAAGCTCGAGCCCATCTTCGATCCGCTCGCCTCGGAGCACGTCTTCGCCCACTACGAGATCGCGTCCGGTGACGTCGAGGCCGGGTTCGCCGGCGCGGACCTCGTCCTCGAAGGCACCTACCGGGTCGGCCACCAGGAGCAGCTGTACATCGAGAACAACGCGATGATCGCCGTCCTCCGGGAGGACGGTGGGGTGACCCTTCACGGCAGCCTGCAGTGCCCGTACTACGTCCACAAGGCGCTCAAGCGCGCCCTCGCGCTCGACGATGTCCGGGCCCAGGTCATCCAGGCCGAGACGGGCGGCGGGTTCGGGGGGAAGGAGGAGTACCCCTCGATCCTCGCGATCCATGCTGCCCTCCTTGCGTTGAAATGCCGCAAGCCGGTCCGGATGATCTACGACCGCCACGAGGACATCGCGGCGACGACAAAGCGGCATCCGGCGATCGTCAGCCACCGGACCGGTGTGAAACGAGACGGGACGCTCGTCGCCCAGGACATCGATATCGTCATGGATGGCGGCGCGTACTCCACGCTGACTCCGGTCGTCCTGAGCCGCGGTGCGATCCATGCTGGCGGGCCGTACCGCTGCCCGAATGTCCGGATCCGCGCCCGCGCGACCCGGACGAATACGCCGCCAAACGGCGCTTTCCGTGGGTTCGGCGCGCCGCAGACCGAGTTCGCGGCCGAGACCCACCTCAACCGGCTGGCCGATGCGCTCGCGATCGGGCCGCTCGACATCCGGCGCAAGAACGTCTACCGGATCGGTGACATCACACCGACCGGCCAGGTCCTCCGCGAGAGCGTGGCCGGCGAGGAGGTCCTCGAGCGCGGCGCGGAAGCGGCCGAGTTCGAGCGGCTCCGGGAGCGCAGCGCCCGGGCTCGAACGGAGGCCGCCGCCTCCGGGCCGTCGTCGCCCTTGGCCACGGGACCGACTCGGCGCGCGTCGGGTATCGGCCTGGCGCTTGCCTGGCACGGCGCGGGATTCACCGGATCGGGCGAGGTGAAACTCGCGAGCGTCGCGTCGGTCGAGCTGACCGCGGCCGGCGAGATCCGGATCCTCACGGCGTCGACCGAGATGGGGCAGGGGACGAAGACGATCTTCCCGCAGCTCGTCGCTGATGCCCTCAGCGTGCCGTACGAGGACGTCGAGATCGCCCCGCAGGACACGGCCTTCGTCCCCGATAGCGGCCCGACGGTCGCGAGCCGGACGGCGATGGTCGTCGGCGGCCTGTGCATCAAGGCCGCGGAGCGGCTTCGGGAGCAGGTCGAGCTGGCGACGGACCGATCCTTCGCCGAGTCGTATCGCGACTACGCGAAGGAGCATGGTGGCGTCCGGATCGACCAGAAGTTCGAAGCGTACCCGGGCGTCCATTTCGACGACGAGACCTATCGCGGGGACGCCTACCCCGCGTTCGGCTGGGCGTCGTGCGTCGCGGAGGTCGATGTCGACCTCGACACGGGCGAGGTGGCGGTCACGAACGTCGTCGCGGTGGACGACATCGGGCGGGTGATCCACCAGACGCTGGCCGAGGGCCAGGTCGAGGGCGGCACGCTACAGGCGATCGGCTACGCGACGATCGAGGAGATGAAGCTCCACGACGGCCGCTACCTGAACGACCGGCTCGCGACGTACCTCATCCCGACCGCCCTCGACGCGCCCCGGATCACCGCGATCCTCGTCGAGGCGCCGTTCAGCGGCGCGCCGCATGGCGCGAAGGGGGTCGGCGAGCTGCCGATGGACGTCGGCGCACCGGCGGTGGTCGCCGCGATCCATGACGCGACGGGCGCCTGGATCCATGAGCTGCCCGCGACCCCGGAGCGAATCCTCGCCGCCCTCGGTGCGACGACGACGGCGCCCTCCCCGACGGTGCCCGCCGGCCGCCGCCGGGTCGAGGACGCGATCGAGGCGCCGATAGAGGAGGGTACGGACCCGCGCCCGGACGCGCCCACCGACCCCCAGCCCCTCCGCGGTCCCCAGAAGTGAGGGCCCGGTGAACGGCCAGTGAACGTCCGGCTGCTCGTCAATGGGTCCCCGGTCGAGCTCGATGTGCCTGGCATGCGCCGCCTGCTCGACGTCCTGCGCGAGGACCTCGGCCTGACCGGCACGAAGGAAGGCTGCGGGGAGGGGGAGTGCGGGGCGTGCTCGGTCATCCTCGACGGCCAGGTCGTCGACGCGTGCCTTGTCCCGATGAGCCAGGTCGACGGTTCGACCGTCCGGACGGTCGAGGGGCTCGCCCGCCCCGCTGCGGGCTCGACGGAGCGCCAGCTCGACGAGCTCCAGGCCGCCTTCCTCGCGACCGGCGGCGCCCAGTGCGGGATCTGCACTCCGGGGATGCTCATGGCGGCGCGGGCGTATGTCGATGCGGGCGGCGGCCCGGACGACGACGCGATTCGCGAGGCGATCGCCGGCAACCTGTGTCGCTGCACCGGGTATACGAAGATCGTCGAGGCAATCGCGCTCGCGGCTACTCCGAAGGCTGAAGTCTGAACGTGCCAGTTGAACCACACCTGGAGGTGCCGCGCACGCTCGACGAGGCGTTCGCGATCCTCGCGACCGCTCCGCATCGCCCGATCGCGGGCGGGACCGACGTCATGGTCCAGATCACCGGTGAGATCGGTCCCCCACCGGACCGAATGATCGACCTGTGGCGGCTCGACGAGCTGCGCGGGATCGCCCTCGACGCGGGCGTCCTCACGCTGGGCGCGCTCACCACGTACACGGACATTCGCCGTTCGGCCGTCTGCCGCGAACACGTCCCGGCACTCGTCGACGCCGCGGCCACGATCGGCGCGTCACAGATCCAGAACCGCGGCACGCTCGGTGGCAACATCGCGAACGCCTCGCCGGCCGGCGACACTCTGCCGGTTCTTCTTGCGACCGATGCGGAGATCGTCGTGGGAGGGGCGCGTGGCGAACGGACGATCCCGGTCACCGAGTTCTGGGTCGCCTATCGCAAGACCGCCCTCGCCCCGGACGAGCTGGTGCTCCGGGTCAGGATCCCGCTCCCCGCGGGTCGGGAGGTCCGCTTCCGCAAGATCGGCACCCGCCGCGCCCAGGCAATCTCGAAGGTCGTGATGGCGCTCGCCTGGCGGGACGGTGGCCGCGGCTGGTCGGACGTGAGGCTCGCACTCGGTTCGGTGGCCGACCGGCCGATCCGGGCGCGGAGGACCGAGCGTGCTCTCGAGGGCCGACGGCCCATCGCCGAGACCGCCGACCGGGCCGCCGCGACGCTCGCCGGCGAAATCGAGCCGATCGACGACGTCCGCTCGACGGCGGATTACCGCAGGGTGGTCGCCGCGCGGGTCCTTCATCGCCTCGTTCGCGACGCGGGTGGCTGGTGATGGCGAACGTTCCGGGCGTGAAGATCCGGGGTGACGCCGTCCCCGGCATGGACGAGGTCCTGACCGACGATGCCCTTGCCTTCGTCGCCCGGCTCCAGCGCGAGTTCGGGGGGCCGCGTCGCGAGCTGCTCGAACGGCGCTGGACCCGCCAGACGCGGCTCGACGCCGGCCAGATGCCGGACTTCCTGTCCGAGACCGCCGATGTGCGCGCTTCCGTGTGGCGGGTCGCGGATGCGCCCGCGGACCTCGACGACCGGCGGGTCGAGATCACCGGGCCGGCCGAGCCGAAGATGATGATCAACGCGCTGAACTCCGGCGCGAAGGTCTTCATGGCCGACCTCGAGGACGCCCTGTCACCGACCTGGGCGAACGTCGTCGGTGGCCATGCGGCGATACGCGACGCTGTCCGCCGCCAGCTGTCGTACGACTCGCCGGAGGGCAAGTCATACCGGCTCAAGGAGAAGACCGCGACGCTCGTCGTCCGGCCGCGGGGCTGGCACCTCGAGGAGGCCCACGTCCTCGTCGACGGCGTGCCGATATCAGCGTCGCTGTTCGACTTCGGCATGTTCCTCTTCCACAACGGGCGCGAGTTGCTCGACCGGGGGAGTGGCCCGTACCTCTACCTGCCGAAGCTCGAGGGACACCTCGAGGCGCGCCTGTGGAACGACATTTTCTGGACCGCGCAATCGACCCTCGGCATCCCCGGGGGGAGCATCCGCGCCACCGTCCTCATCGAGTCGATCCTTGCCGCGTTCGAGATGAACGAGATCCTCCACGAGCTGCGCGAGCATGCCGCCGGCCTCAACGCGGGGCGCTGGGACTACCTGTTCAGCTGCATCAAGAAGTTCCGCTCCCGGCCCCAACTGGCGCTGCCCGACCGCTCGCAGCTGACGATGACGGTGCCGTTCATGCGGGCATACACGGACTTGCTGGTCCGGACCTGCCACCGCCGTGGGGCTCACGCGATCGGCGGGATGGCCGCGTTCATCCCGTCCCGTCGCGACAAGGCGGTCAACGAGGTCGCGATGGCGAAGGTCCGCGACGACAAGGAGCGCGAATCGCGCGACGGGTTCGATGGCACGTGGGTCGCCCACCCGGACCTCGTCCCGCTGGCGACGAAGATCTTTGACGCCGCGCTCGGCGCCAAGCCGAATCAGAAGGACGTCCTCCGCGAGGAGGTCTCGGTCCTGGCCGAGGACCTCCTCGACCTGCGTGTACCGGGCGGAAAGGTGACCGACACGGGCGTCCGGGCAAACGTCGCGGTCGCGCTCCAGTACCTCGATGCGTGGTTGAGCGGAAACGGCGCCGCGGCGATCAACAACCTCATGGAGGATGCAGCGACCGCGGAGATCAGCCGCTCGCAGCTCTGGCAGTGGCGGACGATCAGCGTGATTCTCGAAGACGGGCGGGCCATGTCGGCAGACCTGTACGGCGCGATTCGGGAGAACGAGATCGCAGCACTCGGAGGACGCGCCACAGGCCACCTCGGTGAAGCGGCCGAACTCCTCGACCGGCTCGTCCTCGACGACGAGTTCGCCGAGTTCCTAACCCTCCGGGCATACCCGCTCCTCGGCTGAGGGAATCCTGACGTTGCCGATAGTCATCAGCAGCCTTTACATCGGCGCCTGGACGGCGGCAGCGATCTGGTTCGCGATCACTTGCCTGTGGGTACCGCTCAAGCGCGCTGGAGCGGGCCGCCTGGCCTTCGCGGTGGTCGCCGTGGCGACCCTTGCGGTGCCGCTTTCGGCTCTTGTGGCCACCCTCCTTCGCGTGAGTCCGCTGATAGCGGTCGTCCTCGCGACCATTGCGCTGGTCGCGCTGCAATTCACCGTGCCGCGACTGGTCAGTCTGTCGCGCGGATCGCGACCACCTGAGCCGCCGCCTCCGGTCATGGCGGCGATCGTAGAGGCGAGCCGCCGGTACGAAGTCGGCGACATCGCGGGCCTCGTTACTGGCCTCAAGGAGGCCGAGGGTCTGCGGACGCCGACCGCCTCCCGCTACCTGGACTTGTGGCAGCGGTTCGCCGAGGAGGAGGTCAGGCGAAGGGCGGGCGAGCCTGTCTCCAGCCGGGAGACAATCGAGGCGCTGCAGCGCGAGGGCAACAGTCTCTTCGAGGATCGATTCAGGCCGCGGCGGAGCGCCGTGGCCCTCGCAGCGCTGATCGCAGCTGTCGTCGCCGCCGTCCCGCCCTACGCGGTGGCCAGTCTGCGTCCCGACTGGTTCCACCCCGCATGTCGCGACGCTTCGGCGATCCTCGAGCGCGCCGAACGCACGCCCGTTAACACAACCCCGGGTTCTGAGGCACTCGCCGACCTTGTGGTCGTCGCCCCCGGAGTGACGGCGACTTTGCTCACCGGAGCCACGATGGATCTCGATGTCGCCGGCCGCAGCCGGCACGACCCGGAGGCGCGCGACAAACTGGCCGCCGCTGGGTTTGTGGGCGCCTACGTGCGGGTCTGGCGAACGGCGGACGGCCGGGAGATCAACGCGGAGATCTTCGATTTCGAGTCACAGGAGGGTGCCACAATTTTCCATCGCCAGATGACCGATCATGCCTGCCCGTTTGCCAACGGCGCGTTTCCAGGGCAGTTAAACGGGGTCGGCCTCCAGGTGCGCTACGGCAGCGGTGACCCGATCGTCGAGCAGATCGCATGGGTGGACGGTTCGCGACGCATTCTCGTCAGTCGTAGCTTTACCCAGACTCCGGCGGACCACGCCTCCATCCTGGACTTGG
>JBBDZZ010000071.1:2827-10468 GCA_040899885.1 Chloroflexota bacterium | reverse complement strand
CTTGGCCGCTCGAGCGGCCGACCAGTACGGCGGTGGCGAGTAAGCCGGTCCACCGTGTCACCTGTTGGAGAGTTGGCGTTCCACCCATAGGCCGAACCCGCGCTGCCCGACAAAGGCGCCGTCCCGGATGACGGGCCGGCCACGGACGAAGACGCTCCGAACCGCCCCGCTCAACGCGAATCCCTCGTACGGCGTGTAGTCGCTCGTGTGGTGGAGGTCAGCTGCGCGCAAGACGCGGCGAGCCGCCGGGTCGAACAGGACGATGTCGGCGTCGAGCCGCGGTTCGATCGCACCCTTGCGCGCAAAGCCGAACAACCGCGCCGGGGTTGTGGCGAGCAGGTCGACCATCCGCTCGAGCGTGATTCGGCCCGCGGCGACGCCCTCGGAGTAGACGATCGACAGGAGGGTCTCGATCCCGGGGGCACCGTTCGAGATCCGGTCGAAGGAAACGCCGGCCGTGGCCTCCGCCTTCTCGACGCCGCGCCGGTCCGGCACGTGGTCTGTCGCGACGAGGTCGAGGCCGCCGTCCGCGAGCCCGGCCCACAACGCATCGCGATCGGCCGGCGACCGCAGCGGCGGCGAGATGATCACGCACGCGACGTCGAGATCGTCCTGCTGTGCGTACCGGGACTCGTCGAGGGCGAGGTAGTGCGGGCAGGTCTCGGCCCAGGCTCGCACGCCCGCGGCCTTCGCGGCCCGGACCTGGGCGAGTGCCGCCGCCGAGGACAGGTGGACGACGTACACCGGCGCATCGGCCGCCCGCGCGAACTCCATCGCCCGGTGGGTCGCGACTGCCTCGGCTTCGGGTGTTCGTGTGGTGACGTGGTAGCGCGCTGCCGTATTACCACGATGAAGCGCGGATGCGACGGCCGCGTCGATGAGCACCGGGTCCTCGCAGTGAACTTCGAGCATCCCGCCCCGCGCACCCATTGCACCCATCGCCTCGAACAGCCGGACATCGGGCAGCCGGAAGTCGAAGACCATGAATGCCTTGCACGTCGGTACGCCCGCGTCCACGACCGCCGGCAGCTCCGCGACCGGGTCGTCGTGCTGGCCGGTGATCGCGAGGCTCACCCCGTAGTCGACCGCGGCGTCGCCGTCTGTCCGTTTGCGCCACTCGCGAAGACCCGCGACGAGTGACCCGGAGGCGGCCCCGGTCGCTCCTGTCCCGGGGTTATTGAACGCGAGGAAGCTCGTCGTGCCCCCGAACGCAGCCGCGACGCTGTCCTGGAAGAATCGGTCCGGCTCCGCATCCGTTGCGACCCGCGTGTGGGTATGGACGTCCACAACGCCCGGCAGCACGAGCAGGCCCGACGCGTCGACCACTTCTCCCGCGCCGGCCGCGAGCCCGCCGAGATCCGCCTCGATCGCCTCGATCACACCGCCCATCACGGCGACATCGGCCCGGCGCGACCCGCCGGCCGTGACGACCGTGCCGCCGCGGATGAGGAGGTCGGTCACGCCACCTCGGTGATCGTGATCGGTTGGGCGCCCTCCCAGAGGCAGCGCCGGCCCATCTCGCGTAGCCGGTCGAGCCATCCGTCATCCGGTACGACGGACGCGAATTGATTCGCCGCCAGCTGGCCGACCTTCGAGTTGAACATGCACGCGCCGTATGGAAAGAAGATCTCGCACTCGCTGATCCCGCCGGGGTAGAGCGCCAGCTGCCCCGGCGCTGGGTGCGAGGTGTGGTTCTCGTAGTCGATCCCCGGCCGGTAGTCGCCGAAGGGGATCCACGTCGCCTCGCCCGTCCAGCGGCAGTGGATGAGCCGCGACTCGAGCGGCAGGAGCCGGCGCATCGCCTCGATCGTCCGCGGTGCGTCGGGCTCCCATCGGGCGCTAAAGTGGAGATCGCCGACACGAATCAGCAAGTCAGCCATGGTCGGAGGATAGCGTGGCCAGCGGCGCCGAACAGCCCCAGCCCCTCCACACGATCTCCACCCACGTCCTCGACGCGGAGGGGGGCCAGCCGGCCGCGGGCGTCCACGTGATCCTCTACAAGCTCGGCGAGGACAACCGGCCGGTCCGCCTCACCCAGGCGATGACCGACGCGGACGGCAGGGTGCGGGACCTCCTCGAGCGGCCGATGGCCCCTGGCGACTACCGGCTCGAGTTCAACCTGGCGGGTGAAACGACGCCCGGCAGCGGCGACGAGACGCGGTTTTTCCGGCGGCTCACGATCGACCTCCGGATCGCCGACACGGGCCGCTCGTACCACGTGCCACTCCTTCTCGCGCCGTTCGCGATGACCACGTACCGCGGCAGCTGACCGGGGATGCTCGCCGTTGACGCTGCGCGGCTCGATCGCCTGCCCGAGGCGGAATTTATCGCGGCCATGGCGCCACTGTTCGAAGGCGCGCCGCGGTTTCTCGCCCGATTGGCGGCCGGGCGGCCATTCGGCTCTACCGAGCTGTTGTTCGAACGAGCGCTCGAGACCGCCCGCGCGATGCCGGAGGACGAGCAGCGCGAGCTGATCGACGCCCACCCGAGGCTGGGTGCGCCGCCGGGCTCGGTGTCGGCGCTGTCCTACATCGAGCAGGGCTACGACGGTGACGCCGCGGAGGCGGCCGCGGAGTCGGAGCGTGAACACGTCGCGGCCGAGCTCGCGCGCCTGAACAAGGCATACGAGGCGCGCTTCGGGTTCCGCTACTGCGTCTTCGTCGCCGGCCGACCGCGGGCTGCTCTCCTGCCCGGTTTCGAGGCGGCGCTCCTCGCCGACCGGGACGACGAGAGGCGACGCGCGCTGGGCGAGGTCGTCGCGATTGCAAGGGCGCGGTACCGAAGCCTGAGCGGCGGGGACGGGAAGTGATCGAGCTCGGGCCGAACCGCTATGGCAAATCGGCGATCCGGCTCGTCAAGATCATTCGCCACGCCGACCGGCACGAGGTCCGCGACCTCACCGTCGCGATCGCTCTCGAGGGCGACTTCACCGCCGCGCATGAAGACGGCGATAACGCGAACGTCATCGCGACCGACACCATGAAGAACACCGTGTACGCGCTCGCGCGCGAGCACCTGACCGGCGCCATCGAGCGGTTTGGCCTCGTGCTTGCTCGACACTTCGCGGGGCTCGGCCCGGTCGAGACCGCGACGGTGTCGATCGACGAGCACCGCTGGGTTCGCGTCCCCACCGACGATGGCCCTGCGCCCGACGCGTTCTTCCGATCCGGCGACTTCACCCGGACGGCGGTCGTGTCGGCGACTGAAGCCGGCACCTCGGTCGAGGCGGGCATTCGTGACCTGACCGTGATGAAGACGGCGAAGTCCGGATTCGCGGGCTTTCCGCGCGACGAGTACACGACACTGCCCGAGGTCGACGACCGGATCATGGCGACGATGATCAGCGCGAGCTGGCGATACGGCGGCCATGCGGAGCACGTGGACTTCGATGCCTCGTTCGACGCCGTCGGGGCGACCCTCCTCGAGGTGCTCGCCGAGCACCACAGTCCGTCCGTCCAGGCGAGCGTTTGGATCATCGGCCGGGCGATCCTCGAGGCCCACGCTGAGGTCGACGAGGTCCGGATGTCGCTGCCGAACCTCCATCACTGGCTCGTCGACCTGGCACCGTTCGGGCAGCCGAACGAGGGCGAGATCTTCGTCGCCACGCGGGAGCCGCACGGACTGATCGAGGCGACCGTTCGGCGCAGCTGACCGGGGGGCCACGGGTCGTGACACCCTAGCTGTCACGACCGGCTCCCAGAGTTCCGCCCATGGAAGCCCGCCGAATCGTCCAGCTGCCACGCCCGCCGGAGCCGGTGACGAGCGTTCTCGTCGACGGCGACCGGATCGTCGTCGACCGGCTCGTCGTCGTGGACGCCGCACTGGCCGGCTACCTCGAGGGCCGATCCGCCGAGGAACGGCCGGCCATCGCCGAGCGCGCCCTGAAGATCGGCCTGCTCGCCCTCCAGGACACCGGAGTCACGGTCAACGTGGACGTCGTCCGGGCCGAGTTCGAGAAACTCGTCCACCAGGCGGAGCAGGTCAACGAGCGCGCAGCCACGGCGCTCGCTGAGACTCTCCGGACGAACTTCGCGGACGGCGATGGGCGTCTCCCGCGCACGCTCGAGAAGTTCCTCGGTGACCGGGGCGCCCTCCGCGGCATGGTCGAGGAGCTGTTCGACGAGCGGAAGCGGGACAGCGCGATCGGCCGGATCCGGGGGATGCTCGAGACGTACTTCGACGGCGACGCATCGAAGCTCGCTATCCTCCTCGATCCCACCCGCCTCAACTCGCCGATGCACCAGTTCCGCCAGGAGATCGCGGCAGGCTTCAAGTCGGTCGAGGAGCGGCTCGTGGCGATCGAGGCCGCTGCCAACGCCCGGGCCACGGAGCGGGCGAAGTCGGCCGCCAAGGGCGCCGACTTCGAGGACCTGCTCGAGGCGATCCTCGGCGACCTGGCGCGTGGGGCTGGCGACCTGTTCGACCGGACTGCGGACGAGGCGGGCGACACGATGCGCTCGAAAAAGGGCGACTTCGTCCTGACCGTGAATCCGACCCTCGCCCGCGGGTCGGAGCTGCGGGTCGTCGTCGAGGCCAAGGATCGCAAGGTGTCAGGGCGCGAGATGCGCGAGGAGCTGCGCGATGCGAAGACGAACCGGAGCGCCGCGGTCGCGCTCGTGGTCTTCACGCCGGCTCATGCTCCCACCGGGATCGCCCCGTTCGATGTCCGCGCTGGCGACGTCTACTGCGTCCTCGATCCGGCCGCGCCGGACCACGCGACACTCGAGGCCGCCCTACGTCTCGCCCGCCTCCTCGCGCTGAACACGCTCCGCGAGCGCGAGGCGGACCTGGACCAGGACGCGATCGCTGAGGCGCTGACCGGGATCCGCGAGCAGCTCGACGTCATCAAGGGCCTGAAGTCGCAGCTGACCTCGATCAGCGGCGCCGCGGGCACGGTCTCGACCGGTCTCGACCGCCTGCGCGACGGGGTCATCGCCCGCGTCGTCGCGGCGGAGCGGGAGCTCGCTACGACGAGTCACGCAGCCGGCTGACGGCGTCGCGGCTCCGACCGGCCAATCGTTCGTTGCCGGCTCCGCTGCTCGCTCACGTACGTTCAGTACGCTCGCCTCGCTGCTCGCCGGCGCCTTCGCCTGGCCGGCCGACGCTCGCGCCGCTGACGAGCCTCCCGAACCCTTCCGCACCACACAATCGGGATCGCCTCGGCCCGCAAGCCTGACCATCGGGGTAATCCGGCGGGACCCCCGTCGGCTAGCCCGGGACGTGACCACCGGGTGGGTGTGTTGGCCCCGCTTTGCGGCGAGCCTGTCGCAAGATGCGATCCCGAATCTGGCCGTTCGTTCTTGCCGCCCTGCTCGCCCTCTCCGCGCTGCCGGTTCAGGCTGCGTCCCCGGCGCAAGAGACGCCCGCGCCGCCGGCGACGCCGGCGCCGGAGATCACGCCCGCCGCGGAGGCGACGCCTGTGCCAGAGGCCACGCCCGCCGCGGAAGAGACGCCCCCGGCAGAGGAGCTGCCCGCGCCGGAGGCGACCCCCGCCGCCGAGGAAGCGCTTCCGGCGCAGCCGAAGTCATCGAAGAAGCCAGCCCGAGGCGGCCTCGATGCCACCGACCGCTACATCGTGGTCATGGCCAAGGGCGCCGACACGAAGAAGGTCCGCGATCGCCACATCGACCGCGAGGGCCTGAAGGCCGACCGGTTCTACGGGAAGGCCGTTCGCGGCTTCTCCGGCAAGCTCACCGCTGAGCAGCGCCAGGCGCTCGAGGCGGACCCGGACGTCGCAGCGGTCATCCCGGACGAGATCGTCGAGATCGCCGCCCAGACGATCCCTACGGGCGTCAGGCGGACTGGAAGTCTCGCCACGATCTCTGCCCAGATCGACGGCGTGGACAAGCGCGTCCATGCCGATGTCGCGATCGTCGATACCGGCATCGACGGCGGGCACCCCGACCTCGCGGTCGTCGGCGGCGTGAACTGCACGACCCCTGATCGCGACGCATGGGGCGACGGCCACGGCCACGGGACCCACGTCGCCGGCACGGTCGCCGCCAAGGACAATGGGATTGGGGTCGTCGGCGTGGCGCCGGGCGCCCGCCTCTGGGCGGTCAAGATCCTCAACAACGAGGGTTTCGGGTACCTCTCGTGGTACATCTGCGGGCTCGACTGGATCGCCGCCCAGCGCGACCCGACCGACCCCGCGCTGCCGCTCATCGAGGCGGCCAACATGAGCGTCGCGAAATGGGGTAGGGACGACTTCAATTGCGGCCTCACGAGCGCGGACATCCTCCACCAGGGGATCTGCCGGGTCGTCGCGTCCGGGGTCTCGGTGGCCGTTGCCGCCGGCAATGACTCGAACAGCGCGGCGGCCCGCGTCCCGGCCGCCTACGACGAGGTCATCACGGTATCCGCCCTCGCCGATATGGACGGCAAGCCCGGCGGCCTGGGCGGCGATCGCTGCCTGTCCTGGGGTACGTACGACGTCGACGACACGTTCGCCGACTTCAGCAACTTCGGGGCGGACGTCGACATCATCGCCCCCGGCAAATGCATCATGTCGACGATGCCCGGGAGCGGCTATGCGTACATGTCCGGGACGTCCATGGCGACGCCGCATGTCACGGGCGCAATCGCTCTCTACAAGGCGACGCGACCGTGGGCCACCCCGGCCATGGTCCGGGCGGCGCTCCTGTACCTCTCCTCATCGAACTGGAAGCTGTGGACGGACCCGGACGCCTACCCGGATCGTCTGCTCGACGTCTCGAAGCTCGGGCCCGCCGGCGACTTCAGTGTCAGCATCCCCGCCCCTGTGCCGTTCGGCGAGGCCGGCGGCACCGTCACCCTGCCGATCACGATCACCCGCACGCCCACCCACTTCGAGACACTCGATCTCTCGGCGACGACCCCGCCCGGTTTCCCCGTCGCGCTCGACCAGCTCAGCCTGACCGGCTTCACCGCGACCGCGGCGACGGTCACCGTGACGGTGCCCCCGTCGCTGCCAGCGGGAAGCTACCCGGTCGTGGTCACGGCCGCGGAAGGCACGCGGACTCGCGCCGCGACCGTCCAGATCGTCGTCGAGAACGACCCACCGACGGCAAACCCGCCGGCCGCGGCGCCCGTGTACAAGACCTCGATCACGGGCGCGACCACGGCCCAGGTACGGGTCGTCTGGCCGGCCGCGACCGACCCGTCGAGTGCGATCGCGGGCTACGAGCTCGAATACTCGTACAACCTCGGCCCGTGGCAGCCGTCCGGCATCGCTGCCGGCTCGGCGACGGCCGCGGTTCGGACGGTCGCGCTGAATCGCGCTCACCGGTTCCGGATCCGCGCCCGCGACGCCGTCGGCATCTGGAGCCCGTGGGTCGAGGGCCCGCTCCTCCGGCTCGGGATCGTCCAGAACACCAGCTCGGCGATGAAGTATTCGTTCGGCTGGTACCAGTCGGCCTCGGCGTCTGCTTCGGGTGGGTCGACCCGTTACACGACGCGGCGGAACGCGTCAGTGCGCCTGACGATGATGGCCCAGACGTTGTCGATCGTCGCTCCGGTCGGGCCGAACCGGGGGACCGCCAAGATCTACGTCAACGGCGTCTTCCAGGCGACGATCAGCCTCTACTGGAAGGTCGGTGTCAGCCGGCGGATCGTCTGGACGAAGACGTTCGACGCCGACGGCCTGAAGACGCTCGAGATCCG
>JBBDZZ010000071.1:0-2727 GCA_040899885.1 Chloroflexota bacterium | reverse complement strand
CCGTGCCGCGCGCGATGTGGAAAGGGGCTATCCAGTTCGGGCTGGTGACGATCCCCGTCAAGCTCTACCTGGCGACCGAGTCGAAGTACGGCGTGAGCTTCAACATGCTCCACGCCAAGGACCTGTCGCGGATCCAGATGAAGATCTTCTGCCCGGTCGACGAGAAGGTCATCTCGCGGTCGGACACGGTCAAGGGCTACGAGTACGCCCCCGACCAGTACGTCGTCATCACCGACGAGGACCTCGAGAAGGTCCCGCTCAAGACCGTGCGCGCGATCGAGATCGAGCAATTCACGAAGGCCGACGACGGGGAAGACAGCAACGTCAAGTTCGTCAAACAGGCCTACTACATCGAGCCGGACAAGATCGGCCGGAAGGCGTTCTACCTCCTCAAGCAGGTCCTCGAGGAGGAGGAGCTCACCGCGATCTGCAAGGTCGTGATCAAGGATCGCGAAGCCCTCGCCGCCCTCGATCCGTTCGGCAAGACGCTACTCCTCACCACCCTCCACTGGCCGGACGAGATCCGCGCCCTGGGCGACCTGGAGCTCCCGGAGGAGGAATTCGACTTCAAGCCGGCTGAGAAGGCGATGGCGAAGCAGCTCGTCGCGGCGATGACGGGCGAGTTCGAGCCGTCGAAGTACAAGGACGAGTACCACGAAGCGCTGATGCAGATCATCGAGCAGAAGGTCGAGGGCAAGGAGGTCGTCGCGCCCGAGCCGGTCGAGGAGACCGGCAAGCTCATCGACCTCATGGCGGCCCTCGAGGCCAGCGTGAGCGCGGCGAAGTCCGCCCGCGGCGGCAAGCCCGTCTCGGTCGCAGACGCCAAGAAGGAGCGGGCGGCCCGCCCGGCCGGCGCGAAGGCCGCCAAGGCGGCGCCGCAGAAGGCTGCGCGAGCCGGCGCGCGCAAGCGCGGCAAGGCTGCGGACGAGGATCTCGAGGAGGCTCGGCCGGCTCGACGCCGCCGGAGCGCCTGACCCCGGACTCGGCCAGGTCGCGCTAGCCTGACGGCGACATGCCGCTCGACAAGTACAAGGCCAAGCGCGACTTCTCGAAGACCCCGGAGCCCGCCGGGGATCCCTCTGCGCGCGGCACGGGGCGGTTCGTCGTCCAGCGCCACCGCGCGACCCGTCTCCACTACGACTTCCGGCTCGAGGTGGAGGGCGTGCTCGCGAGCTGGGCGATCCCGAAGGGCCCGACGCTCGATCCCGCCGTCCGCCGGATGGCGGTCCACGTCGAGGACCACCCGATCGAGTACTTCGATTTCGAGGGCGTGATCCCGAAGGGCGAGTACGGGGCCGGCGATGTCATCGTCTGGGACTGGGGGACGTTCGAGCCGGAGGCGCCGACGCTCGATCCGAAGCAGGCGATCGAGGACGGCGAGCTGAAGTTCATCCTCAAGGGCGAGAAGCTGTGCGGGCGCTTCACCCTCGTCCGGACGAGCCGCCGGCCGGGATCACAGCCGGCCGAGGCGTTCGAGGACGAGAGCGAGCAGTGGCTCCTGATCAAGAAGCGGGACGAATGCGCGAAGCCCGGCTGGGAGCCGGAGGACTATCCGAAATCTGTCAAGACCGGTCGCACGAACGACGAGGTCAAGGCCAACCGCGACGCGCTCTGGACGAGCGGGGCGCCGGCCGCCGACGCCGAGATCGATCTCGCCGGCGCGGTCGAGGCGCCGATGCCCGACTACATCGAGCCGATGGCGGCGACCCTCGCGAGCCCCAAGCCGTTCGATGATCCAGACCGGCTGTTCGAGATCAAGTGGGACGGGTATCGGATGGAGGCCGTCGTCCGCGATGGCGAGGTTCGGCTGTGGACCCGCCGCGGCAACGCGGCCGAGATCTACTTTGGGTCCATTCTCAGCCCGCCCTCGTGGATCAATGCCCGCCAGGCGATCGTCGACGGCGAGGTCGTCGCAATCGACGATTCCGGCGTGCCCGATTTCGGGCTCCTCCAGGAGCGGATCAGCGCCCTGCGAGCGGGGCGCCAGGAAGGCGGTCGCGGGCTCGTCTACCAGGTCTTCGACCTGCTCTATCTCGACGGCCGCCTGCTGCTCAAGGTCCCGCTCGAGGATCGCAAGCGTCTCCTGCGGTCGGTCCTGAAGGACTCGGGCCGGGTCCGCTTCGCCTCGCACGTGGTCGGCGATGGTCTCGCCTTCCACGCCGCGGCCGCCAAGCTCGGCGTCGAGGGAGTCATCGCCAAGCACCGCCGCTCCCGGTACGAGCCGGGAAAGCGCTCGCCGACCTGGCTGAAGATCAAGATCCGCCCGGAGCAGGAGCTCGTCGTGGGCGGCTGGACACCGGGGGAGGGGAACGCGAAGGACCTCGGCGCGGTCGTCGTCGGAGTGTACGAGGGCGGCAAGCTGCGGTACGCCGGCAAGGTCGGATCCGGCTTCAATGCCAGAACGCGGCGCGAGCTGCGCGAACGCCTCGAGGCGTTGGCGAGCGATGACTGCCCGTACGAGCCCTGCCCCGAACGAAAGGGCGAGCTCAGGACCGCCCGCTGGATCCGGCCCGAGCTCGTCATCCGCGCCGAGCTTGGCGGCTGGACCCGCGAGGGCTACGTCCGCCAGACCTCGTTCAAGGGGCTCGAGCTGGACAAGGACCCGCGCTCGGTCATTCGTGAGCGGGCGATCTCGGCGGCCGCTGCCGATCGGGCGGCCGAGGCAGAAGTGGCCGAGGCGGAGAAGGCGGCCGCGCCGGCCAAAGCCGTCCCGCCGGCGAAAGCCGT
>JBBDZZ010000070.1:0-22308 GCA_040899885.1 Chloroflexota bacterium | reverse complement strand
GGACCGGCGGCGGCGGGCGGCCGAAGGCCCGCAACTCGGCCAGGAGCGCGTCCTGAGCCTCCCGCTCCCCTTCGATAGACCGGCAATGGAGGATCGCCGGCTTGCCGGTCTCGGCCGCGAGCCGGAGGTTGCGCCGGAGGTTCGCGAGCTGGGCGAGGATCGGTGAATGCATGCGGTCGTAGTCGAGGCCCGTCTCGCCGATCGCCACGACGCGCTCGTCGAGGGCCAGGCGGGCGAGCTCCTGCCATGTGTCGTCGTCGACGTTCGCGGCGTCGTGAGGATGCACGCCAACGGCGGCGTCGAGCCATGGAAAGCGGTCGACCAGCGCGATTGCCCCCCGGGACGACGGGAGGTCCCAGCCCGGGACGAGGATCCGATCGACTCCCGCCAGCCGGGCACCACCGACGACGAGGTCGACGTCGGCGTCGAACCGGTCGGCCTGGAGATGACAGTGGGAGTCGACCAGTGGCATCGGCGAAGTGCTCACGCTTCCGGCGATTCGACGTCCAGTCGCGGGAAGAGCGGTTCGGCCGCGCCCAGCCGGCCCGACTCGGTCGTGTGGGCGCCCCACCGGAGCTGGTCGAGGATGGGCGGTCCGGCGTTGCCGTCCGCGGCGTACGGGTAGTCGTAGCCGAGCTGGGCGAGGACGCGGGGCGCGGTGTTCGGCAGGAACGGCGCAGCCGCAAGGCCGACGAGGCGGCACGCCTCGACGAGATCGCCGAGGACGCCGCGCAGGCGCTCTGCTGCCGCGCCGTCACCGCCGGCCGCGGCCTTGGCGAGCACCCAGGGCTTCTCCGCGTCGACCGCCTTGTTCGCCGTCCCGACGAACTCCCACAGGTCGGCCAGGGCCTCGTGGAGGAGGTACGTGTCGAGCTTCTCCGCGTAGATCCGAACCGTGCCGGCCCATCCGTCGGCGAGCGACGAGTCGCGCGAGGGTCGCGGAGCGGGCCGCTCGCCGCCGAGGTAGCGGTTGGCCATCGACACGGTCCGGTTGACGAGGTTCCCGAAGTCGTTGGCCAGGTCCGCGTTGTAGCGGCGCACAAACGAGTCCCACGACACGTCCGAGTCGCGATCGAACGCGACCTCCCGCAGCGTGACATAGCGCGCTCCGTCCGCCCCGAGCGCGGCGACGACGTCGTTGGGATCGAGGAAGTTGCCGCGGCTCTTGCTCATCCGCTCGCCCTGGACGAGCAGCCAGCCGTGGACCCAGACCTTGCGCGGCAGCGGCAGGCCCGCGCTCATGAGCATCGCCGGCCACATGATCGTGTGGAGCCGGTTGATGTCCTTGCCGATGACGTGAAGGTCGGCCGGCCACCACTTTTCAAACGCCTCGGGGTCGTCGGGGAAGCCCGCTCCCGTGACGTAGTTGATCAACGCGTCGAACCAGACGTAGACCGTGCCGGCCTCCGGGTCCCACGAGCCGTCCTCGCGCCGGGCGGTCTCGCCGTTCTCGCCGATCGGGAACGGAATCCCCCACTTCGCGTTCTGTCGGGACGCCGAGAAATCCTCGAGGCCCTGGGCCATGAACCCGAGCATCTCGTTCTTGCGGTACTCGGGCTCGATCCAGGTTGGGTGCTCGGCGTAGTACCCCTCGAGCGCTTCCTGGTATTTCGACAGGCGGAAGAACCAGTTCCGCTCGGACAGCCACTGGAGCTCGACGTTGGGATGGTTGGCGCAATGGGTGCCCTCGGCGTCCTCGATGAGCTGGGCCTTCGGTACGAAGCCCTCGTTCGGGCAGTACCAGCCCTCGTACGTCCCGAGGTAGAGGTCGCCGTTCTCGTAGGACCGGCGAATGAACTCGTGGACGGCTCGCTGATGATCCGGGTCGGTCGTCCGGATGAACCGGTCCGGGCTGATCGAGAGCGCGTCCTCCGCCGTCCGGAACAGGGCGACCGTCTCGTCCACGAACGCCTTCGGGTCCTTGCCTTGCGCCTCGGCAGTCAGTGCGATGTTGACGCTGTATTCGTCGGTGCCGGTGAGGAATCGGACGTCCTCGCCCTTCATCCGGTGCCATCGCGCGATCACATCGGCGCCGATGACCTCGAACAGCGTGTGGAGGCCGGGCCGGTTGTTGGCGTAGGCAATCGCGGTGGTCAGGTAGTAACGGGGACGGTTGGGCATTGGGGTTGTCCTGCTGCAGGAGGGCCACGCGCGGGGCGCGGCGCGGGCGGACGGTGCGGCGGTCGCCGCGTCCGGGAGTCGGGTCAGGCCCGGCCGGAGCGCGACCGCCGGGGCATCGCCATGCGGCTCCCGAAGCGGTTCACCGGGCGATGATGCGGGCTGGCCGCCGCGCCGGTCAAGCGGGACCGGTGAGGACAGGACCGCGGAGCAGATCCCGCGCGGCCGCGTGGATGGCGGCGCTGCTCGCGCCCGGACCCAGCGCGGCGAGGGACGAGCCCACGAGCTCGAACGCGGCTCGTGTCCTCGGGCTCATCCTCGCCCGGGTCTCGTCCTGCGACCCGATGATGGCTGTCGCCGTGAGGAGCTCGACCGCAAGCACGTCCTCGGCGACGTCGAGCGCTTCGTCCGTTCGGCGGACCGCGAGGGGCGCGTTCGTCGCGTGGTCCTCGACACCCAGGTCGACCGGCGCGACGTCGAGCGTCGCGGGGCCGGCCAGCGTTCGCAGCTCGGCCGCTCGCGCAGCGCCGCTGTACCGCAGCAGCGGCGACCCGTAACGCGACATCCGCTCGAACGCCTCGGCTGTGAACGCCCCGGTGTCCGCGGCCAGCCGGTCCCAGAGCTGCCCGGTGCGCCGGTCGGACAGTTGGCCGACGTGGGCAAGCGCCGGCCGGATCGCATCGATGGCGAGGGCAAGGAGCATCGGGTGGAAGTTGCCGTTGCTGATCATCCGGTCCTCGGCGATCGAAACGAGCGGGTTGTCGTCCATCGCGGCGAGCTCCGTGTCGACCGACGCGGCCGCGAACGCGAGCACCTCGCGGAAGGCACCGTGGACCTGGGGCGCGACGCGGAACGAGAGCGGATCCTGGACGGACTCGGCGCCGGCGGCGCCGAACAGGCCGCTGCCGTCCAGGTAGCCGCGGATCCGCGCAGCCGCCACGGACTGTCCGGGCACCGGCTTCGCGGCCGCGACCGCCGGCTCGACGATCGACGGGTTGCCGCGGGCCGCCTCGAGGGACACCGCGACGACGAGGTCCGCTGCATCCGCAAATCGCTGCGCCCGATCGACAACGAGCGCCGCGTGCCCAATCGAGACGCCGTTCGCCGAGATTACCGTGAGCCCGTCCTTCGGGCCGAGGCGGAGGGGCGTGATGCCGGCTCGGGCGAGGGCCTCGGCGCCGGACAGGCGCTCGCCGCGAACCTCGGCCTCGCCCTCGCCCATCGCGACGAGCGCGATCGCCGCCATGTGCATGAGATCGGATGCGCCGATCGACCCGACGAGCGGGACCACCGGGTGGACCCCGGCGTTGAGCAGCGCCACGTATGTCTCCGCGATCGGCGGCGACGCGCCGGACCCGCCGCGGGCGATACCCGCGACCCGGACCGCCATCGCCGCGCGGACGACCTCGACCGCGAGCGGCGGCCCGAAACCGCCAGCGTGGGCCCGGACGACGACGGCCTGGCCAGCCTCGAGTACATCGACCGGCAGTCGCTCGTTGCGTCCGTGCCCGAGGCCCGTGTTCAGGCCGTAGATCAGCTCGTCGCCCGACACGAGGCGGTCGACGACGGCACGCGACGCGCGGATCCGCTCGACCGCCGCCGGGCCGAGGGCGATGTCGGCGCCGCGCGCGACCGCGACAAGCTCGCGGACGGTGAGCGGCGCGTCGTCGACGACGACCCTGCCGGCCGCGGCGACGGTCACGGCATCCCGAGGAGCTCGAGCGCGACCGGGAGGGCCGGATCGGATGCCTCGGTGAAGAGGTCCCAGCGGGACGGCGCGATCCGGTCCGGGATGATCCCGGTCTCCTCCCACGGTCCGTACCTCGCGCGCGTCGCCTCGAAGGTCTCGTTGGCGATCCAGGCCCTTCCCCCGTCCGGGAGGTCGTAGCCGTGCAGCGTCTCGACGTTGCCCCAGCTCAGCTCTCCGACGACCTTCGCACCCTCCGCCTGGAGGACGCCGGTGAGAATCTCGCCGTAGCTTGCTGTCTCGATCCCCACGAGCACCACGATCGGGAAGTCCTGCGAGCCGGCGATATCGACCGGCTCGATGTCGAGCGGGCGCGTCTCGCTGGGGCTGCGGAACTCGCCGACGTTGCCGGCGACGAAGAGGGACAGGATCGACTTGAGGACGGTGCTGAAGCCGCCGCCGTTCATCCGGTTGTCGAGGATGAGTCCGTCGAGTGGTCCCTCGGCTTCCAATGCCTCGAGGGCGGTCCGGAGCTGGTCGTCGATCGTTTCGTCCAGCAAGGTGAACAACGCGACGTAGGCGATGCGGGTGCCCGGGATCACGCAGGTGTCGATTGGCAGTGGACCCTGGATCCGCCCGCGCGTCACGACGACGTCGCGGGGCACGCCGCCCGGTGGCTGAACCGTCAGCGTGACTGTTGTCCCCTCTTCGCCACGAAGCCGGATAAGCCGGGTCTTCCCGGCAAAATAGTACGGGGCCTCCCCATCCGCCGCGAGGATCAGGTCGTGAGCCCGAATGCCGGCGCGAGCCGCTGGACTGTCCGGCCAGGGGACGATCACGACAGCCCCGCCTCCTTCGATTTCCTCGGCGAGAACCCCGATGCCCACGTAGTCGTTCTCGCCTTCGACCGCGGCCTCGCCCTCGGCGATGTCGGCCGGGCTCTCGACGTACGAGTGCTGGTCGCCAAGCTCATCGATCATGAGTTGAAGAAGAACGTAGAAGTCGTTGTCGGCGACGCCCTTCTCGACGATCTGCCGGTAGCGGGCCCGAACCGCGACCCACTCGTCCCCCGTGGCAGCGGGATCGACGTAGTTTCGATCGACGAGCCGCCACAGCTCGTTCAGCAGCTCGAGCTGCCGATTGGTCGTCGCCCGGTCGACCGAGGTCGCGGTCACCGAGGGACGGGGAGGCGATGGGACGAACCGGGGCGGGATGACCGCCACCGGACCTCCGGGAACGTAGGCACACGGCCTGGCGGCGCGCGACAGGATGGTCGCGCTCGGGATCGGCACAGCCGTGGGGCTGGCCGCCGTGCGCGCGGACGACGATGGGGCAGCACTGATCGGAGTCGTGGTCGGGACGGCGTTGCCGCACGCCAGCGCCACCAGCGCGAGTGCCGCGAGGAGTACCGGGAACGCGCCGCGGGCGCCCGTGGCTCGCCTCATCCGAACCCTCCGATGCCCGGGCGCCTCCTGCCTCCCGGCCGCGGCCCCGATCGTAGCAGGGCCTTCCGACCCACCGGGGATCAGCCGGTCAGTGGCGGAAGTGGCGGCGGCCCGTGATGAGCATCGTGGCGCCCGCCCGCTCGACGGCCGCGAGCACGTCCGTGTCGCGAACCGAGCCGCCCGGCTGGACGATCGCCGTGACCCCGGCCTCCAGGAGCGCCTCGACGGCATCCGGGAACGGGAAGAACGCGTCGGACGCGGCTGCGGCTCCGCGGAGCGCGTCGTCGCCCTGGATCGCCCGCGCCTTCGCGACCGCCTGCCGCGCGGCGTCGACCCGGCTCGTCTGGCCGGACCCGAGGCCGATCTCCATCCCGTCGCGGACGATGACGATCGCATTCGACGTCGTCGCCCGCACGAGGCGCCAGGCGAAGTCGAGGTCGCGGCGCTCGGCCTCGGTCGGGGCGCGTGAGGTTGGCTGGATCCATTCGGCCGGGTCGTCCGCCAGCGTGTCCGGCGTCGATACGAGGAAGGCGCCGCCGGCGGTCCTGATCGCCCCGGTCGCGTCCGGCGACGGTGGCGCGTCGTCCGACGAGAGCGTCGGATCGACGACGAGCCGCAGGCTCGGTTTCGCGGCGAGCACCTCGATGGCGGCCTCGTCGAACCCGGGCGCGACCACGACCTCGAGGAAGATCGCGGTCAGCGCCGCGGCCAGCGGCCCGTCGACGACCCGGGTCAGTGCAACGACGCCACCGAACGCCGAGAGCGGGTCGCCCGCGAGCGCCGATTGCCACGCCTCGAGGAGCGTCGCCCGCTCCGCCGCACCGCACGGGTTCGTGTGCTTCACGATCACGCAGGCCGCGCCCCGGAGGGACCGGCCGATCACCGCCGCGGCCGAGGCGTCAAGCACGTTGTTGTAGCTGAGCGCCTTGCCCTGGAGTGGCGGCTCGCCGGTCGCGAATGGTCCGTCCGCGGGCCGCGCGCCGGGGCGCCGGTAGAGCGCGGCGAGCTGGTGAGGATTCTCACCGTAGCGCAACGTCTCGACCTTCTCGAGGCCGATCGTCAGCGTCGGCGGGTAGACGTCGCTCGACCGGGGCAGGCCAGGCTCGTCCGGCAGCTCGACGCCAGCGGCGTCCATCGCGCGGGGCAGCTCAGCAGCGATCCGCGCGTCGTAGGCAGCCGTGTGGCGGAACGCCTCGACGGCGAGCGCGGCGCGCAGGCCCGCCGGAACACTGCCCTCCCCCGACAGGGCGGCGAGGACGGCCGGGTAGCGGGCTGGCGACGTGACGACGGCGACATTCGCGTGATTCTTCGCGGCGGCACGGACGAGGGACGGTCCACCGATATCGATCTCCTCGACGAGCTCGTCGAACGAGATGCCCGGCCGCTCAACGGCCTGGGCGAACGGGTAGAGGTTGACGACGACGAGGTCGAACGGCGCAATCGCCGCGGCCACGAGCTGGCGGCGGTGCTCGGCCGTTCGGCGGTCGGCGAGGATCCCCGCATGGACGTTCGGATGAAGGGTCTTCACCCGGCCGTCGAGCATCTCGGGAAACCCGGTGACCGATGCGACGTCGGTCACGTCGAGGCCAGCGCCGTGGAGAGCGCGCGCGGTCCCGCCCGTGGATACGAGTTCGAACCCAAGGCGCGCGAGGCCCGTGCCGAGCTCGGCAAGCCCGGTCTTGTCCGACACGCTCAGCAGCGCCCGGCGCGGGATCGGGGCGCGCTCATCCGCGGCGGCGAGGTCGATCCGGGCCCGCCGGCCGCCCGATCCGACGGACAGCGCTCCGACGAGGAGCAGTGCCACGGCGCGCGGCAGGAGCCGGTGCTCGACGGACTTGATCCGCTGGTGAAGGGCCGCCTCGTCATCGTCGGGCAGGATGCGGACGGCCTCCTGGGCGACGATCGGGCCGCCGTCGAGGGTCTCGTCGACGAGATGGACGGTCACACCGCCGACCGCGACGCCGGCGGCGAGCGCATCCCGCACCGCGTGCGCCCCGGGAAACGCGGGCAAGAGCGACGGATGGGTGTTGAGCATTCGGCCGCCGAAGGCCGCGAGGACCCGCGGCCCGACGATCCGCAGGTAGCCGGCGAGGGCGACGGCATCGGGCGCGGCCGCCTCGAGCACATCGGCCAACACGGTGTCGTCGCCACCCGGGACGAGCGCGGTGTCGATTCCCTCCTCGGCCGCCCAGTCCAGCGCGGGGCAGGGCCGATCGGCGAAGACGAGGACGACGTCCCCGCCGACGTCCCCGCGTCGTGCGGCCGCAACGAGCGCCCGGAGATTGGATCCGGCGCCGGAGACGCCGACCGCGATCCTCCCGGTCGCGTGCTGGATCACGACGAAAGCGGTCCCTCGACATAGCGACCGTCGCCACCGGCCGGCACGACCTCGCCGACTCGCCACGCCTCGGCCCCGGCCGCATGGAGGGCGCCAAGCGCCAGCGGGACGGCGTCTCCCGGGACGATAGCGACCATCCCGAGCCCGCCGTTGAATGTCGCCCGCATCTCGGGCCCGTCGAGTCCGCCCAGCGCCGCGAACAGCCGGATGACCGAGGGCACGTGCCAGCGACCCGGGTCGAGTCGCGCGGCAAGATCCTCGGGGAGTGCCCGGGCGACGTTGCCGTGCAGCCCGCCGCCTGTGATGTGGGCCAGGCCCCGCAGCTCGCTGCCTCCGGCATCGAGAGCGGCGCGCAGGCCGAGGACAATCGGCGTGTAGAGCTGCGTCGGTGTCAGCAGCACCTCGCCGAGCGTCGCGAGCGCGTGGGCCGGTTCGGCCGCGACTGCGCGGTCCGTCTGCGCGTCTCCGAGCGACAGCTTGAGCTGCTCCTGGTAAGGCCGGTGCAGGTCCAGCTGCCACTGCTCGATGAGCGACCGGACGAGCGAGTAGCCGTTCGCGTGGAGCCCGTTCGAGGCGAGGCCGATGATCGCGTCGCCGGCTCGCGGAAGGCGCGTGTCGAGGAGCCGGTCGCGCTCGACGATGCCGACGCAGCAGCCCGCGATGTCGAACGAGTCCGACTCGAGGAGCCCCGGATGCTCGGCGGTCTCGCCACCGACGAGCGCACACCCAGCGTCGACGCAGCCGGCTGCGACTCCCTCGACGAGCTCCGCGATCCCGACCGGATCGAGGCGTCCGACGGCGACGTAGTCGAGAAAGAACAGCGGCGTCGCGCCGCAGCACACGACGTCGTCGGCGCACATCGCGACGAGGTCGCGGCCGATGCTGTCGTATCGCGCGAGGGCTGTGGCGATCGCGGTCTTCGTGCCGACACCGTCGGTTGAGCTCACGAGCACGGGATCGCGGTAGCCAGCCGGCATCGCGACGGCGGCCGCGAATCCGCCGAGTCCACCGATGACCTCCGGCCGGCGGGTCGACTCGACCGCGGTCCGCATCAGCTCGACGGCGCGCTCGCCCGCCTCGACGTCGACTCCCGCTGCGGCGTAGGCCGCACGCCGATCAGCCACGTGCCCCGACCGGTTCCTCGAGGATGAACTTGCGGCTTGCCGAGTCGTATGGGACAGGCTCCGGGTATTTGCCGTCGAAGCAGGCGAAGCAGAACCGCTCGTACGGCAGGTCGAGCGCCGCGAGAACGCCGCGGATCGACAGGTAGCCAAGCGAGTCGGCCCCGATGAACGTCCGGATCTCCTCCACGGAATGGGTCGCCGCGATGAGCTCCGTCTCGACCTGCGTGTCGATCCCGTAGAAGCACGGGTGGTAGATCGGCGGCGCGGAGATCCGGACGTGGACTTCCTCCGCGCCGGCGCGGCGCAGGAGGTCGACGATCTGTTTGGTCGTCGTGCCCCGGACGATCGAGTCGTCGACGACCGTCAGCCGCCGGCCTCGGACGACCTCGCGGAGCGGGTTGAGCTTGATCGTCACCCCGCGCTGGCGCATCGTCTGGGATGGCTGGATGAACGTTCGCCCCGTGTAGCGGTTGCGGACGAGGCCCTCGCGGTACGGCACCCCGGAGGCCTCCGCGTAGCCGGCGGCCGCAGGCGCACCGGTGTCCGGGACCGGCATGACCATGTCGGAATCCGCCGGGTGCTCGGCCGCCAGCTGCATGCCCATCCGGCGGCGGACCTCGTAGAGGTTGCGACCCTCCATGTACGAGTCGGGCCGGGCGAAGTAGATCAGCTCGAACACGCACAGCGCCTGCGTCGGCTCGGCGAACCGGACCGAGACGGGCTCGCGACCCTGCTCGAGGATCACGATCTCGCCGGGCTCCACGTCGCGCACGAACTCCGCGCCAACGATGTCGAGGGCGGCCGTCTCCGAGGCGAGGACCCAGCCGGTCGCCTCGTCGTCCGCCCAGAGACCCGCGCCGCCAGCCGTCTCCGTCCGGAGCCGGCCCAGTACCAGCGGCCGGAAGCCGTATGGATCGCGGACACCGATGACGCGCCGCTCGTCGAGGACGACCAGTGTGTACGCACCCCGGACGCGGGGCAGCACGCGCAGGAGTGCCCCGACCGTGTCCGCGGCCGGCTCGTCGGCGAGGAGCGCGGTCAGCAGCTCCGTGTCCGTCGACGCGGGCAGGCGGCCGCGCCCGCCGGGCAGCTGTCCGAGCAGCTCGCGCGTATTGACGAGGTTGCCGTTGTGGCCGATCGCAATCGCGCGGTTCGGGCCAAGGCGGAACGTCGGCTGGGCGTTCTCCCAGACGGTCGAGCCGGTCGTCGAATAGCGGCAATGGGCAATCGCGAGGTCGCCGCGAAGGCTCGGCAGGCGCCGTTCGTCGAGGACGGATGCGATCATCCCGAGATCCTTGTAGAGCATCAGCTGCTCGCCGTCGCTCACCGCGAGACCGGCCGATTCCTGGCCCCTGTGCTGGAGCGCGAACAGCCCGAGCGCGGCGACGGCCGCCGCCTCCGTGCCGCTCCCACGGGGCAGGACCGCCCCGAACACGCCGCACACGTCAGCCTTCCTCCCAGCCGAGCGACCGCGACAGCCCGTGCTCCCAGGCGTGGCGCACGCTGGACAATGCCACGTCGAGGGCGTCCGCGACTCGCGACCCACGCTCCTCGGCCGCGCCGGTCGAGCCGGACCGGGCCAGCTCGACGACCAACCGATCGCCGCCCACGGTGCCGATCTCCTCGACCGCGAGGCCGTGCTGCCGGGCGAGCAGCGCGAGCGCCGGGGCGTGGCGCGGACGGCAGCTCACGACGACTCGCGACGGGCTCTCGCCGAACAGCTCGACCGCCGGCGAGCAGGCGCCCGGGACGCGGACGCGGGCGCCCAGGCCGCCGTCTGCGGTCCCCCACAACGCGGACTCGGCCAGGGCGACGGCGAGGCCGCCACCGGCGATGTCCTGGGCGGACGCGAGCAATCCTCGGCCTGCCGCGTCGCGGACGAACTCCTGGAGCCGCCGCTCGCCGTCGAGGTCGAGATGCGGGGGGCCGTCCTCGGCCGCCACCCCAGCGAGCGCCGCGTACTCGCTCCCCGCCAGCCCCGGCGCCGCCTCGCCGACGAGCAGGATCGCATCGCCGCCCGCCGCGAAGCCCGGACCAACCCGCTGGGCGACGTCGTCGAGCAGGCCGACGACCCCGATCTCCGGCGTCGGAGCGATCGCGCCGGCCGGCGACTCGTTGTAGAGCGAGACATTGCCGCCGGTCACCGGCAGCCCGAGCGCGCGGCACGCGTCGCCGAGGCCGCGGACCGCCTCGCCCAGCTGCCAGAACGCCTCCGGCCGGGTCGGATCGCCGAAGTTCAGGCAGTTCGTCACGCCGAGCGGCCGCGCGCCGGTGATCGACACGTTACGGGTCGCCTCGGCGACGCTCATCGCCGCGCCGAGCCACGGGTCAATGGCGCCGACGCCCTGGTTCGCGTCCGTCGAGGCGACGATCGCCTTTGTCGTGCCCTTGATCCGCACGATGGCGGCGCCGCGACCGGGACCGGCCACGGTGTTCGCCTGGACGTTCGAGTCGTACTGCTCGAACACCGGCCGGCGGCTCGCGAGGTTTGCGTTTCCGATGAGCGCGAGGAGCACGGCACCCGGATCCATGCCCCGCTCGGGCAGGCCGTCGCCGGGACTCGCCGGCAGGCCGGGCGCGGGAGCCTGACGGACGCGGGCCGGGGCGGCCGCGATCCGGTCATGGACGAGCGCGTCGCTTGTCAGTGCCGCCGCCGGGATGCGGGCGATCTCGCGGGCGCCCGGCGCCGGGCGACCGTCGGGCCGCAGGCCGCCCTCGACGATCGCGATGTCCCCGTCGCCGGTCACCTGTCCGATGACGGCGCACGGCAGTCCCCAGCGCTCGCACACCTCGCGGACGTCGGGGTACCGATCCGGCCGGACGACCGCGAGCATCCGTTCCTGCGACTCGGAGATCATCACCTCGAACGGCTCGAGGCCGGGTTCGCGGCGGGGCACGGCGTCGAGGTCGACGATCATCCCGGTGCCGGCCCGGTCGGCGGTCTCGGAAGTCGCGCAGCTGATCCCGCCGGCGCCCAGGTCCTGGAGTCCCTCCACAAGTCCGCGCTCGATGAGCTCGAGCGACGCCTCGATGAGGAGCTTCTCGGCGAAGGGATCGCCGACCTGAACTGAAGGTCTCTTAGATTGGGTATTGCTCACCGAGGTCCGAGGCGACGCCCCTGCGAGCCATCGGCCCGAGGTTTCATCATCGGTGAACGTCGCGCTCGCGAGGACAGAGGCTCCGCCGATCCCATCGCGGCCGGTCGTCGAGCCGAACAGGACGACGAGATTGCCGGGCCCCGGCGCGGCGGCCCGCGTGAGGAGCCGCTCCTCGAGCAGCCCGATCGCCATGACGTTCACCAGCGGGTTGCCCTGGTACGACGGGTCGAACACGAGCTCGCCGCCAACCGTCGGCACCCCGACGCAGTTGCCGTACCCGCCGACCCCCCGGACGACGCCGTCGACGAGGTGGCGGGTCCGTGGGTCGGCCGGGTCGCCGAACCGGAGCGCGTCGAGGACCGCGATCGGCCGCGCGCCCATCGTGAAGATGTCGCGGAGAATCCCACCGACTCCCGTCGCAGCGCCCTGGTACGGCTCGACCGCGGAAGGGTGGTTGTGCGACTCGATCTTGAACGCCACCGCGAGGCCGTCGCCGATCGAGATGACGCCGGCATTCTCACCCGGCCCGGCGACGACGCCGGTGCCCGCGGTCGGCAGCGTCCGGAGGAGCGGCTTCGAGCTCTTGTACGAGCAGTGCTCGCTCCACATGACGCTGAAGATCGCGAGCTCGAGGTCGTTCGGCTCGCGCCCGAGCCGGTCGCGGATCGCGTCGAGCTCGCCGTCGGTCAGGCCAAGCCGGCGGTGGAGCGGCATCGCCGGCGCGCTTCGCGTGGCGACGGTCATCGAACTCCGGCCACGGCGGCCTCCACGTGGGCGCCGCTGGCGGCTCCGCTGCGGGTGCTCTCGACGAAGGAGCGGATCACGAGGAGCCCGTCGTCCGATCCGAGGACCGACTCGACCGCCGTCTCCGGATGGGGCATGAGTCCCGCGACGTTGCCGGCCGCATTCGCCACGCCGGCGATCCCGCGGAGCGAGCCGTTCGGGTTTGCGTGGTCGGACGGGTCGCGTGAAGGCGTGCCGTCGAGCGCGGCGTAGCGGAAGAGGACCTGGCCGTCGCGCTCGATCGCGTCGAGCGTCGCGTCGTCCGCGTAGTAGCGACCCTCGCCGTGGGCGACCGGCATGCGGAGCGCTCGCCGCTCGCCGACGAGCGACGTGAACGGCGAATCCAGCCGCTCCGGGACGATCGCGACCTGGCGGCACACGAAGCGCAGCCCGTGGTTGCGGAGAAGCGCGCCCGGCACGAGCCCGGCCTCCGCGAGCACCTGGAAGCCGTTGCAGATCCCGAGGACGAGCCCGCCGTCCGCCGCGAATGCGGCCACGGATCGCATGACCGGGCTGAACCGGGCGATCACCCCCGCCCGGATGTAGTCGCCGTACGCGAAACCGCCGGGCAGGAGCACGCCCGCCACGCCGTCGAGAGACGACTGCTCGTGCCACAGGCGGACGGGTTCGGCTCCGGCCAGCTCGAGAGCGTTGACGGCGTCGATATCGCGGTTCGAACCGGGGAAGACGACGACGCCGATCCGGACCTTCATCGGACCTTCGCCGCGGAGAGCGTCGACGACGCGGCGCCGAGGACCTCGACGGTATACGCCTCGATCAGTGGGTTCGAGAGGAGGTCCGAGGCGAGCCGCTCGACGACCGCCCGCGCCGCGCCCTCGTCCGCCGCCTCAACCGTGAGCTCCACGCGCCGCCCGACCCGCACGTCCGACACGCCGTCGATCCCGAGATGGCCGAGGCTGCCCTGGACCGCGCGACCCTGCGGATCGAGGATGCCGGGTTTCGGGGTGACATTGACGGCGAAGCGGAAGTTCATCATGGGGCGAAGTCGTCCTCCCCGACGTACCGGTCGAAGCTCGCCTCGGTGATCCGCTCGAATGCCTCGACGTAGCGTGCCCGTGTCCCGGCCACGACGTCCGGCGGCAGCTCAGGTCCGGGGTCGGTCTTGTCCCACGTCTGCGCCTCGAGCCAGTCGCGGACGTACTGCTTGTCGAAGCTGGGCTGCGGGCCGCCCGGCGACCACGCGGCCATATCCCAGAAGCGGGACGAGTCCGGAGTGAGAACCTCATCGACGAGCACGAGGTCCTCGTCGCCCGGCCAGACCCCGAACTCGAACTTCGTGTCGGCCAGGATGATCCCGGCACGCTCGCAGATCTCGGCGCCGAGGCCGTACAGCCTGAGCGCCGCGTGGCGGACCTTCTCGGCCACCGGCCCACCGACGATCGAAGCCATCCGGTCGAAGGTGATCGTCTGGTCGTGCAGCCCGAGTTCGGCCTTGGTCGACGGGGTGAGAATCGGCTCCGGAAGTCGCTCGCCCTCCCGGAGACCGGGCTCCAGGCGAATGCCCGAGATCGACCCGGTCGCGCGGTAGTCCTTCCAGCCGGAACCGGCGAGGTAGCCGCGGACGATGACCTCGACAGGGAGCACGTCGACGCGGCGGCAGAGCATCATCCGGCCGGCGAGCTCGTCGGCGCGAGGCCGGCGGTCCTCGCCGGACAACCGTGGCCAGTCCATCGGATCGACGTCGGCGAGGTCCGTCGCCAGCAGGTGATTCGGAACGATCCGCTCGGTCTCCGCAAACCAGAACCGCGACAGGCCGGTGAGCACTTTGCCTTTGTCCGGAATCGGCGTCGGCAGGACGACGTCGAAGGCGCTGATCCGGTCGGACGCGACGAGCAGCAGCCGGTCCGGCCCGATCGCGTACAGGTCCCGCACCTTCCCGGAGCGGACGAAGGACGAGGTGGTCACCTGCCCGCCCGCACCGCTGTCGGAACGAGGGCGTCGAGTCGGGCGATCACCTCCGGGACGTGCCTGAGAAACGCCGCGTCGTCGAAGCACGCGTCGAGTTGGGCGAGACTGAGCTTGCGGGCGACCGTCCGGTCGATCGCCAGCAGGTCACGTAGCGGCCGGCGCTCGTCGGCCGCCCGGAGCGCGGCCCGCTGGACGATCGCGTAGGCATCGTCGCGGGACAGCCCGGCCTGCTCGACGAGAGCGACGAGCACGCGGCTGCTCGCATGGAGACCCAGACCACGATCGATGTTCTCGCGCATCCGCTCCGAGCGGACCACGAGCCCGTCGACGAGCCCGGTCATCTTCACGAGGAGGTAGTCGAGGAGGATCGTCGCGTCCGGCAGGATGACCCGCTCCGCCGACGAGTGGCTGATGTCTCGCTCGTGCCACAGCGGCTGGTTCTCGAGCGCGGTGTGGGCGTAGCCGCGGAGCAGCCGGGCGAGGCCGGCCACCCGCTCGGCGAGGATCGGGTTGCGCTTGTGGGGCATCGCGGACGAGCCCTTCTGGCCGGTCCTGAACGGCTCCTGGAGCTCGCCGATCTCGGTGTGCTGGAGGTTGCGGACCTCGGTTGCGAACCGCTCGAGCGAGCCTCCCAGGATCGCGATCGCGGTGAGGAGCGCCGCGTGGCGGTCGCGCTGGACGATCTGCGTGCTGACCGGGTCGGCGTGCAGGCCAAGCTCGGACAGGACCTCCGCCTCGACGTCCGGCCCGAGGTGGCTGTACGTCCCGACCGGCCCGGAGATCTTGCCGGTCCCGATCTCGTCGACCGCGGCCGCGAGGCGGACCCGCCCGCGATGGACCTCGAAGGCCCAGCCGGCGAGCTTGAGGCCGAGGGTCGTGGGCTCGGCGTGGACCGAATGGGTCCGGCCCATCATCACGGTGTTCGCTTCCGCGCGGGCGCGCGCGACGATCGTCGCGAGGAGCCGGTCGGCGTCGCGGAGGAGCAGCTCGCCCGCGGCGCGGAGCTGGAGCGCGAGCGCGGTGTCGACGACGTCGCTGCTCGTCAGGCCCAGGTGGAGGAAGCGGCCCTCCGGGCCGATGCTTTCGGCGACCTGGCTGACGAACGCGACGACGTCGTGATCGGTGGCCTTCTCGATCTCGCCGATCCGGTCGACGTCGACGCGGGCACGGGACTCGATCGCCGCCAGCGCCTCCGCGGGCACGAGCCCGCGGGCGGCCTGGGCGCGTGCGACGGCGAGCTCGACCCGGAGCATCTGCCCAAACCGCGCCTCGTCGGACCACAGCGCGCCGATCTCGGGCAGCGTGTAGCGCCGGATCAAGCCACGGCCTCGGGGACCGGGGGGTTCGCCGCGATGTCTCGGCGCCGCTGCATCCCGGGCCAGCGGATCTCGTCGGCGGCTCGCTCCGCGGCGGCACGTGCCTCCGCCATCTCCTGCCCACGCCCGACGACGGTGAGGATGCGCCCGCCGTCGGTCCGCCAGCCACCGTCGGCGTCGTGGCTCGTGCCGGCGTGGAAAACGAGTGCTCCGGTGACGCGCGCGGCCTCGATCCCTTCGATCGGCTCGCCGGTGCTGCGGATCGCCGGGTAATGCTCGCCGGCAAGGACGACCCCGACCGACGCCGCGGCGGTGGTCGGGAGGATCGCGGAGCGGAGCCCCATTGTCGCGGCGGCCGCGGCGAGCTCCCCGCGAGCAGCGGCCCGGAGCACCGGACCGAGTGCGGTCGCGAGTCGGGGCAGGATCACCTGGGTCTCGGGATCCCCGAACCGCGCGTTGAACTCGAGGAGGACGGGGCCGCTCTCGGTCAACATGAGGCCCGCGTAGAGCGCGCCGACGAACGGGCTGCCGCGCCGCGCGAGCTCCGCGATCACCGGCCGGTGGAACGCGTCGACGATCTCGGCGACCGCCTCGTCCGGCAGGTCGGGCAGCGGGCTGTAGGCGCCCATGCCGCCGGTGTTCCCTCCCACGTCGCCGTCGCGGAGCTGCTTGTGATCCCGGGCCGCCGGCAGGGCGAGGACATCCCGGCCGTCGGTCACGGCGATGACGCTTGCCTCCCGACCGTGGAGCCGCTCCTCGACCACGACCGTCGCCCTGGGAGCGCGGTCGTAGATGCCCTCGAGGTGCGCGCCAGCCAACGCCGCGTCGGACGCGTCGTACACGATCACGCCCTTGCCCGCCGCGAGGCCGTCCTCCTTGACGACGAACCCGTGGCCCTCGCCGGCGAGCTCCTCGATTGCCCGCATCGCCTCCGCGACCGACGAACAAGTTCGCGACCTGGCCATCGGCACGCCCGCGGCGGCCGCGACGGCGTGGCAGAACGCCTTGGAGGTCTCGATCCGGGCGGCCGCCGCGGTGGGCCCGAACACCGTGATCCCGGCGTCACGCAGCTCGTCGACGAGGCCCTCCGCCAGCGGTTGCTCCGGCCCGATGACGACGAGCTCCACCGCCCGCGCGCGGCAGGTGTCGATGATGGCGCGCGCGTCCGTCTGGGGAACGGGCGCAATCCGGACGCGGGGTTCCTCGGCGATCCCATCGCTGCCCGGCAGGACGATGACTTCGTTGACGCCCGGCTCTGCAGCGAGCTTCCAGGCCAGTGCGTGCTCGCGGCCGCCGCCCCCCACGATGAGGATCCGCGTCGGCTGGAGGAGGCTCACGCGGGCACACCCGCCCGGTTGCGCATCGGGCGCCACGCCCGCTCGATCGTCTGCGTCCGCTCCGGTCCGACCGACAGGAGGACGATCGGGACGCCGGCCTGATCCTCGAGCGCCGCCACGTACTGGCGGGCGTTGGCTGGCAGGTCGGCCAGGGCGCGGACCGCGTGGAGGTCCTCGCGCCAGCCCGGGAACTGCTCGTAGATCGGAACCGCGCGCGCGAGGGCCGCGACACTCGACGGCCAGCTGTCGACCCGCCGCCCGTCGATCTCGTACCCGACGCACATCGCGATCGAGTCGATCCCGGACAGGATGTCGAGCTTGTTGAGCATGATGCTGCTCACGCTGTTGATCGCGACCGCATGCCGGAGCGGAACCGCGTCGAACCAGCCCACCCGCCGCGGCCGGCCTGTCGTCGTTCCGACCTCCCGACCTCGCTCGGCGATCCCCTTCCCGATCCCGTCGGTCAGCTCGGTCGGAAACGGGCCTGACCCGACCCGGGTCGAGTAGGCCTTCATCACCCCCATGACCTCGTCGACCTGGAGCGGGCCGATGCCGGCTCCGGTGCAGGCCCCCCCGGCGACCGGGTTGGACGAGGTGACGTACGGGTAACTCCCGTGATCGAGGTCAAGCAGCGTGCCCTGGGCGCCTTCGAGAAGGACGTGGTCGCCGCGCCGGAGCGCTTCCTGGACGAGCGCGGTCGTGTCGTCGAGGTGGTCACACAGCCGTTCGCCCCACGCGGCGGCTTCGGTGGCGAGGGCGTCGACGCTGAGCGGCGCAATGCCGTGGACGCCGAGGAGGGTGTTCTTGTCGGGGAGCACCCCCTCGAGCCTTTCGCACAGCGTCGTGCGGTCGAGGAGATCCTCCATGCGGAGCCCGACCCGCCACGCTCGGTCGCCGTAGGCCGGCCCGATCCCCCGTCCGGTGGTCCCGACCTTGCCGTCGCCGAGGCGGGCTTCCATCGCCCGGTCGAGGGCGACGTGGTACGGCATGATCACGTGCGCCGCCCGGCTGACCCGGACCCGCGACGTCTCGATGCCGCGCGCCGAAAGCATGTCCAGCTCGGAGATGAGGGTCGCCGGGTTGACGACGACGCCGTTGCCGATGACCGAGGTGATGTGCGGGTACAGGACGCCCGAGGGGACGAGGTGGAGCTTGAAGACCTCGTCGCCACTGACCACGGTGTGGCCGGCGTTGTCGCCGCCCTGGTAGCGGACGACCATCGCGACCTGCTCGGCGAGGAAGTCGGTGGTCTTGCCCTTTCCCTCGTCGCCCCACTGGAGCCCGACGATCACCGTGGCGGGCATCAGGAGGGCCCCGGGCAAACGAAAAGGCCCCAAGCTCGGGGTCTTGGGACCTGGATAGTCGTCTCCCGTGTGCCGCCGAGCGATCGGCGGGCCGTTCGGGCCTGGGAGCTCGTCCGTCTCACGGGACGGGCGGTGCCCCTGTCTCGAGCGATCTTCGACCTCCTGGATCGCGGGTCCCGGTGCCCACGGCTGTCGAGGACGGCCGGAGTATACCAGCGCGGGGTCCCCCGCCGGGTGGGTACCGGGTGGTGGGGTACGAGCGGCGGCTGGCCACCGGTACCAACGGTGCGGGCCCCCATGCACCCCCTCGACGTAGCCTTCGAGGGTGATGCGCATCCTGGGCGGCCTGGGCCTGCTGGCCCCGGTCGGCCTTGTCGTACTCGTATTCCTCGACCCCCACGCGCTGGACGCGTGGTTCGAGCACGGTACCCCGTCGATCATCGCGGCGCTCGTCGCCGGGACCCTCGGAGTGTCGCTCACCTCGCTCCTCGTGTTCGGCTTCGTCCGGCTCCGCTTCGTGCGCCTGGTCAGGGCCGCCGAGCGGATCGCCGAAGGGGAGCTCGGGGTGGAGGTCAAGGTGCCCCTCGGCGGCCTCGAGGCGAGGCTTGCCCACGCGGTCAACGGGATCTCGGTCGCGATCGCGGCCACCCAGGAAGCGGCGACGGTCGACAAGCTGACCGGGGTCGCCAACCGCCAGTCCCTGCTGGCCGCACTGTTCAACGAAGTCGAGCGGTCGAGCCGTTACAACCGCCCCCTCTCGGTGGCGTTCGTCGACATCGACCACTTCAAGGCCGTCAACGACACCCACGGCCACGGGGTCGGCGACGTGGTCCTCCGGGGCGTCGCCCAGGAGATCAAGGCGAACCTCCGCCAGACCGATGTCGTCGGCCGGTACGGCGGCGAGGAGTTCATGCTCCTCCTGGTCGAGACCGAGGTCGAGGACGGGGCGACCCTCACCGAGAAGCTCCGCGACCTCGTTCAGCGCCTTCGGTTCTCGGTCGATCCGAACACGACGATCAGCGTCACGATCTCGATCGGGATCGCCGGCGGGGTGGGCCAGCAGCTGCGGGTCGACAACCTCGTCCGCGACGCGGACGCGGCGATGTACTCGGCGAAGTCGCTCGGGCGCAACCAGACCTACATCTTCGCCGAGCCGGACGACGATGCCCGGGTGCCTCGGGCTCCGATCTCGCCGGCCGGGCGAGCTCGCGCCGTCGAGATCGGCAGGCTGGCCCGCGAGGCCGCGACGGCATCGCTGACATCGGTCATCTCGCCTCTCCCCCACTACGGCGGCCAGCCGTCGGCGTTGATCGCCACGATCGTGTCGGCGATGGGCTACCACCTAGCCCTCGGAGACGTCGAGATCGAGCGGTTGCGGATCGCGGCGATCCTCCACGACGTGGGCAAGGTCGCGGTCCCGATCGAGATCCTCGAGAAGCCGTCGTCCTTGACCTCGGCCGAGTGGCGGTCGGTCGTCCAGCACCCCCGGATCGGGCAGGTCATCCTCGAGCAGGCGACCGCTCTCAAGGACGCGGTCCCGATCATCCTCCACCACCACGAGCGCTTCTCCGGTCACGGCTATCCGTACGGCCTGCGCGGCAACGACATCCCGCTCGGCGCGCGGATCGTCGCGGTCGCCGACGCGTACGACGCGATGACCCACGACAGGCCGTACAAGGGGGCGATGTCCCACGACCAGGCGATTTTCGAGCTGCGGCGGCACGCCGGGACGCAGTTCGACCCCGAGCTCGTGTCGCTGTTCTGCGACCTGTTCGGCACCTACGCTCCGCAGGCCGACGGGCGGATCGAGGGGCTAACGACCGTGTCGGCGGTCCACGGCGGCCTTGTCACCCGACAGATCGGCGCCTCGACGCCGGCCCCAGCGAACGGCGGGCGCCGCCGGAAGGCGAAAGCTGCTCCGCCGCCACCGACCGCTCCTGCGGCGCCTGCGGCGACAGACGCCGGGGAGGCCGCGGCGGGCTGACAGGTCGGCCAATCACGCTGGCTGATCATTCAAGGGCACTGCCCGCGTGGTAGTCGACGCGATTGGCCATAAGCCAGCGGCCTCCACGCTCGCGCTGCGGTCTCCCGATCAGCCACTGTGATAAGGCTGCTCGCCCCAGTGGGACGTACTGTGTCCCGCCCGGCCAAGCCGCAGGTTAGCCGCCGATACGTGGCCGTGCAGGGCTGCCTGCTAGGTTGACCAATGCCCGCCTTTACCGCCGGCCTCGCCGACCGCCGACCCGCCAAGGGCCTGGACCGCCGAGGCCGGCACTCTTCGCCCGCCGCGTCGATCCCGCCGGACCACGCAGGGTCGGGAACCGGTGCCACCGGCCGACCGAGAAGGAGACCGGACCGTGAACAAGGTCGTTCTGACCGGGCGTTTGACGCGCGACCCGGAGATGCGCAGCCTCGCAAGCGGCAAGAGCGTCACCCAGTTCTCCGTCGCGACGAACGAGTACGCGGGGAACGGCAAGGAGAGAGCCGAGTACCACAACGTCGTCACGTGGGACCGGCTCGCGGAGATCTGCGGCACGTATCTCGGGAAGGGCCAGCAGGTCGCGATCGAGGGGAGGATCCAGACCCGCACCTGGGACGACGACCGCGGCCTGAGGCACTGGAAGACTGAGGTTGTCGCGGCCCACGTCGAGATGCTGTCCGGCCGGAAGAAGAAGGACTACGACGCCGAGTCCGCGGCCGAGACCCTCACCGCCCAGGCGAGCTCGCTCGGCGAATCGCCCGATGGGGCAACGGTGGCGGCGTCGGAGCCCGTCCCGGAGGAGGCAACCGCGGTCGCCTGAAGCTCTCTCCACGCGTTCGGCGGCGCCGTCTCCCCTCCGGCGCCGCCGGCGCATGAGCGCGCCCGACGGTATCCCCGCGGCGTGACCCGGTCTTTGTCTTCAGCGGGCAGATCGCTACGCGGCGTTCGGGTCGGGCTCCTTGACCCTCGGGTGGAGCTCGACCGGCCCGCCGCGGCGCCGTCGCGAGCGCAAGTTAAGCGCCTCGACGAAGACGCTGAACCCCATCGCCGCGTAGATGTATGCCTTGTCGATGTGGAGCCCGAAGCCGTCGGCGATCAGGGTCACACCGATGAGCAGAAGGAACGAGAGGCCCAGCACCTTCACCGAGGGGTGCTGATGCACGAACCTCGACAGCGGCCCCGAAGCAAAGAGCATGACTCCGACGGCGATGACGATTGCGGCAACCATGATCGGGACCTCGTCGACCACGCCGACCGCCGTCAGCACCGAGTCGAGCGAGAAGACCAGGTCGAGCAGGAGGATCTGAACGATCACCCCTCCGAAGGACGCCGATCCCCCAGGTGTCGCCGTTGCATCCTCCCCTTCCAGCGACATGTGGATCTCGGTCGTGGCCTTCCAGAGCAGGAACAGCCCGCCGCCGATGAGGATGACGTCGCGCCACGAGAAGTCGCGCCCAAATAGAGCAAACAGCGGCTGGGTCAGACCGATGATGAACGTGATCGTCAGCAGCAGGAGGATGCGCATCCCGGCCGCGAGCCCGAGGCCGATCAGCCGTGCCGTGTCGCGTTGGGCGGCAGGTAGACGCTGGACGAGAATCGAGATGAAGATGACGTTGTCGATCCCGAGAACGATCTCCAGGGCGGTCAGCGTCAGCAGGGCGAGGTAGGTTTCCGGTTGCAGGAAGAGTTCGATCAGGTTCATCGGAACGGAGGATAACGTCCCGACGTAGGGACGTCAGGAACCCGACGGCCACAGCGACGTGATCCGCCCAGGGCTCGATCCGATCGAGTTGCACGTGCCGCCGCGCGGGGCCTATCGTTCGCGGCTCGCCCCGTAGAGACGCCGCC
>JBBDZZ010000069.1:0-22533 GCA_040899885.1 Chloroflexota bacterium | reverse complement strand
TGGACGAGCAGCGCGATCGCGAACGCCGGCTCGGCCGCGACCCCGAACGCCTGGGCGATCCGGACGCCGGCGAGCTCGAACGTGCCGAGTGCCGCCGGCCCGGACGGGATCGCCGCCGCAAGCGCGACGCCGGCCGCCAGGAGCGACGCCTGGCCGACGGTCAGCTCCACCCCGACGGCCTGGCCCGCGGCCGCGAACGCGAGCAGCGTGGCCCCCCACGCGACGACGCTCAACGCCAGCGCCTCGAACAGGGTCCGCGGCCGCCCGGCGACCGCGAGGCCGTGGCGTAACTTCGTGGTCAGCTCCCCAACCCGCGGCCAGCGCGCGGCGGCCCTGGCGACGCGCTCCGCGCCGGGGATCCGGTGCGCCGCGATGCCGATCGCGAGGGCGATGACGAGGAGCACGACGATCGCGACACCCACGAGTACGGCGCTCGCGACGAGGCCGCGGATGCTCAGGACGATGATGGCGAACGCGGCGATCGCGACGACCACCGCGATGTCGACGACGCGCTCGACGACGACCGTCCCGAGCGCGGTCGTCCGGCTGATGCCCTCGCGATCGCCCAGGTAATGGCACCGGACGAGCTCACCGAGCCGGGCCGGGAGGACGTTGTTCGCGAGGTAGCCGATCAGCAGGTAGGCGAGCGTCGCTCGGAAGGGCACGTCGCGGATCGGCGCCAACAGCCGGCGCCAGCGAACCGCCCGGATGAGCACGTCGACGACGAGGAAGACCGCGACGAGGGCGAGCCAGCCGGGCGCCGCCTCGGACAGGATCCGCCCCGTGATCTCCGGGTCGACGGACCGGAACACGAGGGCGAATGCGAGGACGGAGATCGTGATGCCTACGACGGCTCGGATGACGAACCGGGGAGCGACTCGCACCGGCTCAGCGACCCGGCGGGCGCGCGGCGAGCTTCGGCGAGCGACGGACGCGCAATCGGTGGAGGAGGTAGCGGGCGACCACGCGGAGGGTCGACAGCCCGTACACGACGCTCCGCCGGAAGCCGACCGAGCTGGCCTCCTCGAAATACCTGGTGGGCACCGCCACCTCGCCGATCCGGTTGCGCATCCCGGCCGCGACCACCTGGGCGATCAGTTCCTGGTCGAACACGAAATCGTCGCTGTTCAGCTGGTACGGGATCGTCTCGAGCAGGTGGCGGCTGTACGCCCGGAGTCCGGTGTGGTACTCGGACAGCCTGAGCCCGAAGGCAAGGTTCTCGACGATCGTCAGGAACCGATTCGAGACGTACTTCCAGCGCGGCATCCCGCCCGCGAGCGGGTCGCCGAGGAACCGGCTGCCGAGCATGAGGTCCGCCCGGCCGTCGAGGATCGGCTCGATGAGGGCGGGAATCCGCGTGGCGTCGTACTGGTAGTCGGGGTGGAGCATGACGACGACGTCGGCGCCCGCCTCGAGCGCGGCGGCGTAACACGTCTTCTGATTCCCGCCGTAGCCGCGATTCTGGCGGTGGACGATGACCTCGAGGCCCAGGTTGCGAGCGATGTCGACGGTCTGGTCGTGCGACACGTCGTCGACGAGGATGATCCGGTCGACGATCGCGTGGGGGATGTCGGCGTAGGTCCGCTCGAGGGTCTGGGCCGCGTTGTAGGCGGGCATGACGATCACGACCCGGCGCCCCTCGTCGGGAGCCGAGGCGCGCGCTGACGTCGCGGGAGTGGGATCGGGCGGATTCACGGCCCGAAGGGTAACGCACGCCGTTAGCGGGGCGGCCGGCTTGACCGCGAAAACGTGGGAGGATAGCGCGCACCACACGGAGACCCCGATGTTCGAGCGCCTGTTCGGCACCACCCAGATGGACCCGGAAATCGCGAGCCGGATCCCGCCCGGCCAGTACAAGACGGACAAGTTCCCGGTTCTCCACTACGGCTCCGTCCCGCGGACGGACCTCGCGAAGTGGGACTTCCGCGTGTTCGGCGCCGTCGACGCGGCGTTCACCCTGACCTGGGACCAGTTCAAGGCGCTCCCCCGAAAGACCGTCAACACGGACATCCACTGCGTCACACGCTGGTCGAAGCTCGACACGGTGTGGGAGGGCGTAATCCAGGAGATCCTCCGGCTCGCCCAGCTCAAGCCGTCGGCCTCCCACGTCGTCGCCCATTCCGAGCAGGGCTACACGGCGAACCTGCCGCTAACCGTGCTGGACGACGACGACGTGCTCCTCGCCGAAACGTTCGGCGGCAAGCCGCTCGACCCGGAGCACGGCTACCCACTGCGGCTCCTCGTCCCGAAGCGCTACTTCTGGAAGAGCGCGAAGTGGATCCGGGGCCTCGAGTTCCTCGATCACGACCAGCCGGGCTTCTGGGAGCGCTACGGCTACAACAACGACGCCGACCCGTGGAAGGAAGAACGGTTCAGCGAGTAGGCCGATGACCTCCACCGCCCTCCGTCTCGGCCCGATCGCCCAGGTGTCGCTCTATGCCCGCGACGTCGCCCGCACGGAGGCGTTCTACCGCGACACGCTGAGGCTGCCACACGTATTCACGTTCGGGGACCTCATGTTCTTCGATATGGGGGGCGTGCGGCTCTACCTCCACGCGGACGAGGAGAAGTGGCGACCGGGCTCCGTCCTGTACTTCCTCGTCGACGACATCCACGGCGCGTACGAGGAACTTCAGGGCCGGGGCGTGAAGTTCAGCGGCGCCCCCCACCTGATCTTCACTGACGACCAGACGGGCGTCGAGGAGTGGCTGGCGTTCTTCGACGACTTGGAGGGCAACATGCTCGCGATCACGAGCCGGGTGGCGCCGGCCGCCTGACGGCGAGCCGGGTCCGTCAGCTACGAGCGCCCGTTCGATGCGCGCCTACCACGCTGCCCATGCGTAGATTGGCGCGAAGGGTCCGCGCCTACGGGAGCATCTGGCGGAGGGCGAAGATGACGTTCGCCGGGCGCTCCGCGAGCCGGCGCATGTACCACGGATACCACGCCTCGCCGTACGCGACGAGGTCGCGGACCGGATAGCCCTCGCGGGCCAGCCGGCGTTGCTGGTCCTCGCGGATCCCGTACAGCATCTGGACCTCGATCGCCGACCGGTCGAGGCCCATCGCCAGCGCGTGCTCGGTGATCTGTTCGATCAGGCGGACATCGTGGGTTCCCATTGCCGCGCGCACCTTCCGGCCGTCGCGCTTCGCCTCGAGCATTGCGACCGCCAGCGCAACGAAGTTCGTGTCCACGTCCCCCTTCGCCGTGTACGCGATCGTCGCCGGCTCGGCGTACGCGCCCTTGACGAGCCGGAACGCGGGGTCGAGCCGGAGGAGCCGCTGGATGTCCGCTGCCGTTCGCCGCAGGTACGCCTGGATCGCCAGGCCGACGTTCGGATAAGAGGCCTTGAGGCGTTCGTAGAACGCGATCGTTCCCTCCGTGTAGGCGCTGCCCTCCATGTCGATCCACAGCACGCCGCCCACGTCGGCCGCCCGCGCGGCGAGGCGCGACGCGTGGCCGAAGGTCCGCTCGACCTCGAGATCGAACCCGAGCTGGGTGAGCTTGACCGAGACCTCACCGTCGAGGCCGCGCCGGACGATCTCGTCGTATACGCCCAGGTAATGGGCCGCGACCTCGTCGGCCTCCTCGATCCGGGCCAGGTTCTCGCCGAGGCGCGTGTACATCGTGCCGATCCCATCGCGCTTGAACCGCTCGCCCGCGTCGAGGGCCGCGGCCGCGTCCTCGCCAGGGAGGAATCGGCGCACCGCCCGGCGGGCGAACCACAGCCGAGGTACGTGGTCGCGCAGCCATCGATTGCCGGCCATCCACAGGAGGATCCGTCGCATCGCGCTGATCATCCCCGAATCGAGTCGCTGTCGGAACCCCCGCCCGTCAGCTCCGTCAGCTCCGGCGCACCGACGCTTGCCGGTCGTCCGGGGTGTAGAAGCGGAACCGACGGCGGAGCATCCACAGCTCGCGGTCGATCAACTCGTCGAGGAGCTTGAGGCGGTCCTCGGTCGTCGCCGCCTCGAGCAGGCGCTGACGGCGTGGCGGATCGATCTGGATGATCCCGCTGAAGAGGTACGAGAGGGTCGTCGGGTCGTCCGGGATCAGGAGGCGCCGCGCGGCCGCGTTGAGCTTCGCGTTGCGCTTTGCCTCCTCTTCGGAGTCCGGGGGGGCCTCGGAGGCCGGCGGACCCAGGTCGGCGACGGCACTCGACCCGCTGGCTTCGGGCGACGTCTCCGGCTCGATCTCCAGCTCGACGACCACATCCCCGACCTCCGGCTCCTCCGCCTCACCGGTTTCGGTCTCGATCTCGACCCGAACGTCGATCTCGTCAGCCGTCTCGCCCTCCAACGGCTGGAGGAGCTGGAGGTACGCCACGAACCGGCGCATCGTCCGGGCCGCCAGGGTGGTCGACCGATCCACGTCGCCGACATCCTCGTCGAGCAGCACGACCCGGCCGAGCAGGTACGGCTCCCGCTCCGCGTCCACCTCCTCGATCGCGAACCGGCCGGTGCCGACGACCAGCAGGTCGTACCGGCCGTCCGGGCGACGCGCCGCCTCGCGGATCTCCGCCAGGGTCCCGATCCCGGCGAGCGCAACTGTTCCCGGGCCGGTCTCGCGACCCTCGCGGATGAGGACGATCCCGAACGGGGACGAGCTCTCGACGCAGCGCTCGGTCATCAACCGGTAGCGCGGCTCGAACACATGGAGCGGCAGGGCGATTCCCGGACAGAGGACGGTTCGGAGGGGGAAGAGCGGGATCTCCATCGGAGACCCGAGTCTAGGCGGGACGGACGCGCCGGGTGGCCGTGAATCGAGAAGCCGCCGGGGTTCCGGCGGCTTCGGGCGGCTCCCTCAGGCGGGGCTTGGTGCGGTCAGTGAGCGCAGGAGCGGGCGCTGCCCGCGTCGTCCGCGGTCCGGAAGCTCGAGCCGCAGCCACAGGCCGCGACCGCGTTCGGGTTGTTCACCGTGAAGCCCGCGCCCATCAGGGTGTCGACATAGTCGATCTGCGAGCCGGACAGGAGCGCGACGCTGTTGCCGTCGACGTAAACCTTCACGCCGTTCGCCTCGAGGACCTTGTCGTCCGGGGTCGGGGCGTCTTCAAGCATCATCCCGTAGCGGTAGCCGGAGCAGCCGCCGCTATAGATGTACACCCGCAGCCCGATCTCCGGGTTGGCCTCTTCCTTCGTCAGGTCGCGGAGCTTGGTCGCCGCGGCATCGGTCAGGCTGAGAACCGTCGGCTGGGGGTCGATCATGAAGGCGATCTCCTTCGGAGGCGTGATTGCGAGGTCCGGACCGGCCTCCCGGTCCCCCCAATCGTAGCATCGCAACCGATTCCGACAAGCACCCGCGCCGAAACCCCCGGGGAGTACCTTCGGCACCGGTCCTTCGTGGCGCACTGACTCGCTCCCTGAGTCAAATCGGCCGCCTGCGTGCGTGGGAGCCGGTCCGATCGGCAGCCTCGAGGCCCGACGGAACGTGCACGCCGCTGAAATGACACGCCAGGGGAGTCACCGGCCTCCGCTCCCGCAGGGCGGGCGGCCGTCAGCCGTCGATCCGCTCCACGATCGTGGCGATCCCCTGCCCCACCCCGATGCACATCGTCGCCAGGCCGTACCGGCCGCCGGTCCGGCGGAGCTGGTGGACGAGCATCGTGACCAGCCGGCCCCCACTCGACCCAAGGGGGTGGCCCAGGGCGATCGCCCCGCCGTCGATGTTGACCTTGTCGGGGTCCAGGCCGAGCTCATTGATGCACACGATCGACTGGCTGGCGAAGGCCTCGTTGAGCTCGACGAGGTCGAGGTCCGCGACGGTGAGCCCGGCTCGCTCCAGGGCCTTTCTCGTGGCGGGGACCGGCCCGACACCCATCACCGCGGGATCGACCCCGGCGACGGCGGTCGACACCACCCGCGCCATCGGGCGGAGGCCCAGCTCGCGCGCCCGGGCCGCCTCGACGAGGAGCACGGCGGACGCGCCGTCGTTGATCCCCGACGAGTTGCCCGCGGTCACGGTGCCGCCCTCTCGGAAGGCCGGGCGGAGCCTCGCGAGCGCGTCCGCGGACGAGTCCGCGCGCGGGTGCTCGTCGCGCGACACGATGACCGGCTCGCCCTTTTTCTGGGGAATGGCAATCGGGACGATCTGGCCCTCGAACCGGCCCTCGTCGATCGCTGCAACTGCCCGCTGCTGGGAGCGCAGGGCGAACGCGTCCTGGAGGTCCCGCCCCACCTCCCAGCGCTCGGCGACGTTCTCGGCCGTCTCGCCCATCGAATACGGGTAGTGCTGCTCGGCGAGCTTCGGGTTGACGAACCGCCAGCCGAGGGTCGTATCGAACGCCTCGCGGTTGCCCCGTTCGAAGGCTGACTCCGGCTTGGCCATGACGTACGGCGCGCGGGTCATCGACTCGACCCCGCCCCCGATGAACACATCCCCGTCGCCGGCGCCGATCGCATGGGCCGCCGAGTTGATCGCCTGGAGGCCGCTCCCGCACAGCCGGTTGACCGTCTGCCCGGCGACCTCGACGGGTAGCCCGGCCAGGAGGACGGCCATCCGGGCAACATTCCGGTTGTCCTCGCCGGCCTGGTTCGCGCAACCGAGGATGACATCCTCGACGAGCGACGGGTCGATCCCCGAGCGGTCGACGACGGCCCGCACGACGGCCGCTGCGAGATCGTCCGGGCGGACCGTGGAGAGGGCGCCGCCGTAGCGCCCGATGGGCGTCCGGACTGCCTCGACGATCCAGGCCTCCCGGAGCGGTCGGTGGAGATCGCGGCTCATGGCCGGATGGTAGCGCGTGCCCGGCTCACGGCAGCGCGGCGAAGGCCTCCTCGACGAGCTGGGGATCCGCGGCCTGCACGACGAACATCACCTCGCCCGTGACGTAGATGTTGAGCGGGGTCGTGTTGGCGGGCGTGACCCGCTTCACTTCCTTGCCCCCGATCGTGACGTCCTGGACCGGGGCCTCTCCCAATCCCAGGACGAACCCGATGAACGCCTCGCCCAGCTGGCCGCCGTCCGTCCCCTCCATCCGCCATGCGGAGATCGCGAGGCCCTCACCCGTGCCGCTTACCGCCGAGAACGCCTCGAGTGGCCCTTCGACGTTCTCGAGGACCTTTGCGAAATTGGCCGCCTCCTCCGGGTCGAGCTCCCCGAGGTCCGGGCCGTGGACGGTCGTCTTCGTGAGCCGGATCCCGCCCACCTCGTCCGGGACGAGATCCTCCAGGGCCCCGGCGGAGGCCGGTGTTGCTGAGGGGGGAGGCCTCTGGGTCGACACGGCGGTCGACACAGCGGTCGCACTGGGACTCGCGGTACTCGCCGCTCCATTGCAGGAGGCGATCGCGACCACGACCACGACGATCGCACCCGGCAGACGCGGGGATCGAATGGCCATCTGTCCCTCTCTCGCCGGCTGGGCCGCCGACGCTCCCATCGTAGCGGGAGCGGGTCAGCCCGCGCGCAGGTTTGGCGCGGGCTCGAACCGGGGATTTCGGTCGGCCAAGCGGCCGAGGGCGTCAGCGACGGCTTGTTTCCCGCCCATCGTCTCGGTCCGGTCGAACGGGCCGGCCGGGTGCGCGGCCCCCAGCCGCAGAGCGAGGTCGATAGCCTCGGCCGTCGCCACGCCGTCGCCCAGGGCGTGCCACGCCTCGTTGACCACGCAGAGACCGATCCGGTCGGCGATCGCATCCGCCCCGAGGCTCTCCGCGGGGAGTGCCGCGAACTCGTCCGCCGGCCCGCCCCGACGGCCGTCCCGCCAGCGATAGAACCCCTCGCCGGTCTTCCGCCCGAGCCGGCCGGCCTCGACGAGTCGCTCCTGGATCGGCGAGGGCCGCAGCCGGTCCGGCCGGCCCAGCCCCTCCCACACTCCGAGCGCCGCGGCGAGGTTTACGTCCAGCCCGATGTGGTCCATCAGCTCGAACGGGCCCATCGGATAGCCGGCTGCGCGCATCGCCCCGTCGACCGCCGCGACGGACGCCTCGCCCGCCTCGAGCATCCGGAGCGCCTCGATCGTGAACGGTCGGTTCACCCGGTTCACGATGAACCCCGGCGAGTCGGTGCAGCGAACCGCGGTCTTCCCCCAGCCTTCCACGAGCGCCGCCGCCCGATCGGCAATCGCCGGATCCGTCGCCGGGCCGAGCACGACCTCGACGAGCGCCATGACCGGCGCCGGGTTGAAGAAGTGGAGCCCGACGACGCGCCCGGGGAACCGGACGACCTCGGCGATCGCGCCAACGGACAGCGCACTCGTGTTCGTCGCGAGGATCGCCTCCGGATCGGCCGCCGCGTCGAGGGCCCGGAAGATCTCGCGCTTCAGCTCGAGGTTCTCGAGAGCCGCCTCGATCGCGACGTCGACCTCGCCGCCGAGGGTCGCGAGCGTCTCCGCCTCCCGCAGGTCCGCCAACCGGCCCTCGACCCAGGAGTCGATGCTGTCGGGGTCGAGGTCGAGCTTCGCGGCCCGTCGGGCGAGGCCGTCGCGGATCCGTGCCCGGCCCCGCTCGATCGCCGCCTCGTCGACGTCATGGACCACGACCTCGTGGCCGTTCTCGAGCGCGAGCTGGGCAATACCGGCGCCCATCGTGCCGGCCCCGACGACGCCGACGAGCTCCTTCGGCACGACGGATCAGACCGCCTTGAACTGCTCGAACGGCTGGCGGCAGGCACGGCAGTAGTAGAGCGATCGGCACTGGGTTGGGCCGAACAGGTTGTCGAGGGCGACGCGGTCCGACGCGCAATATGGGCAGCGGACGTCGGCGGCCTCGGCGGCCGGCGGGGCAAAGCCGGATTGGCGCAGCTTGTCGCGCCCTGCCCGCGTGATCCGGTCCGACGTCCACGGGACGCGGAAGGAGACGTCGACCTGCACCGGGCGCCCGAACGACGCGAGGCGGCTCGCGACGGCGTCGCGGATCAGGTCGACGGCAGGACAGCCGACGAACGTCGGCAGGAGTTCCACCCGGATCGAGCGATCGGTGACGTCGACCGCTTCGACCATCCCGAGATCGAGCACAGAGACGACCGGAATCTCCGGGTCCGGAACCTCGCCGAGGGCGGCTCGGACGGCGGCCTCGTCGACGGATCCGATCACCAGGTCGCCTCGCGATCGATCCGGCGGACGGCGGTGAACTCCCCGTGGAGCCAGCGGAAGGTGTCGGAGTGGTTGGTGCGACTCCTTCCGGGGTCGGCCGCGGCAGGCGGCATCGGGAGGTCGAGCCGCTCGAAAACGGGGCGAATTCTCTCCCGCCAGCGGGCCTCGAGCTCCGGCGAGGTCGCGTCGACGATGCCCGCCAGGACGAGGCTCGCCTCGTCGGGAAGCGGGGAGAGGACGGTGGCGGCGTCTGGTCCCATCCGCTCGAGGGCCTCGAGGAGCCGGCGGCGCGGCTCGCCGGGGGCGGCAGCCAGCCGCTCCAGCCAGGCCCCCCCGTGGAGGAGGTGGTAGCGCTCCTCGCGGCGGATCTTCTCGACGAGCTCCGCGAGCGAGGTCCACGAGCCGGACGCGAGCGCCTCGAGCCGGATCGCGTCGGCCGTGTCGTAGAGGAAACGCCGCGCGATCGTGTTGGCCCAGTCGCCCCGTGGATGGTCGAGCAGACGGGCGTGGTAATAGCCCTCCGGTGGGCGGTCGAACGCGATCGCGTCCGCGTCGCGGCCGTCGTCGACGAGCTCGGCGAGCAGCCGGTAGAGGGCCTGGGCGTGACCCAGCTCGTCCTGGGCGAGCGAGCTCATCGCCACGTCCTCCTCGAGGAGCGGGGCGATGCCGGTCCACTCGGAATCGCTGAAGCCGATGACGAACTCGTCGTCGGCCATCGCGAGAAGGAGGAGCGACAGCGCGTTGCGGGTCGCGGGAAGGAGCTCCTCGGCGGTTGCCGTCATCCCGATCGCGCCTTCGGCTTCGCTTTTCCGGAGCGCTCCCGCGCGGCGGCCAGCTTGTCCCGCATGACGTAGCCGCCGGGCTTCTTGAACGAGCGGTCGAGCGGCGGCTGGAGGAGGTCGACGTCCTCGAGATCGTGGATGTCGGACCGGCGGACGACCCACAACCGAACGCTCTCCTGGCGTCGCCCGTACATCTCGCGGGCATAGTGGACAGCCAGCTCTGCGTCCGGCGCCATCACGCTTCCGCCGTGGCGCATCGGGTCGCCTTCCTTCTCGCGGCGGAAGACCTCCCACGGCTCGAGCGTCTTGCCGTCCGGCACCGGGCGATCCGCCGTTCGGTCGGCGGGTTGCGAATCGGTCATGCGGCGACCGTTGGCGCAGCGAGGAGCGAATCGCGAACCCACTTGGTCTCGGCCCGGTTGAGCCGCCGGAACTCGAGTCGCTCCTCGCTCTTCGGGCCGTGGTTCGTGACCACGGTCCGGAGCTCCTGCCAGTCCGGTTCCGTGTAGTGCCACTCCCCCGTCGCCTCTTCGAGCCGGAGCTCCGGGTCCGGCAGGGTGAAGCCAAGCTCCCAGACCCGCGGCACGTAGATCGTCAGGAACTCCTGGCGCAGCTCCTCCGAGGTCTTCGCCTTGATCCGCCAGTGGATGTCGCGATCCTTCGCCCGGTCGCTCCGCGGGCCGTGCATCTGCATGAGCGGGCCCCACCAGCGGTCTAGCGCCTCCTGGATCATCGCCCGCTGCTCGTCCGTGCCGTTGGCCATCGTCACGACGACGTCGCGGCCATGCATGATGTGGACGGACTCCTCCCAGCAGATCTTGCGCATCGTCCGGGCGTACGGCCCGTAGCTCGAGTCCCGGAGCGCCTGCTGGGCGACGATCGCCGCGGCGTCGACGAGCCAGGCGATCACCCCCACGTCAGCCCACGACCGGGTTGGGTAGTGGAAGACGTTGTGGAACTTCGTCTTGCCGGCGAGCAGGTCGTCGAACATCGACTCGCGAGGTTTGCCCAGGTCCTCCGCGACCCGGTAGAGCAGCTGGGCATGCCCCACCTCGTCCTGGACTTTGGCGGTGAGGGCGAGCTTCCGACGGAGCGTCGGCGCCCGCATGATCCACTCGCGCTCCGGGAGGACGCCCATGAGCTCGCTGTTGGCGTGCATCTCGACGAACCGCAGGACGCTCGTCCGGTACTCCTCCGGCATCCAATCGGCGGCCTCGACCTTGCCGCCGCCGGTCACGTGGGCCTCGAACAGATCGAAGCGCTCGTCGTGCGACCGCCCCTCCTCGTTGAACGCGAGGCGGGTCCGCTCGGCCGGGTTGAGCACCGGGTCGAGGGCGATCGGGTCGGTCATCGGTGGGTCCTCCGTCAGAGGCTCGGACGGCGCGGTGCGAGTAATGGTAGCCGCCCTCCCGGCCAGGGAGCCGACGCGGTCCCGAGCGGATGGTACGGGTCGAACCCGCGCTTCTTCCGCAGGCTCGGTTCGAACCATGACCAGACGATCACGGCGATCGCGCCGAACCAGGCCGGACCGTGGGCACACGATGTCAGCCCGAAGGCAAGCCAGAACCACGGCGTGTCGAGCCGGAGCATCCCGGGCAGGGCGACGAGGTAGCCGTGGGCGAACAGGGACGGTGAGCCTGTGACCGTCGCGACTCCGAGACGAGCGAGCTGCTCTCGACGGCCGCGGGCGCGCAGCGCGAGCACCGTCACGACGACCGCGATCGCGATGAAGGAGAAGAGCGGCATGTACCGGGCGAGCCCGTAGCCGTACAGGTTGTTCGGCAGCTGCTGCTGAGAGACCTGGTACGCCTCCAGTCCGCCGACCCAGTCGAGCCATAGCTGAGACCCGACGAGCGGCAGCGTCACGACGCACGCGCCGCCCACGACGATGACGCCGAGGATCGCCGATCGCCAATGCTCCCGCCGGAGGAGCCACAGGGAAGCGATCGCGCTGTACGGCTTGAATAGCGGCGGGATCGCGAGGAGGGCGGGCCGCCACGGGGCCGCCGCGAACAGCGCAAAGAGCGGGATCGCGACGTTCCCGACGTACATGCCCTGTGCGACCGGCGGCCAGGCGAGCACGACGAGGCTCCAGCGCCACGGCAGCCCCAGCCAGCGGAGGCTCGCCAGCAGCGCCACCATCGAGACCCCGAGCCCGAGGGCCGCGGCGAAGGGAAACGGGATCCGCGCGAGCGCTCCGAACAGCGGGAGGGTGACCGGCGGATAGAGGAAGGGATAGTTCGTCATGTCGGTCGGGAGGACCGCGAGGGGGACCTCGAGATAAACGGGCGCTCCGGACAGCCACCGATCGCCGGCCTTGATGTACAGCGCGAGATCCCGCATGCCCTGTGACCAGAACAGCGTCGCGTCGTTTACGAGCATCGCCGTGATCGCGACGATCGCAGCCGCCGTGATGGGATCGAACGCGGCACGACGGCGTTGCCACACGATGACCGTGGCACCGGCCACGCCGAGCCAGACCCAGTTGAACGGGATCCCGTGCTGGTCCGGGAAGTTCCATCCCCACGTCGCCCACAGCACGTAGAACACCAGGCCGATCGGCAGGAGCCAGCGACGGTCGTCCACGATCGGCCGGAGCCGGGCGGTCGCCCGGGCGATCCAGACGCGGGGCTGGGAGGTCGTCGCCATGGGCCGTGAGGCTAGCCCATCGCGTCGGTGGATGATTGGCGCGAGGACACCCCCTTCGCCCATGCCCATCGGGAGCATACGGGCGGTCCCTGGGCTCGGGACATGCACTCTATGGGCATACGAGACGTGGGTTCTTTCGCTGCGGGCCGGGCTGGCAATGCGCCGGGAATCCCCTGGCTACTCCCCGGTGAACCGGGGCGGCCGCTTCTCGAGGAACGCCCGCAGACCCTCGGCATGATCGGCGGTCCGGCCGGCAATTCCCTGGAGGAAGGCTTCGTACTCGAGCGCCGATTCGAGGTCCGTCTCGAGCGAGCGATTCAGCGCCCGCTTCGTCAAGGCGATCGCGCGCGGCGCACCGGCGGCGAGTCGGCCGGCGAGGTCACGTGCCGCGTCGAGGAGCCCTTCGGCGGGCACGACCGCGTTCACGAGCCCGAGCCGCTCGGCGTCCGCGGCGGACAGCGGCTCGTTCAGCATCGCCAGCTCGAACGCCCGGGCAAGCCCGACGAGTCGGGGCAACATCCACGTCGCGCCGCTGTCGGGGACGAGGCCGACCCGGCCGAAGGCGAGGACGAAGCTCGCGCCCTCGGCCGCAACTCGCAGGTCGCACGCGAACGCGAGCGACGCGCCCGCGCCGGCCGCGACCCCGTTGATTGCCCCCACGATCGGCTTCTCAAGACGGCGCATCGCGAGGATCAGCGGGTTGTACCGATCGCGGACCTCGACCGCAAGCGGGGCGGCGTCCGGCTCGAGGCGCTCACGTAGATCCTGGCCCGCACAGAACGCGCGGCCGGCGCCGGTCAGGACGACCGCTCGCACGGTCCCGTCCCGACCCGCCTCGCGGAACGCCGCGAGGAGCTCCTCCTTGAGCGGGACCGTCAGCGAGTTGAGCGCGTCCGGGCGATCGAGGACGATCGTCGCGACCGCGTCGGCGATCTCGTACCGGAGTGACGCGAACGCGGGCGGCTGCCGGCCGGCCACGCCTCAGCCCGCGGCGGGAGCGAACTCGACGAGCCGGCCGTCGACCAGCTCGAACACCCGGCGATCGATCGGCTCGTCCGCTCCGCCCGAATGCTCGAGAACGAAGTCGGCGAAGAGCGCCGCGAACTCCTCGTCTCCGGGCCGGAGCGTGCCGGCGATGAGCAGGTGGCGCTCGGGCAGGCCAACGAGCACTCGCCCCGTCGCGCCCAGCTCCCGGGTGAGGTGCTCGCGGATCTCCGGCAGGAGGATGCGCGCCGCGTCCCAGCCCTCGCCCGAGTCCGACGACAGGAGCCGGCGGTCGCCGGACACCTCGTCCGTCCAGGGCGCGCCCGCGGACCAGGCGGCGAGGTTGCGCATCGCCGCGTCCTGGATCGCCGACGGATCGACGCCCCACGACAACAGGTGATCGCCGTTGACGATGACGTCGAACGAACCGGCGTGGAGCGAGTAGACGACCGGCAGCCCCACCGGACCCTCATCGATGAGCGGCTGCGCGTGCGACTTCGTGCCCTGCTCGGCGAGGACCTGCGGGTTGATCTCGTCGATCCGCAGACCATGCGTGCCGACGGGCCGAAACGTCGGGAACAGGAGGACCTCGGCGTGGCCCCAGTCGTGCTCGGGCGCTTCGGTCGGCGAGGAGCCGGCGTGCACCGGCGGCGGGACGTGGCCACTGACCGGGGCGCGCTCGTCGATTGGGGCACGGTAGTCCGGCGGCGCGTCCCGGATCAACGGCGGTGGCTCGTCGCCGTGATCGCGCTGGGCGTCGCGGCCGACGTCCCTGCCGCCCTTCTGTTCCCGTTCCATTGCGCCCTCCTGTGCTCGACCCGATCCGCCGCTCAGCGGCCGGACCAGGTCGGTGGCCGCTTCTCGGTGAAGGCGGCCATGCCCTCCTGCTTGTCCTCGGTCGCGAACAGCAGGAAGAAGTTGCGTCGTTCGAATTCGAGCCCCGCCTCGAGCGACAGCTCCTCGGCCCGGTTGACCGCCTCCTTGGCGGCGACCACCGCGACTGGCGGCAGTGCGGCGATGCGGCCGGCCAGCTCGAGCGCCGCCTCGAGCGTCGCCTCCGCAGGCACGACCCGGGTGACGAGGCCGCGGGCCTCCGCTTCGCGCGCGCCGATGTTGTCGCCGGTCAGCACCAGCTCCATCGCCTTCGCCTTGCCGATCGCCCGCGTCAGGCGCTGCGTGCCCCCGGCACCGGGCATCACTCCGAGACGGATCTCCGGCTGCCCGAACTTCGCGTCCTCCGCGGCGACGATCATGTCGCAGGCCATCGCCAGCTCGCACCCGCCGCCCAGCGCGACGCCGCGCACGGCCGCGACGATCGGCTTGCGGATCCGCTTGATCCGCTCCCAGCGGTGGAACTCGTCGTCGACGGTCAGGCTCGTCGGCGTCTGCCGGGCCAGCTCCTTGATGTCCGCCCCGGCTGCGAACGCGCGATCGCCGGCGCCGGTGAGGACGATGCAGCGGCAGGCGGGATCGCGGTCGAGCCGCTCGAGCGCGTCGGTCAGCTCCGCGATCAGCGCGAAGTTCAACGCGTTCAGCGCGTCCTGGCGGTCGAAGGTGACGAGCGCGACGTGCTCGATCGGGAACGCGACGTGGACGTAGCGCGGCTTCGGGGCCTCTGGTCCCGCCGTCGTCGGCGCGCTTTCGGTCACTCGGCTCCTCCGTGGTGTCGGGTGACAGTATCGGCTACGCGCCGATCTCCGGGACGACGTCCGGCGCGTCCTCGAGGACGAGGAGCGTCGAGAGCCCCGGGGCAATCTCGCGGAGATTCCGCCCCGCGGCGCGCATCGCCTCAGAGCGGAGCCCTTCGTCGAGCGCGGCCCGATCCTCGAACTCCATCGCGGTCACGAGCACGAGCTCCGTCTCGCCGCCGAGCGCCTCGACGACGCGCTGGGCGTGGATCCGGCGGAGCCCGGGGGTCCCGGCGACGAGCGGCAGGTGCTCGTCCGTGTAGCGCCGTTCGAACTCGGCGAGTGCTTCGGAGCCTCCGTCGGGCCGCCGGTACAGGGCGAGGAGCGTGGTCATCGGGTACCTCCAGGATGCGGTCTCACGGTTGTTCGTCGAACCGCCGGGCACCGCCGGCCGCGCGACTCTTCGCGGCGCTCTCGGTCGAACGGTAGAACCCGGCGAGGACCTCGTTGAACAGCCCCGGCCGGCGAGTCATCACCTCGTGGCCGCAATCGGGCGCGACGAACAGCCTGCCATCGGGGAGCTGGCGCTTGAGGCCCCACGCGTGGTCGACCGGCACGAACGGATCCCGGTCGCCGCAGGCGACGAGTGCCGGCAGCTCGATCCGCCGGATCTCGCGCGGCGTCAGCAGCGGCTGGACCCGAACATCCGCGGCGATCGCCGGCAGGAGGCGCCGCCACGCGCCGGGTCCCTGGCCCGGGTCGTGCCGGGCGTCGAGCTCGAGCGCCCACGCGGCGTCCTCCCGATCGATGCGGGCCGGGTCCATCAGCCGCGCCGCGACGCTCGCCCGCGGCTCGCGCTGGGTGGTGATTCCCACGACGACGAGCGTACGCAGGCGTTCGGGGAATCTCGAGGCGAACTGGAGCGCGGTCATCGCACCCATCGAGAAGCCGATGAGGTGGAACGTCGAGAGCCCGAGCGCGTCGACGAACGCGAGCATGTCGTCGACGAGCCAGTCATAGCGAAACCCCTCCGCCGCGTCCCAGCGAGTCGAGCCATGGCCGCGCGCGTCCGGGATGTGGGCGAGAAAGGCACGCGAGAGACTCGGGATCTGGGCAGCAAAGTCCTCGCGGCCGGACGAGGTCGCGCCGTGCAGCATGACGAGCGGCGGACCCCCGCCGTGGACCTCGTAAGCGATGTCGAGTCCGTTCGCCCGGACGTTGGGCACTCCGATCCCCGCCTAGCCGTCGTGCTTGCCTTCGACCGTCACGCTCGTCGCCCGCTCGATCCGCAGGTAACGACGGCGGTAATAGAGCAGCGGGTCGGTGTCGGTCGCCTCGGTCGCGAGCGCGTCGACCCGGCCGATGAAGAGGTCGTGGTCGCCGGCGGAGAACGTCTCGACGACCGTGCACTCGAGCGAGGCGATCGCACCGTCGATCAGCGGCAGCCCGGTCTCGCCACGATGCCACGAGGCGCCGCAGAACTCGGCCCGCCCGGGGCTGACCTCCGCGCCTGCGAAGCAATCGGACAGCGCCTGCTGCGTCTCCGCGAGGATGTTGACCGCGAAGCGGCCGGCGGCGCGGACGGTTGGCGTGATGAAGCGGCGCCGGTCGAGGGCAACCATCACGAGCGGCGGCTCGAGCGACACGGAGCTCAGCGCGTTCACCGTAATGCCCTGCGGCCGGTGCACGTCGAACGCAGTGACAACCGTCACGCCGGTCACGAAACGACCCATGACGATCCGGAAGGTGTCGGGCGTCACGTTCATCCGCGGCAGTCTACGGGAGACGTCGCGGGAATCCGGGGTGGTACCTTCCCCGCGGAGGGCCGAGGGCAATGACGAGATCGACCGATCGCGTCGCGCGCGCGATCGTGGCCCTGGCGCTCGGCACAGTGGCGGTCGCGTGCGGTGCGCCACCGAGCCCCGGCCCGAGTCCCACGCCACCGCCTTCGATCGATCGTCCGACACGCCCCGCGGCCACGGCCTCACTCGCCCCGACTCCCACACCGCCGCCTCCGAGCGAGCTCTCCCAGTGGCGGCAGCTGCCACCCCAGGAGCCGCTGCAGGGAGCCCGATTCTTCTCCGTCGCATCGGTCGCAAACCAGTTCCTTGGCCTGGGCTGCGTGACCTTGCGCAACGAGGGCTGCATTCAGCCTGCGATCTGGGCGTCCCCGGACGGGCTCGAATGGGATTCCGCAGGTCCCGTCTTTCTGCCGGAGTCCTCGTCCGGAATGGTCATGGCCGCCGTCGCGTCGAGGATCGGAACGGTCGCAGCGGGCAACGTGAGGCAGGGCGACAAGACCGAAGCGTCGATCTGGCTACTGGGCGCCAATGGCTGGGCCCAGATCACGCCCCAGTCGGCGTCGGATTCCACGATCACCGCGTTGCTGGCGACGGACAACCGCGTCATCGCTGTCGGGAGCGGGGCCTTCACCCACTTCAGCGGCTTCCGCGGCTGGTGGTCGGCGGACGGCTCGACGTGGGGAGCGGCTCCATCGATCGCCGACGACGCCGGCGGGTACCCGACGGATCTGCTTCCGGTAGACGGCGCGCTCCTGGCGTGGGGAACGGCGTGCGGGGACGTGTGCCCGGTGCTGCCGACCGCGTGGTGGATCACAGCCGACGGAACGGCCTGGCAGCCGGTCGAACCGCCGCGCGGTCTCGAAGGCGCGAACGTCACAGCGATCGGACACACCGAAGGCGGCCCCCTCGCGTTTGGGACAACGGGAGCTCCAGAGCCTCTCCAGCCCGCCGCTTGGGTGGCAGACGAGAGGGCGGCCGATTGGAGCCCCGTCGAGCCGCCGCCCCAGCCCGGTGCGACGACGGTCCGCTACCACCTCCTCGTCGGGCATGGCTCGGTCGTCGCCGGAAACGCGCCGCCAGGGCCCGGCCGGGAGCAGCTGCGGGGCCTCGTCTGGCTGCGCGGACCCGGCGAGTCGACGTGGCGCGTGCCGATCGAGATCCCGGACATGGAGGTCGTGGGCCTCATCCAGCACCCGGAGCAGCTGAGCCGGATCATCGTGATCGGCCGGACGTTCGAGGGCCTCGCGGAGCACATCGTCATCTGGACTGGGCTCGTAGAGTGGGCGCCGTGACGACGGCTCACGCTCGCCGCCTACAATCGAGCCGTGACCCCCACAGATCCAGGTAGCGGGACCCGAACCGAGCGCGACTCGATGGGCGAGATGGAGGTTCCGGCGGACGCGCTGTACGGCGCCTCCACCCAGCGCGCCGTCCTGAACTTCCCGATCTCCGGACAGCGCTTTCCGCGCCGGTTCCTGCGCGCGCTCGGTCTCATCAAGCGGGCTGCTGCGGATACAAATGGACGACTCGGCCTGCTCGACGCCAGGGTCGCGACGGCGATCGCGGCGGCTGCCCAGGAGGTCGCCGACGGAGCGCACGACGCCCAGTTCCCGATTGACGTTTACCAGACCGGCTCGGGCACGTCGACGAACACCAACGCTAACGAGGTCATCGCCCGGCTCGCCACCACACGGCTCGGCGGCGGGGCGAAGGTCCACCCGAACGACGACGTCAATCGAGGCCAGTCGTCCAACGACACGATCCCCACCGCGATGCAGCTGGCCGGGGCGCTCGCGATCGAGGAGGAGCTGCTGCCAGCCCTCGAGCGGCTGCGCTCCGCGCTGCACGCGAAGTCCACCGAGCTGTGGCCGGTCGTGAAGACCGGGCGGACCCATCTCCAGGACGCGACGCCGATCCGGCTCGGCCAGGAATTCCGCGGCTACACCGGGCAGGTCGAGGAGGCAATCCGGCGAGTGCGAACCGCGCGCGACGAGCTCCTGTCGGTCCCGCTCGGCGGGACGGCCGTCGGAACCGGGATCAACGCCCACCCGGATTTTGCGCCCGCAGCTTGTTCCCGCCTCGCCGGGCTGACCGGCCTGCGGGTCCGCGAAACGGCCAACCACTTCCACGCCCAGGCCTCGCTCGACGCCGTCGTCGCCGCGCACGGTGCGCTTCGAACGACAGCCCTCGCACTGTGGAAGATCGGCAACGATATCCGGCTCATGGGCATGGGTCCGCGGGCAGGGATTGCCGAGCTGGCCATCCCCGAGACACAGCCGGGCTCGAGCATCATGCCCGGCAAGGTGAACCCGGTGATCATCGAGAGCCTGACGATGGTGGTCGCCCGGGTGGTCGGCAACGACGCGACGATCGGCTTCGCGCAGACGGGCTCGCTCCTCGAGTTGAACGTGATGATGCCGGTCGCTGCGGTCGCCCTCCTCGAGTCCGCGGAACTCCTGGGCGCCGCGGCCGGCAACCTCGCGGAGCGCACCGTCGAGGGGCTCACGGCGACAGAGCGCGGACCTGAGCTCGTGGAGCAGGGGCTCATGCTCGCCACCGCGCTCGCACCGGTCATCGGTTACGACGAGGCGGCGAAGCTGGCGAAGGACGCCCTCCGGACCGGGCGGACCATCCGCGAGCTCGCGGTCGAGCGCGGGATCGCCCCGGATCGCCTCGACGAGATCCTCGACCCGGCCCGGATGACCGAGCCGGGCCTGGACGGCGGACCGAGCAGCAGCTGAGGCGGCCCGGCCCGCTACAATCCGCCGCGATGACCTCCACCCGCCTGTGGGACCGTGCGGCCCTCGTGCCCGTCGCTGCCGACGGCCCCCGCCTCCCCGAGATCGTCGCTCTCCCGCCGGAGATGCCGAGCGTGGCCGAGCTGTTCACGTTCATGCGTGACGCGGAGCTCCGATTCGCGACGCTCCGCATGCGGATCGTGGAGCGGACGTTCACCGCCCGGGGCGAGCACCTCGTCGCGATGGACATCCTCCTCCGGCACACGGGCCACGCCCGCGTGACGACGACCGAGCCGGACCGGGGAACGGCCGGCAACTACGAGACCTGGATCTCCGACGGCGTCACCGTCCGGACGTACTCGGCCCCTCATCGGCTGGGCACCCAGCGGCCCGTTCGACCGCCCGTCCGCGGCCTCGACGACCCGGACTTCCCCGGCTTCTCGCGGGTCTACGAGCCGCTGACGTCATTGCCGATGGAGACGCTGCCGGACACGTTCGTCCACCCGGCCGGCTACTGCCAGAACGTGCTCGCGACCGGCAAGACCTGGATCTCCGGCACGGAGATCATCGGTGGGCGCGAGGCGATCGTCGTCGAATCCGACCATCCCCGCGCCGTCGAGCTGACTGCCGACCGGCCGGACTTCCACGTCCAGATCGCCGTCGACCGCGCCGATGGCGTGATCCTCCGCCTGGTCGAGACGATCGGCGGCGAGGTGACGCGGGAGGCGGAGGTCGCGACCTACGACCCGGACGCGACGCTCCCCCCCTCGGCATTCGAGTTCGAGTTCCCGACCGGCACCACGATCCTCTACTGAATCGAGAAGCCCGGAGCGGCGCTCCGGGCTTCCGACCAGTGGAGAGTGGTTACTTCGCGGCCAGCTCCAGGTCGCGTTCGATAGCCGCGAGCTCCTCGGCGGAACCCTGGACCTTCGGTCCCTTGAACCAGTTCTTCGCCGACAGCACCCACCAGCCGCCCGCGAGGAGAAGCACGACGCCAACCGCGAGCGGGGCGTAGTTGAAGTTCGCCGAGTTTACCGGCGTGACCTGTGGGAGCAGGAAGAGGATCGCGATGAACACGACCCAGATCGTCGCCACAATGCCGATCGGCCGGCTCCAGCGGCCCAGGTGCCATGGCCCGCGCTGGAACGAATCCCCGGCGCGGAGGCGCAGGAAGACAGGCGCGATGTAGGCGATGTAGAGGCCGATCACCGCGATCGACGTGACTGCGGCGTAGGCGACAGGATTGAACAGGTAGGGCAGCCCGAGCAGGAACGCGCCGACCGCGGCCAGCCAGATCGAGTTGGTGGGCGTCCGCGTCCGCGGGTTGATCCTGTGCCAGAACTTGCTGCCGGGGATCGCCCCGTCCCGGGCAAAGGCGTAGATCATCCTCGAGTTCGCAGTGACCGACGACATCCCGCAGTAGAACTGGGCGCCGATCACGATCAGCAGGATGACCAGCCCAAACGTCAGGCCGACGGCCTCGATCCAGATCTGGGCCGGCGGCACGAGCTCGGCGTAGGCTCGGTCGTAGCCGCCGTTCGGGTCGATCCCGTAGTTCATCGCGACCAGTAGGATGAAGCCCATGATCACCGATACCACGACCGAGAAGACGATCCCGCGGGGGGCCGACTTCGCCGCATCGTGGGTCTCTTCGGACATGTGAGCTGACGCGTCGTACCCGGTCAGGGTGTATTGGGCGTTGAGGAGGCCGATGAGCATGACGTAGAAGATCGGTAGTGGCGCCACGGCAGGATCGAGGTTTGTTCTGTTGACGAACGTCGTGAACACCTGGTCGAGCGGCGTGTGATGCGGCGACAGGAAGAACATCGCCACGAAGATCACGGCCACGCCCACGACGTGCCACCAGACGGACACGTTGTTGAGGAATGCGACCAGCCGGATGCCGAACGTATTCAGCAGCCCGTGGAGGAACAGCACGACACCGAAGATCGCGATCGTGGTGTGCGGCTCGGTTCCCCAGCCGAAGGCGATGTGGAGGTAGGCGTTGATGAAGAAGGCAAGCCCGAAGTCGATCCCGGCAGTCACCGCCACCTGGCCGAGGAGGTTGAACCAGCCCGTGAACCACGACCACGCGGGCGCGTTGTTCTTGGCCAGCTTGGCAGACCAGTAGTACAGCCCGCCCGCGGTCGGGTAGCTCGAGGCGACCTCCGCCATACCCAGGGCGACGAGCGTGACGAAGAAGCCGACGACCAGCCAGCCGATCGTCATCTCCGCAGGCCCGCCGGTGCGCATCCCGAACGCGAACAGCGTCAGGCAGCCGGACAGGATCGAAATGATCGTGAACGAGACCGCGAAGTTCGAGAACGTCCGCATCCCGCGCCGCAGCTCCTGGGCGTAGCCGAGGCGGTGCAGCTGGTCGACGTCGTTGGACGCCATGGCCCGAGTCCCTCCCTCAGAGCGGTACGATAGCCGTCCCCTCGCGCATTACGGGGTCCGTGGTTCGCGCTGTCAAGCGGATTCTGCGACGGAATTCGCACCGGGAGGAGAGATGGGCGACCGGCTGGCCGGCAAGGTCACGATCGTCACCGGCGCCGGCTCAGGGATCGGCCGCGCAACGGCGATCCGTTTCGCGGAGGAGGGCGCACGGGTGACCTGCGTCGACGTCGACGGTCCCGCCGTCGAGGCCGTCGCCGCGGAGATCGGCAAGTCGGCCGTCGCCGTCAAGGCGGACGTCTCGGATCCAGCGGCGGTCAGGCGCTACACGGACGACACCGCGGCCCGCTGGGGCGGCCTGCATGTTGTGTTCAACAATGCCGGGATCAACATCCCGGGGGTGTTCCACGAGGTTCCGGACGAGGTCGTCGACCGGACCCTCAACGTCAACGTGAAGGGCTGTATCTACGGCTGCCGGTACGCGATCCCCCACATGCTTCGCGGCGGTGGCGGCTCGTTGATCAACACGAGCT
>JBBDZZ010000068.1:0-22573 GCA_040899885.1 Chloroflexota bacterium | reverse complement strand
TCGGCACGTGCGGCGTCGCAGTCTCGTCGCTCGCCGACATGGAGGTCCTGCTCGAGGGCCTGCCCCTCGACAGGGTGTCGACGTCGATGACGATCAACTCGCCCGCCGCACCGATCTGGGCGATGTACATCGTCGCTGCCGAAAAGGCCGGCGTGCCGCGGACTGCACTCGAGGGGACGACCCAGAACGACATCCTCAAGGAGTTCGTCGCCCAGAAGGAGTTCCTCTTCCCGCCCGAGCCGTCGATGCGCCTCGTCACCGACACGATCGAGTTCGGGATGCGCGAGCTCCCGAAATGGAACACCGTCTCGATCAGCGGCTACCACATTCGCGAGGCCGGCTCGACGGCGGTCCAGGAGCTCGCATTCACGATCGCCGACGGCATGGCCTACGTCGAGGCGGCGCTCGAGCGCGGGCTGCGGGTCGACGACTTCGCACCGCGCCTGTCGTTCTTCTTCAATTCGCACTCGGACTTCTTCGAGGAGATCGCGAAGTTTCGCGCGTCGCGGCGGATCTGGCACAAGCTCATGACCGAGCGCTACCGCGCCGAGAACGAGCGGTCGACGTGGATGCGCTTCCACACCCAGACCGCGGGTGTCTCACTCGCGCCGCAACAGCCGCTCAACAACCTGACCCGGGTTGCGCTCCAGGCGCTCGCAGCCGTCCTGGGCGGGACCCAATCGCTCCACACCGACGCGTACGACGAGGCGCTCGCGGTGCCGACGGCGGAGGCCGCGATGCTCGCGCTCCGGCAGCAGCAGATCATCGCCGAGGAGAGCGGTGTCGCGAACACGGTCGATCCGCTCGGAGGATCGTGGTTCGTCGAGGCGTTGACGAACGAGACGGAACGCCAGGTCTGGCGCTACCTCGATGAGATCGACCGACGCGGCGGTATGGTCCGGGCGATCACCGAAGGCTACCCGCAGCGCGAGGTCGCCGACGCGGCCTACCGGTTCCAGCGCGAGTTCGACGCCGGAGAGCGGACGATCGTCGGGGTCAATGGCTGGGTCGATGAGGACGAACCGCCGCGGGTGCCGGTCCTCCAGGTGCCGCCCGGCTCGCTGGAGCGGCACATGGCGAGGTTGGAGCGAACCCGACGCGAGCGCGATCCTGCCGCGGTCGAGGCGGCGCTCCGTGGCCTGCGCGAGGCGGCCGGCCGGCCCGGATCTTCCGAGTCCAACCTCATGCCGCATTTCATCCGCTGCGCGACGGCGTACGCCACGCTCGGCGAGATGTGCGCGGTACTCCGCGGCGTCTTCGGCGAGTACCGCGAGCCCGTCGCGGTCTAGGCCGACTCGGGCTGCGAGCCCGCCGCGTCCGCCGCGACTGCCTTCTTCGGGGGAGCCGGCGGCTCGCCTCCAACCGGCGTCGCGTTGATCGCGGTGTCGCGCAGCACGCAGAAGAAGACGAGGGCGAGGGCTGCCGCGACGACCCATGGCACGGCCGACACGAGGCCGGCCACGACCACGACGCCGGCAAAGAAGCCCAGGGCGGCAAGGAGCGCCGCCTGGATCGCGGGCCAGCCGCGCCCATACGGCTGCGGCCGCAGGATGCGGAACGCCTCGCGCTCCCGCTCGTCCCACACCCGCCAGCGCCAGCGGCCGACCGCGCCGAGCAAGCGGAAGGCGAGGAACGCCACGACCGTGCCGATGAGCCAGACGCGCATGTCCGGGATCGCGATCGCCACGTAGACGATCGATCCGATGATCGATGCGATGAGCCCGAGGCCGACCGCGGCGAAGACTGCCTGGTTCGCGCCCGCCACCTGGCGGACAAGGGCGACCGGCGGCGAGTTCGGCCACGCGATGCTGGCGACGATCAGGGACAGGATCACGAACGCGGCGAGGAGCACGATCGGTCCCGGTCCGGGGATCTGCAGGCCGCGCCCCATCAACCACGGAATGAACGAGACGACCGCACCCACGAGCAGCAGGCGGGCGATGAGGGCCACGATGCTGTCGAGCGCTCCCACCGCGCGTCGGGTCGTCGAGCCCTCCGGCCATGCATCGGCCGGGCCGACGGGCAGCGCTGCGTGGACGAGCGCCCCCAGGACGATGGTGGCCACCGACAGGATGCCGAACCCCGCGACGATGTCGTGGAGCGGCGAAGGGAGGCGCAACGTCACGACGACGTTCAGGAGGTCGATGACCGGTGGCACCAACGCCACGGTGCCGAGCGCCATGTCGCGCAGCCACTCGATGAGACTCCTGCCGGGGAGGACAAACTCCCCGACCGCCGCGAACAGCGGGACGACGAACATCAGCCGGCCCCACAGCGTGAGCATGTGGACCCGCTGGCGTCGGAGGGAGACCCAGGAATCGGGCTCCGTGGCGTCCGGGGTCCCGGGCACGGGCCGGCTTATCGGGGCTGGCTTGAAGCGGGATTCGGTGTCCGGCCGTGCGGTCACCTCGAGCTGGGCGAGGAGCGGATAGAGGAACTCCTCGTCGTTCTCCCAGTACGACCCGTGGTCGTCGAGGACGCTGCGGCGGTTCAGGACCCGGATGCTTCGGCTGGCCTTGCCCGGCCAGTCCGGCCGGTCCACGACCGCCTCGTCGAACATCGGGAACTCCGGCTCGAGCGCGCCACACGGAGCCGGATCATGGCTGCCCCAGAAGTCGATCCAGCGTGGCTGGCGGGTGGGGCTGCCGATCCGGAGCGGGGCTCCCGCGGCCAGCCGGATCGAGGGGGGCACGCCGCCGTCCTCGCCGGCGTTCGGTGCGATGTCCCGCCCCAGCGAGATCGCCTCGCCGAACGTGATCAGCGTATCGGCGCGTTCCTCGTACGCCGGGTCCGAGAGGGCCATATAGGCCACGATCGTCCCGCCCGAGTGGGCGACCACCGCGATGCGGTCGCAGCCGTACGCCCGGAGCGCGCGGATCGCCTGGATGAACCGACCGCGGACGTTCGCCGCCTGGATGGGATCGCGCAGGAGGAGGAACGCGTCGCCCCACGAGGTCGTGAGGAATGTCCCCAGCTGGAACCGGGCGAGGGCCTCGCGAACGGGCCGGAACGGGATGATCGCGGCAAGGCCGGAGGCGACCGCGTAGAGCAGGAGGACGACCGCCGTCAGGACCGACAGGAACAGCCCGAAACCGAGCTTGTTGAGTGCCCGGAAGAGGGGCGACCCGCCCGGGGCGAGGTGGCTGATCGTTCGCTCGACGACCCGGGCGATCGCGCCCTGGCGGCCGCACCAGTCGACGATCGCGCTCAAGGCCGGGGGCGCGACGCGCTCCGACCACCAGGCCTCGGTCATCACCCACGTCTGCCGGTCGAAGCCGGGCTGCTCGGCAGTCTTCGGGACGCCGGGGACGTTGATCGTCACGAACGGGACATTGTCGCCCTGGAAGTCGATCTCGGACCGGATCACCTCGTCGTCCAGGACGCCCTGGGCGCCCGGCGTCGCCTCCGCCCAGCGGGAGACCGCGCGGACGATTGGGCCGGCCCAGTCGAGCAGGGTCTCGCCCCGCGGCTGGCCGCCGATTCCGTGGGTGAAGACGATCCCGAGCGTCCCCGGACCGCACTCCGGAGGGCTGACGACCTTGCGCCGAGCATCCTCCGCCACGGGCGTGGCCATCGCGGCGTCGTGGGCCCGCTTGAGCTGGGTGGGCCCCTGGCCGCTGTTCGTGATCTCCATGGTTCGGCCTCCCGGGCGCGCCGGTCCATTGTGACGGCCCGTATGGCGTCCGTGTCCTCATATCGCACAGGTGATGGCCCTCAGGCATGGGCCGGGGGTCCCGGAGGCTGCCAGCCGAACGGGCTACCATGCGGCCGTGTACCTCGACGCTCTCTCGTTCCTCGAGGACGAGCGTGACGCCTGGCGGCCCTACGAGGCCCTCGCCCAGCTCGACGACGCTCAGCTCGGGCGGCCGGTCGAGGGCGCCCACGGCTGGTCGGGGCGGGACCTGATCGCCCACATCGTCGGGTGGCACGAGATCGCCCTGGACGTCGCCCGAGAGCTGGCCGTGGACGAGACGAGCCCGGCCCGCGAGCGGATCGACCGCGAGTGGGACGCCCGGGGGGACGCCTGGAACGCGGAGATCATCGCGACCTGGTCGGCGTTGCCGATGGAGGAGGTCCGGGAACGGTTGCGGACCGTCCCCGGCGAGCTCCGGGGGTACCTGACCGTCGTCCCGGAGTCCCGGTGGCTGAAGCACCCGACCCACTTCGAGACGTTCCTCGACGCAACGGTCGACCACTACGACGAGCACCGCGCGGACCTCGAGGCGATCCTCGCCGCGGGCAAATGACGCTCGCGGAGCTGTTCGACGAGGCCGGCTCCACCGTCGGCGCAGTCGACCGCCGCGAGGTGAGAGGCGGCGTCGAGTATCTCGTCGACGATCGGCCGTTCGCGTCCCTCGCAGATGGCACCGCCGAGTTCCGACTCGAGCCCCTCGTCGGTCGGGCGGCGCTCGGCACGCCGGACGCGATGCCCTCTTTGCGCGGCCCCGACTGGGTCGCCTTTCGCCCCGCCGAGCTCGACCGCTTCGCCAGCGACCGGGCGACCGCGTGGTTCCTGAGCGCCTGGCGACACGCCCGGGGCTGACCGGATCGCCGGACCCGGCCGGGAATCGAACGACCCCGGTCGGGCGACCGGGGTCGTGGTTGTCGTTGGGGAAAGGGCTCAGGCGTTCTCGGCCCTGGTCGCCTCTGCCTGGGCCGCTGGCTCCACCGGTGCGGGCGCCGTCGCGTACTGGGCGAGGCTGAACTGCTGCTCGAGCTGCTCCATCGGCCGGAAGCCCTGGACGCCCTTTGGCTGCTGTCCCGGCGCGAAGAACGCGATCGTGGGGATGCTCATGATGTTGAACGTCTGGGAGAGCCGCGGGTTCGCGTCGACATCGACCTTGACGACCGTGACCGCGCCCTCGTACTTCTCGGCGAGCTTCTCCATCTCGGGCGCGACCATCTTGCACGGGCCGCACCAGACCGCCCAGAAGTCGACGACGACGGGCTTCTCGCTGTGGAGAACGAGCTCCTCGAACGTCGCGTCGGTCGCGTGCTGGATCTCAACCATGTTTGTCCTTTCTCCCGGCGAGCGGGTGGCGCGTGGCCCTACCGGGCGATCGTCTGGATGAGTCGATAGGCCTCGAGGACCCGGGGGTCGGCGAGGCGGTAGTAGATCGTGCTGCCGTCGCGGCGGGTGGTAACGAGACCGGCCCTCCGCAGCACGGCGAGATGCTGGCTCATGTTCGGGATCTGGCAGCCGACCTGGACCGAGAGGTCCCGAACCGACAGCTCGCCCACGGCCAGCGACTCGAGGACGCACAGCCGTTTTGGATCCGCGAGCGCCTGTCCCACGGCCGCGTAACGCTGCCGCTCGACCTCGCTCGACGTGACCTGCTCCAACATCGGGGTCATTCTCTCACCGTTTGCGCAAACACGCAAGTCATTGCCCGGGCCGCCGGGCGTCGCCGTCGTGCCGTGCCCGGCTGCGATACTGCGCCGGTGGAGGAGCGAATCGTCCCCCTCGAGAGGATCGTGGCGGCTCGCGCAGCCCTGGAGGGCCGCGTCCACCGGACACCCCTCCTGTCGTCGGCGGCCGCGGCTTCGATGATCGCCGCCGGGTCCGGGATCCGCATCGCGGACGACCGCCTGTACGTGAAGGGCGAGCACCTCCAGAAGACGGGCTCGTTCAAGGTTCGGGCGACCCGGACGAAGGTCGCCAGCCTGTCCGAGGCGGAGCGGAAGGGCGGGATCGTCACGCTCTCGGCGGGGAACGCCGCCCAGGCCTACGCGTGGGCCGCGCGCGACGCCGGGGTCCAGGCCACGGTCGTCATGCCGGCGGCCGCGGTGCGCTCGAAGGTGGAGGCCTGTCTCGGGTACGGCGCCGAGGTGGTTCTCCACGGTGCGCACGTCGGCGACCTCTTGGCAAAGGTCGAGGAGCTTGTCGCCGAGCGGGGCCTGACGTTCTGCCACCCGTTCGACGATCCACACGTCATCGCGGGCAACGGGTCGGTCGGACTCGAGATCCTCGACGATCTGGCCGGCGTCGATGTCGTCGTCGTCGGTGTCGGCGGTGGCGGGCTCATCAGCGGGGTCGCGGCCGCGCTCAAGGAGTCGAGGCCGGCAGTGCGCGTATACGGAGTGGAGCCGGAGCGTTCGAACGCCTTGTCCCTGGCCCTCGCCCGAGGCGAGATCGTGACGATCTCGCCTGCCAGCGTCGCAGACGGGCTGGGCGCGCCGTATGCCGGGCAATGGACGCTGGCGATGGCCCGTCGCTATCTCGACGGCATCGTCCTCCTCGACGACCCCACGATCCTCGGCGGGCTCCGTTTCGCCGCCGAGCGCATGAAGCAGGTTCTGGAACCGGCCGGAGCCGCTGCCCTCGCCGCGGTCCTGTACGGCAAGGTGCCGCTCCGCGATGGCGACCGGGTGGCGGTCGTCGCGTCCGGCGGCAACGTCGAGACGAGCCGGCTCGGCGAGCTGCTCGAGATGGCGGCCCCGTTGCCGGGCCTCGCCGCGGTGGCAAGCTGACGGGCGGGGACCTCGGCGACACGCTCGAGCCCGTGGCGGCCGAGTCGCCGGAACCGACCGAAGAGGTGGTGGAGCCGCTCCCGCCGCCGCCGTCGCCGTTTGCCCGGCTGTCGACGCGCCCCGGCCGCCTCGTCCCCGAAGCGCTCGATCTCCTCACCCGGTCGAGCGGCGACATCCGCCGCGGGTCGTTCTACATCGGCCTCCTCGTCACCGGCACAGTGGCGCCCTTCGCGCTGCTCGTCTGGCGCGCGTCCGTGGACCTCGAGACCCTTTCCACCGCCGAGCGGATCAACCGGCTGACCGGCGGTGTACAGGTCGCGATCGGCGCGTCGCTCGTCGTGGCCTTGATCGGGCTGCTCATCGCGTTCATCGAGAGTCGAGCGGTGGCGGTGGCGCTGCTCGCCGCCCGGCTGGAGGGACGCCCGCTGGAGCTGCGGGATGCGGTCGAGCGCTCGCGTCGGGTCTTCTGGCGGATCGTTCGGGCGACGATCCTGACGACCGTTCCCCTCGCGCTGCTGCAACGCGCCATCGAAGGGTTTACGGCCGACCTGTTCCGTGGCGAGTCCGAGGTATCGGTGATCAGCGCCGGGATCGTGACGACGATCCTGCTCGCGCCGGTCGTCTACGTCCTCAGCGCCATCGTGCTGGGTGACCTCGGCGCGTGGGCTGCAATCCGCCGCTCGATCCGCCTGTTCCGGGCTGGCAACCTTGCGGCCCTGGTCGTGGCCCTGTTCGCCTGGGGCGCGCAGCTCCTGACGACCTTCGGCGTGCTCGCCGGGCTCGACCTCGTTCTGCGGGCGGCCGACCTGACGAGCCTCTTCGCGTCCTCCGACGCGCTGGCGAGCGTCGTGACGGCAACCGTCCTCGTGGTCCTCGTGTTCGCCGTCGGCACGCTCCTCTTCACGATTGCCGCGATCTCCCACGCCCCGCAGGTCGTGATGTACCTCGCCCTGACCAGGGCCGCTCCTGGGCTCGATGCGGCGCGGGCGCCCAGGAGCGAGGAGGGATCGCGCTTCCGCTGGCTGACCCGCCCGTACCTCGTCCTCGTGATCCTTGCGGTGCTCTTCCTTCTCCTCGGGCTCATCCGGCTGGGTGCCTAGTCAGTCCACCCCGAGCTCGTCGAGCCGGTCGTCGTCGATCCCGAGATGGTGGGCGAGCTCGTGAATGACCGTGAGCCGGACCTCCTCCTCGAGGTCGGCCGGATCGGGGAAGTCTTCCTCGAGCGGGAGGCGGAAGAGGCTGATCTTGTTCGGGCTCGTGGCCCAGTCGGCGGCCCATTCCGTGCGAGGCACTCCCTGGTACAGGCCGTACAGCGCGTCATCCGGGCGGAGCCCGTTCTCGCGCAGCTGGGCCGCCGTCGGCTCGTCCTCGATGACGACCGCGACCTCCGCGAGGCTCTCCCGAAACGGCGAAGGAATGCCGGCGAGGGCCCGTTCGACGAGGCGGTCGAACGGGTCGTGGGCCGCCCGGGGGAGGGGCAGCGCGTGACGCGAGCCGCGGCGTCGCTTCGGCATGGCGGGCGTATGGTAGCCGCCGTGGACGTCCCCACCCTCGACCTCACCCAGGTTTCGCATGTCCCGCCGCCGGACCCCGCCGCGGAGCCGGATGGGTTCGTCGTGACCGTCGAGCCGAACGACCGGATCCACTTCCTCGACTGGGGCGGGCCGGGCGTCGGGGTTCTCCTCATCCATGGGTTGTCGAGCACAGCCTGGTCGTGGGTCTCGGTCGCCCGCCGGCTCCGGGCGGTCCGTCGCACCGTGGCGATGGACCTCCGTGGTCACGGCCTGTCCGACGCCCCGACGGCCGGCTACGACCCGGCGACGCTCGCCGGGGATGCGCAGGCAGTGGCTGACGGGTCCGGGCTCCTCGCGACTGGGCCCGTCGTGCTTGCGGGTCACGGGTTCGGGGCGGTCGTCGCAGCCTGGACCGCCGCCCGGCTGGGTACCCACTGCGCCGGGCTGGTCCTCGTCGACGGCGGCTGGGAGGACCTCGCCGCCTCTACCGGCCTCGCCCCGGACGAGTTCCTTCGCGACGTCGAGGAGCCACCGGAGGTGCTCCGGTCGATGGCCTCCTATCTCGCCGATCGCGAAGCCTTCGACCCCGGGACGTGGGACGCCGACCAGGAGCGGGCCGCTCGAGCGGCCGTCGTCGAGCTGCCCGCCGGGCGGGTGGTGTCCTCGTCACGGCCTCACGCGATTGCAGGATCCGTCGCGGCGATGTTCGACTACCGGCCGGACGAGACGCTGGCCGCCGTGACGGCACCGATCACCGCGCTCGTCGCCGCCGACGACGAGGACGGCAGCCGTATGTCCTCGCTCGCGGCAGTGCAGCGGACGCTCGCCGCCGCGGGTCTGCCGCCGATCCTCGTGGCGGCGTTCCCGAACGACGGGCACAACCTCCTGCGCCACCGCCCCGCCGAAGTGACGGCCGCGATCCTCGCCGTCGCACCCGGCGTGACCCGCTAGGATCGGTCGGGTGAAGGCCGTCTACACGCCCGCCCACCTCGCCCATGACGTGACGCTCGAGACGTACATGGGGCTCGCGATCCCTGCGAACGAGGTCGCGGAACGGGCCGAGCGGATTCGCGCCGCGCTGCTTGGTGATGGTGGCTTCCCCTTCGTCGAGCCGACCGAACATGGGCTCGATCCCATCCTCGCGGTCCACGACGAGGGCCTCGTCCGTTTCCTCGAGACCGCGTGGTCGGAGCTGCGCCGACAGGCGGTCCCGCGCTCGTTCCTCGTCGCCGACACGTACCCCAACCCCGCGATGTTCGAGGGAATGAGCGAAGAGGCCCGGGCGCGGCTTCGCGCGCCGGCTGCCTCGGTCGGGGGCCAGGCCGGGTGGTGGGGTCTCGACACCGCGAACCCGCTGGTCCAGGGGACGTACAGCGCCGCCCTGGCCGCCGTCGACGTGGCGCTGACGGCCGCCGACCTCGTCCTCGGCGGTGAACGCGCGGCATACGGGTTGTGCCGGCCGCCCGGCCACCACGCGGCCCGCGCGATGTACGCCGGCTACTGCTTCTTCAACAACGCGGCAATCGCGGCCGAGTCGATCGCGCGCCGGACGAAGGAGCCGGTCGCGATCCTCGACGTCGACTATCACCATGGCAACGGGACGCAGCAGATCTTCTGGCGGCGCGGTGATGTGCTCTACGTCTCGCTCCACGCGGATCCGGAGCGCCAGTACCCCTTCTTCCTCGGCCACGCGCACGAGACCGGTGAGGGAGCTGGAGCGGGCGCAAACCTCAACCTGCCGCTGGCCGCCGCGACGGGCGACGCCGACTACCTGGCCGCCCTCGACCGCGGCCTCGAGGCGATCGCCGGGCACGGCGGGTCGGTCGTGGTGGTCTCGCTCGGGTTCGACACGTACGGCCAGGACCCGATCGGCGACTTCGCGCTCACGACCGCCGTGTACCAGGAGGTCGGGGCGCGGGTGGCCGCCCTCGGGCGGCGGCTCGTGATCCTCCAGGAGGGCGGCTACTACCGGCCGGCGCTGGGCGAGAACGCCCGCGCCTGGCTCCGCGGCGCCGAGGGCCGTCCGCACGAGCCCCGCCCGGCCGCCGGGTTCGCGGCAGCCGGCACCGCAGGCTGATCCGCGAACCGGCGTACCATCGCGCGGCGTACCGGAGACGATGCCACCAATGCCTCGCACCCCGAACCTGCCCGACCACGTCCGCAAGCTCGTCGACGAGATCGAGACCGAGATGGGCGAGGGCGGCGCGACCGCGATCGAGGGCGTCGCGGACGGGCACGACGCGAACGGGCGGGTCGAGGCCGCCGTCCGGCAGATCCTCGTGGAGATCGGCGAGGATCCCGACCGCCAGGGCCTCCTCGGGACACCCGAGCGTGTCCACCGGATGTACACGGAGCTGACCGCCGGCTACCACGTCGACCCGGACCGGTTGATCAACAGGGCGATCTTCGATGTCGACTACTCGGAGATGGTGGTCGTCAAGGACATCCCGTTCTACTCGCTCTGCGAGCACCACCTCCTGCCGTTCTTCGGATCGGCGGCCGTGGCGTACATTCCGCGCGGCAAGGTCATCGGCCTCTCGAAGATCCCGCGGATCGTCGAGACGTACGCGCGGCGCCTCCAGGTCCAGGAGCGGCTCACCCAGCAGATCGCGGAGTTCCTCATGGATCGCCTCGCGCCGCGCGGCGTGGGCGTCGTCCTCGAGGCGACCCACCTGTGCGCGGTCATGCGCGGCGTGCGCAAGCCCGGCACGATCATGACCACCAGCGCAGTCCTCGGCCTGTTCCGGACAGGCGACCGGACCCGGGCCGAGTTCTTCGCCCATCTCGAGCGGCCCGCGCCGGGCGCCTGACTCAGGCCGGCCGCGACGCCGTGAGGTAGATCCGTCGCGTCGCGTGCTCCTCCGGGTAGGGATCGCGGGCGCGCAACTCGTCGACGCGCAGCCCCGCCGCCTCGGCGAGACCGGCGAAGAGGGCGGGGGTTGTCTCGCGCATCGTGACGTCGACGGGGATTCCGTGGAAGTCGTCGAAATGGCCTTCGCGGGCAGCGCCGTCGATCGCCCCATGGACGGCGGCGAGGAGCCGCCCGCCCGGGCGAAGGACGCGCCGACACTGGCGCAGGGCTCCGAGGACGTCCTCGTCTCCGCCGTAGATCAGGCAGTAGAACGCGACGATTCCGTCGACGCTGCTGTCGCCGAACGGCATGGCCCGAAAGTCGGCGACGACGAACGACATGTCGGGGTTGAGCCGGCGCGCGATCTCGATCGATGCGTCGGAGAAGTCGACCCCCGTGACCGATGGACCGCGGTCGTGGACGAACCGCCCGATGTGGCCGCCCGCGCCGCATCCGAGGTCGAGCACCGAACCACCGGTCGGCATGCCTGCCGCGAACGCCTCGAGCAGCGCCCGGTCGAGTGGCTTGCGGCTCAGCTCGTCGCGGAACTCCTGGGCGTAGGCGTCGGCGATCGAATCGAACGAACGTCGGACCGATTCGAGGCCGCCTCTGCCGCCGTCACCGCCCACGCGGCGAGTGTATCCGTCTCTCTCGGGCCTACAATCGGGGCCATGACGGATCGCCCGATCAAGGTACTCATCGCGAAGCCCGGCCTCGACGGCCACGACCGGGGCGCGAAGGTGCTCGCCCGCGGCCTGCGCGACGAGGGTTTCGAGGTCGTCTACACGGGCCTTCGGCAGACGCCGGAGATGGTCGCGACCGCGGCGCTCCAGGAGGACGTCGACGTGGTCGGGCTCTCGATCCTGTCGGGCGCACATATGACGCTCCTGCCGAAAATCTGCCGGCTCCTCCGCGAGCAGGGCCTCGACGACGTCCTCGTGACCGCGGGCGGGATCATCCCCGACGACGACATCCCGGCGCTCAAGGAGGCCGGTGTCGCGGAGGTGTTCGGCCCGGGGACGACGATCGCGGAGGTCGCCGACTACCTGCGCGGCCACGCCCGGGCCCGCGACCGGGTGTGAGCCGGTCGAGCGCGGGCGCCCGGACGGATCCTGCCGCAGCCGCCGCGGAGCTCGCGGACGCCGCCGTCGCCGGGGACCGGCGGGCGCTCGCGAGGTTGCTGACCGCGGTCGAGAACCGCACGCCGCTCGCCGAGGCTGCCCTCCGCCGGCTCTACCCGCGGGCCGGTCGGGCGCACCTGGTCGGGATCACGGGGCCTCCGGGTTCGGGCAAGTCGACGCTGGTCGCGGCGCTCATCGCGCGCGTTCGCGAGGCCGGGCGTTCGGTCGCGGTCATCGCGGTCGACCCGTCCTCGCCGATCACCGGCGGCGCGCTGCTCGGCGACCGCGTCCGGATGCAGGCGTATGCCGGCGACGGCGACGTGTTCATTCGCTCGATGGCGTCGCGCGGTCACGCCGGCGGGCTCGCCTCGACGTCCGGTGCCGCCGCGGCCGTGCTCGACGCGGCCGGCTTCGACCTCATCCTCCTCGAGACGGTCGGCACGGGACAGAGCGAGGTGGAGGTCGCCGCCGCGGCCGACACGACGGTCGTCCTCGAGGCACCCGAGATGGGCGACGAGGTCCAGGCGATCAAGGCGGGCCTGCTCGAAGTGGCCGATCTCGTCGTCGTCAACAAGGGCGACCGGCCCGGTGCCCAGCGGACCGCGTCGCAGCTGCGCGCGATGCTCGTGGCGATGCCGCGGGTGGGAGCGTCCGGTTCCGACGACCGGCCGCGTCCGAAAAGCCCGGACATCCTCATCACCACCGCATCGACCGGCGAGGGAGTGCCGGAATTGCTCGCGGCACTCGACGCGCACCGGGCGGTGGGGCGCGAAAGCCGCAGCGGCTCGGCCCGGCTGGCACGGGCCGGGGTGGCAGGGGCGGTGGCGCAGGTCTGGGCGATCCTCGCGGACCGGCTGCGCGAGTCGCTCCACGATGATGACCGGCGCGCGCTGAGCCGGGAGACGCTGGCCGCGGTCGCCGACCACCGGCTCGATCCGTATGCCGCCGCGGACCGGCTCCTAGAATCGCTCACCAGGGCCCACGGATGACTGTCGAGCGGGTCTTCGTCGCGGGGGCCGGGCTCATGGGCCACGGGATCGCCCAGGTTCATGCTGCGATCGGCAAGCGCGTCGTCCTGTACGAGCCGGAGCTCGCGCGCGCTGTGGCGGGACGGGATCGGATCGCGGGCAACCTCGATCGCGCGGTCACGAAGGGCCGCCTCGACGCGGCCGGGCGCGACGCCACGCTGGGCCGGATCGAGCCCACGGCCGACGCCTCCCGTGTCGCGGACGCGGACCTCGTCGTCGAGGCAGTCTTCGAGGACCTGGCGATCAAGGCAGACCTGTGGCGCGACCTCGACGGCCGCGCGCCAAGACCCGCGATCTTTGCCACGAACACGAGCTCGATTTCGATCGACCGCCTGGCCGAGGCCGTGTCCACGGACCGCCGCGAGCGCTTTGTTGGGGTGCATTTCTTCAGCCCGGTTCCGGTGATGCCGCTGATCGAGCTCATCCGCGGCAGCTCGACATCTGACGAGACCGAGGCCGTCGTTCGCGGCCTCGCCGCGGAGATGGGCAAGCAGGTCATCGTTTCGGCCGACCGCCCCGGGTTCATCGTCAACCGGATCCTCATGCCGTTCCTCGGCGAGGGGATGCGCGCACTCGAGGAGGGTCTCGGGACCGCGGACGACATCGACACCGGCGCAAGGGTCGGGCTCAACCACCCGATGGGCCCGCTCGAGCTGGCCGACTTCATCGGCCTCGACGTTTGCCTCGGGATCATGCGGGTGCTCCACGAGGGGCTCGGGCAGGAGCATTTCCGGCCGCCGAAGGTGCTCGAGGAGCTCGTCGCGGCCGGCCATCTTGGGCAGAAGACGGGGCGCGGGTTCCACAGCTACCCGCGGGGCTGATCGTCCTCACGCGGTCTCGACACGAGCTCGCGGACCGTCCGCCCGACGCTCTCGAGGTCGAACGGCTTCGCGAGGAGGCCGATGCCGAAAGCGGCAGCGAAGTCCCTGAGCTCCGGGTTCAGGACGTCCCCGCTCATAAACACGAACCGGCCGGCGAGCTCCGGGCGAATCGCCACCGCCGCCTCGAACACCTGCGTACCGGTCATCCCGGCCATCCGGTGGTCGCACATCATCGCGTCGACCGGGCCCTCGCCAAGGATCGCCAGTGCCTCCCGGCCATCGGACGCGAGGACCGCTTCGTAGCCCGCGTTCCGGAGCGCCTTCGCGAGGAACCGCCGGATCGACGGCTCGTCGTCAAGCACGAGCACACGCTTGCGCCGGCCGGATGCGTCGACGGTGGCGGTGTCATCGGGCAGGTCCGCTGCTTTCGCCGCTGCGGCTGCTCCAGCACTTCCGGCCGCCGAGCCGCCGGACAACGGCAGCTCGATGATGAACGTCGCGCCGCGGCCCCCCGGCCCGGGCTCGTGACGGAGACGGCCGTGGTGGGCGGCGACGATCCCGAACGAGACAGGCAGGCCGAGGCCCGTTCCCTCGCCGGGCGACTTGGTCGTGAAGAACGGGACGAACAGCCGATCCCGGTGCTCGTCTCGAACGCCCGGGCCGTCGTCGGTGACAGCGATGCGGGCGACCCGCGTTGCTCCGGTCCCGCGCGTCCCCACCTGGATCGAGAGGCGACCGCGGTCGGAGGCCGTGTGCATCGCCTGGATGGCGTTGAGAGTGACGTTCAGGAGGACCTGCTGCATCTGCGCCCTGTCGAGCGGCACCGGCGGGACATCCGGCTCGATGTCCAGCTCGACGTCGATCCGGCTCGCGTTGATCGAGTACGCCTGCAGGTCGAGGACGCTCTTGATGAGCGCCCGGAGCGGGGTGGGGTGGCGCTCCGGCGGACGCTGGCCGGCGAAGTCGAGCAGGTTCTGGACGATGCGCCGCGTCCGATCCGCCTCCTGGACCAGGAGGTCGGCATCATGGCGGAGATCCTCCGGCAGGCGTGGGTCGCGCCGGATGAGCTGGCTGAACGCGACGATCGATGCGAGCGGGTTGTTGAGCTCGTGAGCGACGCCGGACACGCGCTGCCCGATCGCCTCCATCTTCTGGGCCTGGACGAGCTCCTGCTGGAGCCGATCGGAGTCGGCCAACTCGGCGGCGTGGGCGAGGGACGACGGCGGCCAGGCGACGGGTTGGAGGGGCGCAGGCTGTGCGCGCTGCCCGGAACCGGCCTTCGGCTGATCCACGGCGGTATCCTACCGTTCGCCTTCGCGCTCGCCGGGCGAAAAGGAGACCGACCCTGAGCTGGCCACTGACCGAGGAGGAGCGCCTCCTCCGCGACACGGCCCGCGACTTCGCCGAGAACGAGGTCGCTCCGGGCGCGGCCGCCCGCGACGAGGAGGAGCGGTTCGACCGCGGGATCTTCCGGCGGATGGGCGAGCTGGGATTCACCGCCGCGCCGTTTCCCGAGGCGGACGGCGGCGCGGGCCTCAGCTACCTCGGCTGGACGCTCGTGATGGAAGAGCTCGGGGCGGCGGACATGGCGACGGCCGTGACGCTTTCGGTCCACATCCTGTCCCAGTACCCGGTCGTGACCTGGGGCACCGCGGAGCAGAAGTCGCGCTGGCTGCCGCCGATGCTCGCCGGTGAGGCGCTGGGGGCGTTCGCACTCACCGAGCCGCACGCGGGCAGCGACGCGGCGGACATCCGGACCCGGGCGGAGCGAGTGGGTCCGGCTTCGGCGCCCTCCGAGTACCGGCTGAGCGGCACGAAGATCTGGATCTCGAACTCGCCTGAAGCGGAGCGCTATCTCGTCTTCGCGACGGTCGACCCGGAGGCGGGGGCGAAGGGGATCACCGCGTTCCTCGTTGAGAAGGACACGCCCGGGTTCCGGTTCGGGGCGCACGAGAAGAAGATGGGGATCCGGTCGTGCCCCGCTGCGGAGCTCGTGTTCGACGGCGCGGTGGTTCCAGCTGCGAACCGCCTCGGTGCCGAGGGCGACGGCTATCGGATCGCGCTGTCTGCGCTGGCCGAGGGCCGCATCTCGATCGCGGCCGCGTGTGTCGGCCTGGCTCGGTCAGGTTTGGAGCAGGCCGCGGCGTACCTCCAGCAACGCAAGGCGTTCGGCGGGCCGCTGAGCGACCAGCAGGGACTCCGGTTCATGCTCGCCGAGATGTCTCGCGACGTGGCGGCGGCGCGGGCGCTCACCCAGGTGGCCGCCGCGGCCAAGGATCGCGGAGAGCCGATCGGCGAGCTGTCGTCGCTCGCCAAGTGGACCGCCTCGGACACGGCGATGCGCGTCGCCACGGACGCCGTCCAGCTGTTCGGCGGTTCCGGCTATTCGCGCGAGACCGGGATCGAGCGCCTGATGCGCGACGCGAAGGGCGCCCAGATCTACGAGGGCACGAACCAGATCCACCGCCTGATCGTCGCCGACGAGGTCCTGGCTCGAGCTCGCCCCGGCTGACAACATCAACTTTCCTGTCATTGGCCACCCGTCATGGCCGGTGATGCTGTTTCGGGGACCCTGGCTCACCCTGCCGACTCTCGTCGTGCGTGGAACGCCCGGCTGCTCGCTTCCGGACCTGCCGAATCGGCCGGAAATCATGCTTCGCGCCACCTGAGGTGGCCGCTGACAGGAAACTCAGCACCGCGACGGAACCCCTCGGCTGGGGCAGCCATCGACGCAGCGTCCGGCCATCGTCGGGAAAGGCGGTCCGGAGAACCGATGCGTGGTCCTGCAAGCGCCGATGGTTCGTCGATGTGTCGGCAACCGCAACCCAGACACTGACCTGGATGGCGAACCAGCCGCGTTCGCGAGCCATTCGAGTCGCCAGCCTCCGACGTCGATCCATCGAGCCCATAAGGTCATTGATGTCGACGAGAAGTGTCTTGAGCTCGACGACAAGTAGCGTTCGGGACGCGGCGTGCCACGCCAGGATGTCAATTACGCCGCGCTCGCCGTAGATGGAGAACGTCACTTCAGGAGCGGTCACCCAGCCGTTCAGTTGCCGGAACAGCCGCGCCGCAGCTTCGTGCATTGCCGCGTGGCCGGCATTGAGCGTGCGATCGGCATCGCCGCCCGGCGCCCTGATGAGAACCTCCGCCGAGCCACCGAGTGCGGCAACGACCATGCGAACCGCCCGAAGGGAGACGGACTCGAAGCGGGCACTCTCGATCTTGGTGACGAGCTGCCGGGATACACCCGCGCGCGCAGCGAGGTCCTTCTGCCGCCAGTGCCGGCGCACTCGCAGCGCCCGGATCGTCAGGGCGGCACGGCGGTCGTCCACGGACGGAGTCTCGTCGGCACGGCTTCGCAGCCGCTTATCCGGGTCGGTGTAGATTCGGGTCATGGACGTGAACGGCAGCGGCCGGGTGTTTCTTGTCAGCGCGGCCCGGACGCCGATCGGCAAGTTCGGTGGCGCGTTCGTCGAGACCCCGGCCACGGAGCTGGGTGGGGTCGCGATCCGGGCCGCCCTCGACCGCTCCGGGCTGCCGAAAGATGCCCCGATCGACGACGTGCTCATGGGCCAGGTGCTCCAGGCCGGGGTCGGCCAGGCGCCGGCTCGCCAAGCCGCGCTCATGGCCGGGCTTCCAGTCACGACGAGCGCCACGACGATCAACCGCGTCTGCGGCTCGGGACTCAAGGCGATCATGCTGGCCGCGGCCGAGATCCGCGCCGGCGATGCCGAGATCGTCGTCGCGGGCGGCATGGAGAACATGAATCTCGCGCCATACCTCCTGCCGAGAGCGCGCTTCGGCTACCGGCTCGGAGATGGCGCGATCGTCGATTCGACCGTCCACGACGGCCTGTGCTGCTCAATCGAGGATTGCCACATGGGCACCCATGCCGAACGCGTCGCGATCGCGAACAAGGTGAGCCGACCGGACCAGGACGCGTTCGCCCTCGCGTCCCACCAGAAGGCGATCGCGGCGATCGACGAGGGTCGCTTCGACGCCGAGATCGCGCCAGTCACCGTGAGTGATGCCAAGGGTCGCGAGACTGAGGTTCGAATCGACGAGAACCCCCGGCGCGACTCAACGCTCGAGGCACTCGCGAAACTCAGGCCGGCGTTCGACCTGCCGACCGGCGACGACCGGGGCGACGCGACGACCGGGACCGTCACCGCAGGCAACGCCCCCGGAATCACCGACGGCGCTGCCGCGACCATCGTCGCGTCAGAGCGGGCCGTCGAGCGCTACGGCCTGAAGCCGCTCGCCCGGATCGTCGGCTACGCCCAGGCGGAGGTCGAGCCGCGCTGGCTGTTCCTCGCCCCGGTCCAGGGAGTCCGCCGACTGCTCGACCGGATCGAGCTGCCGCTCGAGGCGTTCGACCTCATCGAGATCAACGAGGCGTTCGCGGCACAGGTCCTGGCCGACGGACGAGAGCTCGGCTTCGACTGGTCGAAGGTCAATGTCAACGGGGGAGCGATCGCGCTCGGCCATCCGATCGGGGCGAGTGGCGCGCGCGTCGTCGCGACGCTGCTCCACGAGCTCGACCGACGCCGAGGCCGCTACGGACTCGCGACCCTCTGCCTGGGTGGCGGAGGTTCGGTCGCGATGGCGTTCGAGCGGGTCTAACGGTGACCCGAGCCGCCCGATTGCGGCTCGTAGCGACGGCCACCGACGGTGATCTGGCCCACGGCCATTTCTTCGCGCCGACGATCTTCCGGAACGTCAAGCCGATGGACCGAATCGCGCAGGAAGAGATCTTCGGTCCGGTGCTGTCGGTCATCCCGGTCGGCGGCTACGCCGAGGCGATCACCGCCGCGAACCAGACGCGCTACGGATTGTCCGCCGCGGTCTTCACTCGTGACGTCAACTCGGCCTTCCGGGCGATGCGCGACCTCGAAGCCGGGATCGTGTACGTCAATGCCGGCACGACAGGCGCGGAGACACACCTCCCGTTCGGTGGCTGGAAGGAAACGGGAAACGGTCACCGAGAAGCGGGCCACGCGGCGCTCGACACGTACACCGAGTGGAAGTCGATCTACGTCGACTTCAGCGGGCGACTGCAACGCGCCCAGATCGACAACCAGTGACGACGGACCTGCCCGATTACGTCGTGCGGAACCGGGCCGAGTGGGACGTCTGGGCCGCCGAATACGTCGCCAACGGCGAGGTCAGCTGGGGACTGAAACCAGGCAACGAGAACTGGGGGATCTGGGGTATCCCGGAATCGGACCTCCACCTGCTGCCGGAGGATCTTGCCGGCCTCGACACGATCGAGCTCGGCTGCGGCACCGGATACATCTCCGCCTGGCTCGCCAGGCGAGGTGCCAAACCGGTGGGGATCGACAACTCCGAGGCGCAGCTCGCGACCGCCCGGCGCCTCCAGAAGGAGCACGGGATCGACTTTCCGCTCATCCACGGCAACGCGGAGACGGTGCCCTACCCGGACGCAAGCTTCGACCTCGCGATCTCCGAGTACGGCGCGAGCATCTGGGCGGATCCGTATCGCTGGATCCCCGAGGCGTCGCGCCTGCTCCGACCCGGCGGGCGGCTTCTCTTCCTGATCAACGCGACGATCCTCATGCTCTGCATGCCGGACGAGGAGGACGAGAACGCGGTGTCGACGAACGAGATGATCCGGCCGTACTTCGGGCTCCATCGGCTCGAGTGGAAGAGCGACCGATCGGTGAACTTCGCGCTCGGCTACGGTGACTGGATCCGGCTCCTGCGCACAAACGGCTTCGAGGTCGATGACCTCATCGAGCTTCGACCGGCGGAGGATGCGAAGTCGAACTACCCGTGGGTCACCCTCGACTGGGCTCGCAAGTGGCCAAGCGAGGAGGTCTGGAAGGCCCGGAAGCGCGGCTGACCGCCATGCCGAAGCCGAGCGCGGGCCTGCTGCTCTACCGCCGTCACGCGGACGGCGTCGAGGTGCTGCTCGCGCATCCCGGCGGACCGCTCTGGGCGAAGCGCGACGCCGGCGTGTGGAGCGTGCCAAAGGGCGAGATCGAGTCGGGCGAGGAGCCGCTCGCCGTCGCGCGCCGCGAGTTCCAGGAGGAAACCGGCCACGAGCCACCGGCCGGGGAGTGCCTGCCCCTCGGCGAGATCCGCCAGAAGTCCAGCAAGCGCGTCGTCGCGTGGGCGTGCGAGGGCGATCTCGATCCGGCCACTGCGGCGAGCAACACGTTCCCGCTCGAGTGGCCGCCGGGCTCCGGGAACTGGATCGACGTGCCGGAAGTAGATCGAGTGGAGTGGTTCTCGACGGACGAGGCCCGGGAACGGCTGAACCCGGCCCAGGCAGAGTTCATCGACCGCCTCCTCGGCCACCTCTAGCTAGGCTCTATTGCATGTCCGCCCCGTCACAGCCCGTCCGTCGGGCTCCGTGGACCGTCCGCGTCGCCGCCTGGAGCTCGCGTCACAGATGGCCGGTCGTCGCGGCATGGTTCGTGTGCACGCTCGGGCTATTCGCTGCCAGCCTGGCGATGGGTGGCACCCGCTCGGAGGATGCCGTCAGCGACGACACTCGGGCCCGGCGCGAGTCGGCCCAGGCGTGGGAGGTCTACGCCGCCGGCGGGCGCGTCGAGCCCCAGGCTCGGCTCGTCGTCGTCGCCTCCACGCCGGTCGGGCGCATGGACGAGCCCGCGAACGCGGCCGCGATCGGCGGCATCGTCGACCGGCTCAAGTCGCTCGAGGTCACGGTTCCTGGAGCGGCCGCATTGGTTGTGGCCTTTCGCGAGGTCACCAACCCGCTGCTCGCCCCGCCGGAGTTCGGCCTCGTGTCGCCCGACGGCAGCACAGTCCAGATCGTTGCCATGGCGTTTGGCGAGGGTGCCGAGACCGACGCGAAGCTCGCGCCGATCCCTGGCCTCATGCGCGAGCTGCGGGCCGCGAACCCCGGCCTCGACCTGCACGGCCTCAACGGCTCGCTCGCAAACGACGAGATCAGCGAGCTCGTCACGTCCGATCTCGACAGTTCGCTCCGGCTGACGATCCCGCTGACATTCCTGATCCTGCTCATCGCGTTCGGCGCGGTCGTCGCAGCACTCGTGCCGCTCGTGCTGGCAATGACGGCGCTCGCGGCCGCGTTCGGGCTGCTCGGCATCTACAGCCAGTCGGTCGCGCCGGTCAGCCCCTATGCGGGACAGCTCATCGTCCTCATCGGGCTCGCGGTCGCGGTCGACTACTCGCTGTTCATGCTCACCCGCTACCGGACCGAGCGACGCCGACATGGCACGAACCCGCCCCGGCCGCGGATCGGCTTCGGGAAGGGCTGGCTGATGGAGCGCGGGAACTCCGCCGAAAAGCTGCGGGCGATCGAGGCCGCGAGCAGTACGGCGGGCCGGGCCGTGTTCTTCAGCGGGCTCGCGGTGATGATCTCGATCGCAGGCCTGCTGATGCTGGACGACCCGCTCTTCCGATCGATGGCGATCGGGACGATCGCGGTCGTCTTCATCTCGGTCATTGGCAGCCTGACATTTCTGCCGGCGACCCTCGCCATCCTCGGCAATGGCATCGACGGGGGTCGTATCCCGTTCCTGGGCCGCGACCGGAGGGAGGGGAGCGGCGCGTGGGGTCGGGTCGTTCGGGCCGTCATGCGTCGGCCGTTTCTCGCCGCATTCGCGACCTCCGCGTTCCTCCTCGCGATGGCGTTCCCGGTTACCCGCCTCCACATCGGCCAGAGCGACTTCAGCTCGTTCCCCGACTCGCTCGACGCGGTCCAGGCGGTGAACCTCATTGATCAGAAGTGGCCGCAGGGCTCCACGCTCGAGCTCTTCGTGGTGGTGACGAACGCAGACCAGGAGGCGACCCAGGCCGCGATCGATCGATTCAAGGCAGCCGTCCTCGCGATCGACAGGGTCAGCGAACCGGCAGACGACCGACTGTCCCCCGACGGGACCGTTGGGCTCGTGTTCTTCACGCTCGCCGGCAGCAGCAACGACTATGCCAACTGGGACATCGTCCGCGAGGTTCGGTCGAGCGTCGTGCCGGCCGTGTTCGGTGGCCTTGACGGCGTCCGGGCGTATGTCACCGGCTCGGCGGCGTCAACGCTCGACATCACCGGGTTCTATGCCGACGGGATGCCGCTCGTCTTCGTGTTTGTGCTCGGCCTGTCGTTCCTGTTGCTGCTCGTGGCGTTCCACTCGATCGTGATCCCGATCAAGGCGATCATCCTCAACCTGCTCTCGACCGGCGCGGCGTATGGGCTGCTCGTGCTTGTCTTCCAGGAGGGCTGGTTCGCCGGCATCCTCGGTTTCAAGCCCGGCGTCATCGAGGCGTTCGTGCCGATCTTCATCTTCACGATCCTGTTCGGGCTCTCGATGGACTACCACGTGTTCATCCTCACCCGGATCAAGGAGGCGCGCGACCGGGGGATGTCATCGAATGACGCGGTGGCGCGCGGGATCTCGATCACGGCCGGCACGATCACGAGCGCGGCCGCGATCATGATCGTGGTCTTCGCCGTGTTCGTGACGCTCCAGCTCGTCATCGTCCGGCAGCTCGGCTTCGGCCTCGCGGTCGCGATCTTCCTCGATGCAACGGTCGTCCGGAGCATCCTCCTGCCCGCGACGATGCGCCTGCTCGGCGACTGGAACTGGTGGATGCCGCGCTGGCTGTCGTGGCTGCCGAAGGTGACGATCGAGGGCCCGGTCAGCGAGCCGGAGGATCTGCCCGCCCGGGCATAACACCGACACGGATTGGGCCGCATCGGGTACCATCCCGAACCGGCGTGGGCCCGTAGCTCAACGGTAGAGCAAGTGACTCTTAATCA
>JBBDZZ010000067.1:3093-23234 GCA_040899885.1 Chloroflexota bacterium | reverse complement strand
GTCCCGCGCGACCATCCGCTGTCCAACGTGTTGCCGGCGGACCAGGTGCTTCTCGCGGCGGCTGCCCACTCCGGGATGGACTGGCTCGCGGACGATCCGGAGGACGCGATCCGCGGCGTTCATCCTGGCGTACCCATCCCGGTCGAGAACCTCCATCCGTTCCCGATGGCCGAGGCAATTGGCGAGTCGCGGAGTCCAGCCTGGGCCGCGGCTCGCTACGACGGGGAATTGCGGGCCGCCGGCCTCGAGACGCGCGACGGTTGGCCGGTGTTCGACCTCGTCCTGCTCGGCGTGGGGCCGGACGGCCACGTGATGTCCGTCTTTCCGGGCTCGACGACGTTTGACGAGACTGCGTGGGCGCTGCCGGTCCCTGCCCCAACCCACGTCGAGCCGCACGTCACCCGGCTGACACTGAACCCCCGCATCCTCGACGTCGCACGGCAGGTCCTCGTCGTCGTCCACGGCGAGGCGAAGGCCGGGATCGTCGCGACGATCTTCGGCGACGAGCGCGACCCGCGCCGCTGGCCGGCCCAGCTCGTCCGGCGCCCGGGTGTCGGGTGGCTCATCGACGAGGCCGCGGCCGCTCGCCTCCCGCGCGGCCTTCGCTAGCGGGCGGGAGGGGATGGCCGCCTCTCCGGGTCGCGCCGTCCATGCCCCGGATGGCACGCGGATCGCGACCTTCGTCTCCGGCGACGGGCCGCCGCTCGTGCTCGTCCACGGGGCGGCCTCGGACCACACGACCTTTCGCGTCGTCGAGCCGCTACTGGCCTCGCGATACACCGTCCACACGATCGACCGGCGGGGTCGTGGGGCGAGCGGTGACGGCGCGCGATACAGCATCGAGCGCGAGTTCGACGACCTGGCGGAGGTCGTCGATGCGGTCGCTGCCGAGAACGGACAGGTGGTCGACGTCGTCGGTCACTCGTTCGGCGGAAGGGTGGGGCTCGGCGCGGCGCTCCGCACGGCGAACCTGCGCCGGCTCGTGGTCTACGAGGGCGCCCCAGCTCCGGCCGGCACGCCGTACCAGAGGCCGGACCTGCTCGGGCGGCTCCAATCGCTCGCCGACGCCGGTCGTAACGAGGAGCTCCTCTCGACGTTCCTCGCCGAGGTCATCGGGATGAGCGGCACGGATCTCGCCGCATACCGTGCGAATCCGGTCTGGCCCGCGCGCGTGGCTGCAGCGCCGACGATCGTCCGCGAGATCGAGGCGGAGGGGTCTGCCGCGGCCGGCCTTGATGCGCTGGGCGGTGTCGGCGTGCCCGTCCTGCAGGTCCTCGGCGGTGCGAGCCGGCCGGCCTTCCGCTCCGCAACGGAGGCGCTCCACGAGAGGCTGAGCCACGGCCGAATCGCCGTGATCGAGGGGGCGAAGCACGCCGCTCACCACAGCCACCCGGACCGGTTCGTGGCCGAGATCGAGGGTTTCCTCGCCGCCCCGTGAGCCACGCCTCCCGCCGCCGCGTGCCACACTTGGTGCATGGACATGGGAGTCATCGGCTGGATCGTCGTCGGCTTCATCGCGGGGTCGATCTCCGGCTGGATCGTCGGAACCCGGTCGGCCCGCGGCTGCCTCCCGACGATCCTCATCGGCATCGTCGGCGGGATCGTCGGCGGCTGGCTCGCGCGCGAGCTCCGCTACGGCCAGGTGGAGGGGTTCTTCGCCGCGATCCTCTTCGCCTCGATCGGCGCGATCCTCGTCCGGATCATCCTTCGCGCGCTCGAGCGGCGATGACCCAGGTCAAGGCCGCTGCGAAGGCGGCTGCACCGTCCGGCGACCGTTCCTGGTCTCCCGGCCTCGAGGGGATCGTCGCCGGGGAGACTGCGCTGAGCCAGGTCGACGGCCAGCGCGGCCGGCTTCTCTACCGGGGCTACCGGATCGGCGACCTCGTCGACCGCGGCTCCTACGGTGCCGTCGCCAATCTCCTGTGGACCGGCGAGTGGGACCGGAAGCATCGGCTGCCGACCGGGCCCATCCCGGACTCCGTGCTGACGGCCCTCCGTGCGCTGCCAACGAAGGCGAAGCCGATAGACGCGCTCCGAACGGCGGTCTCCGCGTGGGGAGCGACGCAGGCGCTCGAGTGGCCGCCGACGGTCGAGCAGGCCCGCGCGCTGACGTCGTTCTCGCCCTCCGCCCTCGCGGCGTTCGCGCGGCTCCGGCAGGGCAAGGAACCGGTCGAGCCGGACCCGTCGCTCGACCTCGTGTCCGGCTTCCTCTACCAGCTCACCGGGGAGCGACCGGACAGCAGTACGGCTCGTGCGCTCGACGCGTATTTCATCGTCGGCGCGGAGCACAGCTTCAACGCCTCGACGTTCACCGCCCGAGTCATCACGTCGAGCCGATCGGACATTGCGTCGGCGATCGTCGGCGCGATCGGGACGATGAAGGGGCCGCTCCACGGCGGGGCGCCCAGCGAGGTCGTCGACCAGCTCGCGAAGGTCGGCTCGCGTGAGCATGCCGAGCAATGGATCCGCGAGGCGCTCGATCGGGGCGAGCGGCTCATGGGCTTCGGCCATCGCGTCTACCGGGCGTACGATCCGCGCGCCGCGGCGCTGCGCAAGGTGGCCGAGTCGATGGAGCACAAGCCGGATTGGCTCCAGCTGGCCATCGAGGTCGAGGACGTCGCCCTCCGGATCCTCGCGGAACGTCACCCGGAGCGGGCGATCAAGACCAACGTCGAGTACTACGCCGCGCCGGTCCTCCAGGGCGTCGGCCTCTCGCCCGACCTGTTCCCGGCGACGTTCTCGCTCGCCCGGCACGCCGGCTGGACGGCCCATGTCCTCGAACAGGCGGCGACGAACCGGCTCATACGCCCGGACGTCATCTACATCGGTCCGGAAGAGCGGGACCTGCCGGCCTGACTCACCGCCTGCCGGTCGCAGGTGACGCGCAGCCGACACGACTTCGCAAGTCAATGCATGATGCAGTCTGCCCCGCGTCGCGTCTCATCCCTGTCAACGTGCCCGATACCTCGAGGACATGAGCGACCTATCCTTTCCGCGTCGCGCCGTTCCGGCGCGGCAGGCATCGCTTGCGCAAGCGTGGCCACGGCCGAACAGCCGGGTCGTCGCCGGCGTGCTCCTCGCCCTGGCCGCCTGGCTCGTGGTGGTGGCCCTCTCGGAACCGTTCGGGCGGTGGTGGTGGGGTACGGCGCAGGACGCCCGCTCGTACTGGTCGCCGACGCTCGCCGATCCGTACGCCAACGCGCACTGGACCACGCCGTCTGCGTATGTCTATTCGCCGGCCTTCCTCCAGGTGGTCGCGCCGCTCGCAGTCCTGCCGTGGCAGGCGTTCGTGGCGGCGTGGACGGGCATCCTCCTCGGCGCCCTGCGGTTCCTCACCGGCCCCCGGCTCCTGGCGATCGGCGTGGTCCTTGCTCTGCCGGAGCTGGCCGGCGGCAATATCTCGCTCCTCCTCGCGGTTGCGATCGTCGCCGGCTTCCGGTGGCCGGCCGCGTGGGCGTTTGTGCTGCTGACGAAGGTCACGCCGGGCGTCGGCCTCCTCTGGTTCGCGCTGCGGGGTGAGTGGCGGTCGCTGGCGATCGCGCTGGGCGCGACGTTCGGGATCTTCCTCGGCTCGGCGATCTTCATGCCCGCCGCGTGGACGGAGTGGCTGGCCGTCCTCACCGAGGCGGCCGGGCGCGAGGGCACGTGGGCGGCGTTGCCGATCCCATTCCTCGTTCGCCTCCCGGTCGCTGTGGCCGTCGTGGCCTGGGGCGCCCAGACAAATCGTCGCTGGACGGTCCCGGTCGCCGCGATGATCGCACTGCCGGCGCTGTGGTACGGCGGCCTGAGCATGCTCCTCGCGGTGATCGCGCTCCGCAGTGACCGCTGGAACGATCAGTCGCCGGCCGGGTCGGTTGCGGAAGCGTCGCTGTCGCGACGGGGTCGCGGCGTCGCCGAGCCCACCGCGGCCGGAGCCTGAGCCGGTCTCCCCGCCCCGCGGCCGCGGGCCGCCACGACCAGCGCAGCGAAGACGAGGATGAGCGCGCCGGCGAGGAACGGGCCCGGCAAGCCGCCCACGCTCGCGACGATCGATCCGGTGGCCGGGCCGATGATCCCCGCCGCGTAGAGCGGCAAGTAGACGAGATTCAGCGTGGCCGACCGACGTTCGGGCGGTATCTCGATCGCGAGCAGCCCGAAGACCATCGCGCTCACCGCGGACGAGAATGCCCCGAACGCCAGGGCGACGAGGGCGAGCGTCCCGACGCTGGGCGCGGCGGGCATGAGGCCAAGCGCGACGCCGCCGCCGAGCAGGGCCGCGACGAGCACCGGTCGGAAGCCGATCCGGTCGCCGAGCGCACCGCCGAGCGGCGATACGAGCGCGCCGACGAGCGCTGCGGTCCCCGCGACGAGCGCGATCGAGCTTGTGAGCGCCTCGCCCGGCCGGACGACGCCCTCGACGAGCAGCGGCAGGTACGGCCGCGCCATCTGGTTGGCGAGGAACGCGATGCCGAAGATTGCGAAGATCCGGCGGACCGTCGGATCGGCCAGGACGCCGCGAACGGCGCCGAACGCGAGGTCGATGACACGGCCCTGGGGCACGACCTCCGGCCTGATCTCGCGAGACCCGACGGCGACGAGGAGGGCGGTCGCCAGGGACAGGGCCGATGATGCCGCGAACACAGCCGGCAGCGACCAGCCGAAGCCGTCGACGAGGATTCCGGCGAGCGCCGGGCCGACCGCGAACCCGACCGCGCCCGACGCCCCGAACAGCGCAATCGCAGTCCCCAGCCGAGCCTTCGGCGCGACGTCCCGGATCCCGGCCAGCATCACCCCGGTGTTGCCGAGCTGGAGGCCGATGAGGAGGAGGCTCGCGGCGAGCTGCCACGGCTCGCGGCTGAGCGCCACGGCGGCGAACACGACCGCCTCGACGATCGCGCTCCGGATGATCACGGCCTTGCGGCTGTACTTGTCCGCCCAGACGCCCCACAGTGGCACGAGCGGTGCGCCGACGATGAAGATGAGCGACCCGAAGAGCCCGACGAAGGCAAGCCGGTCGGTCTCGGCGACGCCCATCTGACTCAGGTAGGCGGGCAGCAACGCAAAGATCTGGCTGACGCCGATGCCCTCGACCATCGAGGTGAGCCAGAACACGGCAAGCAGGGCGCGCCAATCCTGCGTGGGGCGCGTGACACCGGTCATCGAAGGGCACTCGGCATGGGACGACCCGAGATTAGCGGAGGTGGAGCATGGCCAGATTCCTCACCCGGCTGATCGACGCCCAGGCCTTCTGGGCGCGGCCCCTCGGCGACTTCAATCGACGCTGGCTGTCCGCGCTCTTCCACCGGATGTGGACGATGAAGGACCTGCTCCACGGACGGTGGCTGGGGCATCCGCTCCACGCGGCCTCGACGGACCTGCCGATCGGCGTGCTTACGCTCGTCGTCGTGTTCGACGTGCTCGGGCAACCCGGCGCGGCGGACGTCGCGTTGATCGCCGGGATCGTGCTGATGCTGCTGTCCGCCGTGTCCGGCTCGGCCGACTACAGCGACACGTCCGGGACCGCGCTGATGCGGGCGACCGTCCACGCGACGCTCATGGTCGTCGCCCTCGTCGTGTACGCGCTTTCGCTTGCGATGCGGCTCGGGTCGCCGGAGGACCGCGCTCTGCCGATCATCCTGTCGATCGTCGGTTACCTCATTGTCACCGCCGGGGCGTTCGTCGGCGGCGATGTCGTCTTCGTCCTCGGGAACATGGTCAACCGCCACGCGTTCCGGGCCGGGGGGACGAAGTGGGTCGCTCTCGATCTCGGCGACGTACGCGAGATCCCCGAGGGCGTCCTGTTCCGGGCGAAGGCCGGTGCGAACAACCTCGTGATGGTCCGGACCGGTGCAACGATCCTCGCGCTCCACGAGCAGTGCGCCCACGCGGGCGGGCCACTCGCCCAGGGCACGATCGTCGACGGCCAGGTCCAGTGCCCGTGGCACGGGTCGCGATTCCGGCTCGCGGACGGGCACGCGATGCGGGGCCCGACGGTCTACGACCAGCCGCGCTTCGAGGTCCGCCGGGCCGAGTCCGGCGGGGGCTGGGAGGCACGCCGCACCGAGGGCTGATGCCGGCCCTCGCGATCCCCGATCCGTCGCTCGTCGTGCTCGTGGGCCCCGCGGGCTCCGGCAAGAGCACGCTCGCGGCGCGCCTTTTCGCGCCGGACGAGGTCCTCGCGTCGGACGCGATGCGGGCGATCGTGGGGCGCGGCGAGTCGGACCAGGCCGCGACTCGGGCGGCGTTTGCGCTCCTCCATCGGCAGCTCGACGGGCGGTTGCGCGACGGGAGACTGACGGTCGTTGACGCCACGAACGTCGAGGCTCACGCGCGGCGCTCGCTCCTGCAGAGTGCCCGCGCCGCCGGCGTTCCGGCCGTCGCGATCCTCCTCGACCTGCCGCCGGACCTCGTCCTTCGCCGCAACGAGGCGCGGGCCGGTCGGGTCGTCGATCGAGGGGTCGTGCGGCACCACCTCGCCCGGCTGCGGGCCGCCGTGGATCGCGGGCTGCTCGAACGCGAGGGCTTCGACGCCGTCTACCGGATCCGCGAGCCGGCGGAGCTTGATGCGCTGCGCATCGAACCGCGGGTCGGGATGAGGTGAGCGTGCGTTCTTGCCGTCGTGCGCAATACGCACCATTCCGATCGCGACGTGCGCGAGAAGCACGTAAGGATCAGCCGAGGTGCGTCGCGGGTCGAACCTGTGCTCCTGACGCACGAAGCCGACGGTCTCCGCCCCGACGACGCCGTGCCTGTGCGTGACGCGCACGATCCCGCCGCCGGTCGCGACGGGAGGGGCGGCTGGCTGATCGTTGTGTGCGCCTGACGCACACCAGCCCTAGCCGGCTCCTCGAACCACGCGGCCGAACGGCCGCGCACGGACCTCGACCCAGACGCCGTTCCGCATGTAGACGTCGTCGCGGCAGACGGCCAGCGCAGCCTCCTCCGATTCGGCCCGGACGAGGACGATCGACGAGGACACGTCCATGAACGCACCGGCCTCGACGATGATGCCCGCGTCCTTCAGCTCGAGCAGCCGTGCGAGGTGGGCGGCACGGAACGGCTTGCGGGTCTCGGCCGCGTCGGGCGCACACGTGGCCTCGACCAGCCAGACCGATTCGATCACGGGCGCTTCTGACACGTTCTTCTCCCCGTTCAGGGCACCGATCCAGCGCCGATCAGGAGGATCGCGACCGCCGCGACGGCGATCCCGACGGCATGATGCCGGGTCACGCGCTCGCGCAGGACGATCGCCGCCAGCAGCACCGTCGTCACCGGGTAGAGCGACGAGAGAATCGACGCCACCGCCAGCGGCCCGGTCTGCTCGGCGAACAGGAATGCTGCGACGCCGATCATGTCGAGGACGCCGATCACAGCGACCACCGGCAACAGGCCCGCCGGGACCCTTGCAGGACGGCGGGTGGCGAGGATCACGATCGCGACCACCACGATCACGACAATCCGGACGATCGACACCGGCCCGAAGACGAGGCTTTCGTCAACCCGCGAGATCGTCACGTTGAACAGCCCGATGCACAGGCCGGCGGTGACCCCCAGCTCGATCCCCGACCGGCCCGCCCCCACGCCTCCAGCCACGCGCGACACGAGGACGACGGCGAAGATCGCCAGGCCGATTCCGGCCAGGACGATCGGTTGCGGGAGGCCCTCGAGGACGATCCCGGCAAGAACCGGCACGCTTGCGCCCAGCACGCCGGCGACCGGCGCGACGACGCCCATCCGGCCGACCGCGAGGCCGCCGTAGAGGGCGAGGACCCCGGCCGCGCCGACGACCCCGGACAGTGCCGACCAGGCGAAGTCGGCCGGGGCAGGCCACGGCTCGCTGCTGAGGATCGCCAGGCCGATCGCGACCACGAGTCCCGCGACCTGGCTGACGAGCACGACCCCGAACAGCGTCGCGCGGCGGCTCGCGAGGCCGCCGCCGAAGTCCGCGATCCCCCACGCCAGCGCCGAGACGAGTCCGAAGGCGATGACGGACGCGGGACCGAACGGGCCGGCTTCACCCATCCACTGTGGCGGGCTGTGGCTCCTGGAGCGTATCGACGGCAGTCGGCCCGGCCAGCTCGACCACGGAATCGGCGGCCGAGTCGTAGCGGTCCGAGGTCGTGAGGTAGATGACCTGGAAGTCTGTCGAGATCTCACGCAGCAGCTCGAGCGCCCGGACGGCGCGGGCGTCGTCGAGCGTGACGAACGGGTCGTCGAACACGAGCGGCGGGCGGCGATCCCCGGTAACGAGCCGAACGAGCCCGAGACGGGCCGCGAGATAGACGAGATCGAGCGTCCCCTGGCTCAGGGCCGCAACCGGGACCCAGTCCCCTTTCTCGGGCGCGAACACGCTGATGTCGAGCGTCTTGTCGTCGATCTTCACCCGCCGGTAGCGCCCGCCGGTCACGCGCTCGAGATCGCCGACCATCCGCTTTTCGAGGAAGCGGGTCGCCGTCCGGATCGTGGCCGTGTCCGCCCGCTCGATCGCCTTCAGCGTCCCCTGGTAGACCCGCGCTCGTCGCTGGAGCCCCGCGAGCTGCTCCTGCCAGGCCGCGAGGCGCTCTGCGTGGCCTGCAACCTGTTCGGCGTCGACGGCGTTCGCCTCGACCCGGGCACGGGTATTCGCGTCTTCGTCGCGGGCCCGCTCCAGGGCAGCCTCCGCCTCGCGGACCTCGACCTCGAGCCGCTCGCGGGCGCGAGCCTCGTGCGCGATGGGTCCAAGCGACTCGAGGGCGTGGCCCTTCTGCTCGACCTCCAGCGCGGCGGCGTCCCGGATCACCGGCAACGTGTCCGGTGGCTCGCGGCCGACGAGGCCCTCGAGCTGCGCGGTCAGCCGGCCGATCCTGGTGATGTGTTCCTCCTCGGCCAGCATCTGCGCCTCCGCCGAGGCGAGGTCCGGCACCTCGAGCGACTGCAGCTGAGCAACGTAGTCGAACTCGGACTGGCGCAGGTCTTCCTCGATCTGGGAGCGACCGCGGAGCCGCCGGTCGATGTCCATGTCGCGCAGCTCCTTCGAGAGCCGCTCGCCTCGACGCATCTGGAAGGCCACCGCCGCAAGCACCAGTCCCACGAGCGCGACGATCCCTCCGACGAGCACCGGGGTCTGACCGAAGGGCGCGATGCCGGCGAGGCTGGCGACGAACGCCCCGACGGCCAGGAGGAGGCCGATCACGACGAGGACGATCGCGATCCGGGACAACGGCCGCCACACGGGTTCGGGCGGGACGTCGAACTCGACGGAGGTCTGGCCGGCGAGCAGCCCACGGAGCTCGCGGATCCGGACGTCGAGCCCCCGGAGACGCTCGACGATCTGGCGCAGGACGGGCAGCGGGTTGGGCGACGGATGGTTCTCATGCAGCTCGGCGATCTCGTCCCGGGTCGCGACCGCGTCGCGATACCGCTCGAATCGCGCCCTCGCGTTCTCGCGCTCCAAGGTGAGCCGCTCCGCGGTCCTCGCCTTCTCGAGCATCGCCCGCAGGTCACGCAGCGTGGTCTCCGCCACCGTCCGCACTTCGCGGGCGCCGGCGAGCGTGTCGCGATCCCGCTCGAGCTGGGCGAGGGCGAGGTCGCCCTGCGCAACGGCGGCCCGCTCCTGCTCGAATGCCTCCTCGGCGATCTTGAGGCGGCCGGGGTTTTTCGGGCCCTTCGTGTTCAGCTCGAGGAGCGCCTTCTCGAGCTTCTTGCGAGCCCGCGACGTGCCCCGGTCCGCTCCGCTGATCGAGGCCTGGAGCCGGTCGCGGAGCGCCCCCTCGTCGCGGGCGAGATCGGCCACTTCGTGATGCCGGACCGAGGCGGTCGAGCGGAAGAACGCCTCGGTCGGCAGCCCGGTCAGCTCGGCCAGCGCGTGATCTGCCTGGTTCGGGTCCGTCGTGGTTGAGCCGTCCACGTCGAGCTGGACCGTGCCCTTCGCTCCGCGGAACGCCTTCTCGAGCCGGCCGGTCCTCGTCTTGTCCTCGTCCTCCTGGACGAACTCGATCGCGATGACCGGGCGAGCCTCGTCCGACCCGCCCCATGGGCGCAGCGCGTCGAGGTCGGCCGTGTTGCTCGTGGCCTTGCGGGTGAGGACCAGCTCGATGGCCCGCTGGATCGTCGTCTTGCCCGCCTCGTTCGGCCCGCGCACCACCGTCACCCCTGGGGCGAGAGTGATGTCGACGTTGTTCCGGCGCATGTCCGTGATCGTGAGGCGGGTAATCCTCACAGCGCGACCTCGTGACCCGCGAGCAGCAGCCGTCCGAGCCGGAGGACGTCACGCAGCTCGGCCGCCTCCGCGGCCTGGGCCTCGCCGTCGGCCGCCTCGAGCTCGGCGATCCGCCCCTCGACCTCACGGATGAATGCTCCCGCGATCGTGTCCGGCGGAGGCAGGATCCCCTCGGTCATTGCCGGCATCGACAGGTCGCGTACGCGGACCTTGAGGAACGATCCGCGGATCTGCGCCTCGATCTCGTCGATGTCGATGTCGAGCTCGTCCGCCTTGACGCCGACGAGCCGGACGTCGAGGACCAGGTCCTTGTCCGCTTTCGCGGCGAGCCGCTCGACGAGAGCCGGCTGGCTGGTGATCGCGGCCGCGTCCAGCTCGACCTTCTCGAACTTGGTCCGGCCCACCTGGCGCTCCTCGATCGCGACGGCCTTCTGGCCGAGGGCGTTGTCGAGGGAAACGAGGAGCACCTTGCCGGCCTTGTCCTGGTCCACCGCCACCGGCTCCGGCGCTCCTGAGTACGCGTACGTAACCGCCCCGGCGGTCCCACGCTGGGTCGAGTGCCAGTGCCCGAGGGCCAGGTAGTCGAGGCCGGTCGCGGCGATCTCCTCCTTCGTCACGACGACCTCGTCCGCATCGGTTCGGCCCGGGATCGCGACCGCGGCGTGGAGGAGACCGATCTTCCACGTTGCGCGCTTGTCCGATCCGACGTGGAGATCGCCAAGCGGGCTCTGGGGCGCCCGCTTCGTGTCGAAGACGCGGGTGTGGATCACGGCGTCGCAGGCGGCGAGGTGGACGTCCGGGCGCTCCGAGGTGAGGACTGTCACGAGGTCGTCGCCGGCCGCGGTCGTCGACATCGCGGCGAGGTCGTGGGCCCGGTACACGGACGAACGGTCGTAGACGTCGTGGGTCCCGGGAATGATGACCGTCCGGATCTTCTTCTCGCTGAGCCGTTTCAACTCCGCAGCGACGCGCTCGACCGACCGCTTGGGCTGGCTGTTCGAGTCGAACAGGTCGCCGGCGATCAGCACGACGTCCACCTTCTCGGCCAGGGCAAGGTCGATCGTCGCCTTGAAGGCCGCGAACTGGCGCTCGCGCTGCGCGGCAGCCTGCTCGCCGAGGTCGGCATGCCTGGCTCCGAGGTGAACGTCCGCGGTATGGAGGAGTCGGAGCATCCGGTACCGGCTCGCCTTCCTGTTCGGTCGGTTGCTGGAAGCGACGGCCGGGGCGACAGCCAGCCTGCCGGCCGTCCCTCCGGCCCGCGAGGATGGTGCGAGCGAGGAGCCCCCATTTGCCCTCGCTCGCCACCCCGAACGTTCGCGCGGCATTGTGACAGGTTGGGTGTCAGCGATGCCACTCCGTTCGGCTGCAAGGCATCATTCGGCGGCCCGCGCTATCCTCCGCCGTCGTGACACCGGTGCGCCCCGAACAGGGAAACCACATCGGCTCCTGGGTCGCGCGGCCCCGGCCTCTTCCGCCAGCCTCCGCCCGGTCCGTCGATGACCCTGCCCGCGGCATGCCACAGCCAAGCGACCCGGCGACCCGCGTGGGAGGAGCATTCGTGACTTTCGTTGACAGGAGCCTCGTCTGCGTCGATTGCGGCGTGGAGTTCATCCACTCGGCAGCGGACCAGGAGTTCTACTCGCAGAAAGGGTTCAGCTCGGACCCCAAGCGCTGCACGAGCTGCCGGGCGAGCCGGCGGTCCGCACGGGACACCGGCTACGACGTCCGCGAAATCGGCGGGCCACGGGGCTACGAGCGCGGCGACGATCGCCCCGCGCGCGAGTACTTCGCGGTGATCTGCTCCTCCTGCGGCAACCAGGCCCAGGTTCCGTTCAAGCCCCGGATGGACCGCCCCGTGTACTGCTCCGACTGCTTCCGGCAGGTGAAGCCGGACTGACCCGCGGCCCGTTCGCGGCGAGCCGCCGGCCGACCCGCTGCACGGGTCAACTGATGCCGCGAGCAACGCTGGACCCGGCAAGCGGGTCGAACGTCGGAGGAAGCGACGGAATCACGACCCGTCAGTCGCCCGGACGGCGTTCCGCCGACACTTGACCCGCCGAGCGGGTTGCCAGGGTTGTGGACGCCGGTCGAGCCTACGGGATCAGCTGAAACGTCTCCCCATGGCGGAAGCGTTCGCGCCTGCGCCCCCGCCAGACCGTGACGCGGGCACGCCCGTGGACCTGCCAGGAGCCGTCGCGTCCCACGATCGCCGTCCCCTCGTCGAGGCCGAGGACGGCCGCGCCACGCGGAGCTGTAATGCCATAAGGGCGGTCAGCGGCTCGGGCAGCCCGTCGTAGTGTGGGATGACGGCCGCGCCCGACACGAACCCGAGACCGAACGTCCAGCGCAGCGGCCAGGGCAGGAACCGGCGCCGGAAATCGAACTGGCGCTCGGCGAGGACCATCGCTCCGGCCGAGCAACCGGCGAGGACTGCGCCCCGGGCGTGGGCGTCGGCGAGCGCCCGCCCGACGGCCGTGCCGGCGAGCGTCTTCAGCAGGTAGTCCGGCCGTCCGCCGGAGAGGTAAACGAGGTCCGCCTCACCGATCGCCTGGACGTGAGCCGCATCATCGGCGTCGGCCCGATCACGGACGAGGACCGGCTCGACCTCCGCGCCCAGCGTGCTGAAGTGCTCCACGCCCATCGCCGCCCAGCGCTGGAAGACGTCCTCGCCGTCGGGGTACGAGGCCGTCGGCAGGACGACCACCCGGGGCCGTGATCGGGCCGTCGCGGCGAGGAGACCGAGGTCGAACTCGGCCATCAGTGGGAGGAACTCACCGGCGCCGACGAGCGCCACGGGACCGGGCATGGTGGCGAGAGTCTACGCGCGAAACGGCCCGGGCCGTCCCGGCAATACACTCGGCGCGAAATGACGAAGACGCAGCGCTGGACGATGCTCGCGGCGATCCTCGGATCGTCGGTCGTCTTCCTCGACGGGACGATCGTCAACGTCGCTCTCCCGCAGATCGGCAAGACCTTGCCGGCGACTCTCGTGACGGTTCTCGAGGGCCAGACGTATGTCGTTGGCGGCTACCTCGCGACGCTCGCCGCGCTCCTGATCCTCGCGGGCGCGGTCGCCGACTACTACGGCCGGCGCCGCGTCTTCGCGATCGGTCTAGCCGGGTTCGGCGTCACCTCGATGCTGTGCGCAATCGCCCCGAACCTCGAGCTGCTCGCGCTCTCCCGCGTGCTCCAGGGGGCCACCGGCGCGCTCCTCGTCCCGGGTTCGCTGTCGATCATCACGGCCACGTTCGAAGGAGAGGCCCGTGCGCGGGCGTTCGGCATCTGGGCGGCGTCGACCTCCGGGCTGCTTCTGTTCGGGCCGGTCATCGGCGGAGTCCTCGTGACGGCCGTCTCGTGGCGAGCCGCGTTCTTTCTCAATGCGCCCCTCGTGCTCTTGGGGCTGTGGGCCACCCTCCGGCACATGAAGGAGACCCGCGACGAAGCGGCCACCGGACACTTCGACTGGCTCGGGGCGTTCGTCGCCGTCGTGGCCGTGGGCGGGCTCGCATTCGGGGCAATCCGCGGCGAAGCGCAGCGCTGGGAGGACCCGGCTGCGTTCGCTGCCCTTGGCATCGGCGCGATCGCGACGGTCGCGTTTCCGTTCCTCATGGCGCGCCGGCCAAATCCGCTCGTGCCATTGCAGCTGTTCACGTCCCGGGTCTTCACGGTCATCAATGTGTCGACGCTGCTCATCTACGGGGCGCTGTACGTGAGCGTCTACTTCCAGACCCTGTTCCTCCAGAACGTCCTGGGTTACACGCCGGTCGCGTCCGGGATGATCGGCCTGCCGACCGGGATCCTGCTCACGGTCCTCTCGACGCGGGTGGGCGCGCTCGCCGGTCGCCTCGGTCCACGCCGGTTCCTCGTCGCGGGACCACTCGTGATGGCGGCGGGGCTCGTGTGGCTGGCGCGGATCCCGTCGACGAGCCCGGCCTGGGCGGCGGACATCGCCGACCCGGTCAGCCTGGTGCCGCCAACCGGGACGCTCATTGACGTGCTCCCGGCGATCCTCGCGTTCGGGATCGGGATCTCGCTCGTGGTCGCCCCGCTGACGAGCGCCCTCATGAGCTCGGTGGCCGTCCGCTTCGCCGGGGTGGCGTCGGCGATCAACAACGCGCTGTCGCGGGTCGGCTCGCCGCTCCTGTCCGCGGTGATCTTCATCGTCGTCTCGGGAACGTTCTACTCGACGCTCGCCACGAAAGTGCCGGGCGTCGACCCTGCGTCGCCGGAGCTGCGCCAGATGGTCCAGCCGATCAACCCGCCCGAGCCCGAGGCCCCCCCGGATCTCCAGGCCGCGGCCCGCGAGGCGTCGACCGACGCGTTCCACGTCGCCTCGCTCACGTGCGCAGCGCTCCTCGTCGCCGGAGCAGCGGTCAACCTTGTCGGGCTGCGGGAGGGTCGGCAGAAGGGCTCGCCGACCGGCCCGGACCCACAGAGCGCGGCCTGAGGCCGCGGGCCTGACCGCGGACGCGACGAACCGGGCGGTCGCCCGCCCGGTTCGGAGTGGCGCTGAACGCGATCAGGCGCTCGGAGGCGTCGTCTTGGGCATCGCCTGGTAGTCCTGCCAGGCACCCCAGGCCATGATCGCCGCGCCCACGAGCGTCCCGATCAGGGAGATGCCGTAGAGCGTGGCAATGAAAGCGAGCCCGGGCAGGGCACCCACGATCGCGAGCACGGCGGCGATCGCACTGATGGCGAGGACGATCGTCTGGACCGGCATCGGCCAGGTGACCGATTGAGTCCCCGAGTACTTGAGGTAGTAGATGACGAGTACGGCAATTGCGGCGATCAGCGGGACGCTGCCGATCACGAGAGAGCCGAGCGCCGACGTCATCCCGACCAGCGAGCTGATGATGACAATGACCGCGCCGATCGCCACCAACCTCTCGTTGGCGTTCAGCTTGTTGAAGAACGTCACCCGAAGCGCCTCCCTTCGATGCCCGCGAACAGAGCGTTCGAGCGGGCTGTCCTCCCTCATCGCGGCGCCACCGTCAGGCAACGCCAACCGACAGGGTACATATCCGGAGCGGCCACGGCTAGGGGTTCCTGCGAGATCCGGTAGCTGATCCGGCCGGCCGCGCCCAGGACGAATGACGTAGTCCCTTTCTCGTCCCTTGTCAGTGGGGGTGAGCGCGCCGCCAAGCGATGCTCTCCCTGCAAGCCTCCGAAAACCGGGGGCCGCGGAAAGGAGACACCAGGCAATGAACGCTTACGTGATGTTCGGCACCAGCGAGGCCCTTCGCCTCGCGAACGAGCGGCTCGACCGTTTCCGGGAGGAGCAGATCGTCCACCGCCTGACCGCTGGCGCACAGAAGCGCCGCCGGTTCGGGGCGATTGCGTCCGCTGTCTCGTCGCTCCGGGCGGCCCTCTCGGCAGTCGACACCGACCACTCGATCCCGACCCTCAGCAACTACCCAAACCGGAGCTGATCTCCCTGGGCTCCGCCCAACAACGACGACGCCCGCCTTCCTCCGGCGGGCGTCGTTGTTTTCGCGTGCTCCGCTTCAGGCCTGGAGGTCGCCCGGCAGGTCGACGTCACGAAGAGTTGCGGCCGTCGGGTCGAGCGAGCGCCACTCACCCTCGGCCAGCTCTCGCGTTCGCAGGCCGCGGAGGAGCGCGTGGATGCTCCGCTCCCCCTCACCGAGCAGGCGGCGGGCCGCCGTCGTCGCCGCGCCAACGCGGAGCGCGGCGGGGAGCGGCTGGCGCCGGCCCCGGAACGCGAGGACGGCCGTGTCCACGTCGTCCGACGCGTCGAGCGCACGCAGGAGCGCGGCGAGCACAGTCGCGGCGAGACCGGGCATGTCGCCCCCGACGACGAGCGCGAACGGCTCCCGCGCACGCTCGAGGCCGGCGAGAACGGCGACGAGCGGGCCGCCGAACGGCTCGGGGTCGCGGGCGATGCGGACCGGGATCCTGTCGGCCCCGACGCTCCGCGGCAGCACCGGCGGATCGCCGACCGGGGGCACCAAGACGATGACCTCGCGGGCCACCGAGCCGACGGCGGCGACGGCATGGGCCAGGAGCGGCCGGCCGTCGAGAGACTCGGCCAGCTTGTTCCGCCCGAACCGCGACGACCGCCCGCCGGCGAGCACGAGCCCGGAGGCTGCCGGGAGGGCGGCCCCGGTCACCGGACGCCGGCTTTCTCCGACTGCGACTCCGACTCCGGCGCCGCTGGAGCTTCGCGTGCGGGAGCGCGCGGCCCCGGCACGTGGCCATCGGCGACCCGGCGCAGCCATCCCCGGCGGTCGAGGTCCTCGAGGATCGCCACGACATATTTCCGGCTCGTCCCGGTCGCGTCGCGCAGCGCGGCCGGGGTAAGGGGAACGCGGGCGGCCATCTCGAGGGCCTCCGCCGCGAGCCGGCGGTACGTCGCCGTCGACCAGGCGAGGTCGTCGTCGACGCGGACGATCCGCCTGGCTGCCTCGAGTGCGCGCAGGCCCTCCGCCGAGCAACCGGCGGCGCGGGCGGCGTCTGCGAGGGGCGGCGGCGCGGCCTCGTCCAGGGCCGCCTCGAGCCGGTCCATCGCCGCGAGCAGTGCGGGAGAGTGTCCCGCCGGAGTGCGCTTCGGATCGCGGACACGATCCCCGTCCCGGGCGAGTGCGCCGTCGTCGACGAGCCCGTCGAGGATCGCGCTCGTCGCTTCGATGGCGTCCTCGGGCGCTACGCCCACGTGACGGCGGAGATCCCGGGCGAGCTCGAGCCGGAGCTCCGCGAGGCCCGCCCCGTGTCGTTCGGCGACGATCGCCAGCGCCTGCTCGGAGAGTGCGGTTGCCACGTCGTCAGCAAGGCGCAGATGGCCGCCGACCCGCCGCGCACCGTGTAGTTCGAGAAGAGCAGGCTCCCGCTCGTCGGCGCCGGCGGCGGCAACGGCTCCGAGCCGCTCGGGCGTGAGGCGGCTGCGCGCCGTGCCCCGCGGCGGCCGGCTGTCGAGCACTATGCCGCCGGCCTCGGTGCCGCCGGGGGACGGCCGGCGCAGGACGAATCGATCGCCGTCCGCGACGGCAACGGGCCGTTCGAGCCGGAGGATCGCGGTGGCCTCCGCGCCCGGCAGCGCGACCGCCTCGCGCCCACCGCGCCCCACGATCGCGTCGACCTGGTCCGTGCCGAGATGAAGTCGAACGCGCGCCCGATCCCGCGGCAGCTGCCGGTCGCTTCCGTCGACCGCGGCCGGGGCACGGAGCGCGACGAGCAGCCTGTCGCTCACCTCGATTCGGGCATCCGCTGCGAGGACCATCCCGCGTCGCAGCTCCGCCACCTCGATCCCGGCGAGGTTCACCGCCGCGCGGCCCGGCCCTGCCGTCTCGACAGCGCGCCCGTGCACCTGCACCTCGCGGGCGCGAACGGCTCGACCATCCGGCCAGAGCCGCAGGGACATCCCGCGGGCGATCGAACCGCCGCGGAGCGTCCCGGTCACGACCGTCCCGCGACCACGAACCGCGAACGCCCGGTCGATCGCCAGGCGCGGACTACCGGTCGCCGGGGACAAGGCCGGCAAGCGCGCGCGCGAGGCGACCAGAGCCGCCCGGACCTCATCGATGCCTTCCCCGGTAGTCGCGGACACTGCAACAACCGGAGCGCCGGCCAGGTTCGTTCGGGCAACCAGGCGCGATACCGCCTCCACCACCTCGTCGCGTCGACGCCGGTCAACGAGGTCGACCTTCGTCACCACGGCCAGCCCGTGCTCGATGCCGATCGCGTCAAGGAGCTCGAGGTGCTCGATCGTCTGCGCCCGGGGTCCGTCGTCCGCGGCGACGACGAGCATCGCGGCGTCGATCTCGCCCGCCCCGACGAGCATGTTTCCGACGAGCCGGTCGTGGCCCGGCACGTCGACGAAGTCGAGCTCGGTGCCGTCCGGCAAGGTCATGTGCGCGTACCCGACGTCGATCGTCATCCCGCGGAGCCTCTCCTCTGGCAGGCGGTCCGCGTCGATCCCGGTGAGCGCGAGGAGGAGCGTCGTCTTGCCGTGGTCGATGTGACCGGCGGTCCCGACGACGAGGGTCACCGCGCGAGCTCGAGGGCCCGGCCGAGCGCGGCCGTGAGACGCTCGTCGTCCGCGGGATCGACCGTCCGCAGGTCGAGGAGCACGGCCTCACCCTGGACGTGAGCCACGATCGGCGGGTCGCCGGTCCGCAGGCGAGCGAGGAGCGGATCCGGGGGCCGGCCCTCCACCACCAGCCCGACCGACGGAATCGTCTCGCCGGGCAGCGAGCCGCCGCCGAGCGCGGACGACAGCGCGGTGACGCGAACACCAACGCGCGCGGTCCGCACGGGCAGCGCGGCGACGATCGCCGCGGCCCGCTTCCGAAGGTCGGTGGGCGACGCGCTGAGCATCCGCCACACGGGGATGTCCGTCGTGGCGCGGCCGGCGCGATAGAGCCCGAGTGTCGCGGACAGGGCGGCGAGCGTCACCTTGTCGGGCCGCGTCGCCCGGGCGAGCGGATCCTTCCGGATCTGGGCAACGAGTTCCGCCCGGCCGACGACGAGCCCGGCCTGCGGCCCGCCGAGGAGCTTGTCGCCGCTGAACGTCACGAGGTCGGCGCCGGCCGCCAGGCTCTCCCGCGGGGTCGGCTCGTGGGCCAGCCCGTAGTCCGCGGTGTCGACGAGCGCGCCACTGCCAAGGTCGTCGACGACGATCGCGCCGTGGGCATGGGCGAGGTCGGCGAGGGCCTGCGGCTCGGGGGCCTCGACGAATCCGGTCTGGCGGAAGTTCGATGGGTGGACCCGCAGGACGAGGACCGCGTCGCCCGACTCGAGCGGTTCCCGGTAGTCGTCGACCCGGGTCTTGTTCGTCGTGCCAACCTCGACCAGCCGGCCGCCGGCCCGCGCCACGATCTCCGGGATCCGCACTCCGCCACCGATCTCGACGAGCTCCCCGCGGGAGACGACGACGCCGCGTCCTCCTGCCAGCCCGACCGCGAGCGCGACCGCGGCCGCGTTGTTGTTCGTGATGAGGGCGTCCTCGGCGCCGGTCAGCGCGAGCAGGTGCTCCTCGGCGGCGCGGAAGCGCGCCCCGCGCCGGCCGCTCTCGCGATCGAACTCGAGCAGCGAATAGCCAGCCGCCACGGCGGTCGCGGCCTCGATCGCGGCGGTCGGCCAGGGGGCACGGCCGAGATTCGTGTGGAGGATGACGCCCGAGGCGTTGATCGTCGGGACGAGACCAGCGCGCAACGGATCGGCAAGGGCCTCGAGGCGCGACAGGAGCTCGGTGGCGAGCTCGCTCGCGTCCCTTGGGGTGGCCTCCGGGTCGGCCGCGAGGCGCTCTCGCTCCTCGGCCACGATCCCGCGGGCGACCTCCACGATCGCCTCGCGACGCCAGCCGGGGTTGAGCCGCGGTCGGGCGCCGGAGAGAACGCGCTCGACGCTGGGTGGCCGGGCCTGACTGACGGTGGTCATTGGTGCCTGAACCTCCTGGCGGGAGCGCATGGGAGTCGAACCCACCGCGCCGCGCCAAACGCCGCGCCACTGGTTTTGAAGACCAGGGGGCCCACCGGGACCCAACCACTCCCGGTGCGATGGTAGCGCGTGAGCGCATCCGGCCCGAGCGGTGACCCGCGGCACCGCCACCGGAACTCCCGGTCGGCGACGGTCGTCGTTCGACCTATGACAGCCCGACTCGTCATTGCGACGCTCGCGCTTGCGGCAATCGTCACCGCCTGTGGCGTCACGTCATCGCCTGCCGGTGCTTCGCCCTCCGCCGCCGGCGGGGTTACGCCGATCGAGCGGCTCGTCGCCGACCAGCGGGCGTTCGACGGCCGGCAGATCACGGTCATGGGCTCGCTCGTCGAGATCGGCGGCACGCCGATCCTGTGTGCGGCGGTGGCCGAGGTCTTCCCCGACGGGTGCTCGGTCGCGCGGCTGGTACTCGTCGGGCCGGTCCCTGGCGCGATGATGGGTCAGACGGTTACGGTGACCGGGACCTTCCGCGCGGAGCGTGGGCCCGCGGCGATGCAGCTCGAGGTCCTCG
>JBBDZZ010000067.1:0-2993 GCA_040899885.1 Chloroflexota bacterium | reverse complement strand
CGTGGGGATCTTCGACGTGACAAGTCCGATCCGGCTGACGGAGCTGACCGACTGCGGCGGCTGCGCCGCGAAGCTCGGGGCGGACCTGCTCGTCGACGCGCTCGCCGGGCTCGGCGCAGAGGCGGCGCCCGCGGAGCTGATCGCCGGGCTGACGCCGCCCGACGACGCCGCCGCCTACCTCGTCTCGCCAGACCTCGCGATCATCGGCACGCTCGATTTCTTCCCCCCACTCGTCGACGACCCGCGGCTATACGGCGAGATCGCCGCCGCAAACGCGGTGAGCGACGTCTTCGCGATGGGTGGCCGCGTTCTCTTCGCCCTCTCGATCGCCGCGTTCCCGGAGGACCTGCCGCGGGACGCGCTGGCGGCGGTCCTCGAGGGCGCGTCCGCGAAGGTGCGCGAGGCCGGCGGCACGCTCGCGGGTGGTCACACAATCCGCGACGCCGAGCCGAAGTACGGGCTCGCGGTCATTGGGGCCGCGCACCCGGACCGCCTCCTGCGCAAGGGCGGCGCCCGTGCCGGCGACACGTTGCTACTGACGAAGCGCCTCGGGACAGGGCTCCTCGTCAGCGGCCATCGCCAGGGGAGAACGTCTCAGGCCGATTTGGACGCGGCCACGAACCAGATGCGGACGCTGAACCGGGCCGCGTCGGAGGTGCTGGTCGCTCACGGTGTGCGCGGCGCGACGGACGTGACCGGCTTCGGGCTGCTGGGCCACGGGCTCGAGATGGCCCGTGCCTCGGGGACGCGGTTCGTGTTCGACGCCTCGGCACTGCCCGCGCTCGGTGGGGCACTCGAGCTGGCGGCCGCCGGAGTCGAGACCGGCGGGGCGGCGCACAACAGGCGATTCGTCGCGGGATCGCTCGATGTCGCCCCGGGCGTACCGCCGGAGCTCGTGACGCTCGCCCACGACCCGCAGACGTCGGGCGGCCTGCTTGCCACCATCTCCCCGGGCTCAGTCGAGCCCATCGAGTCCGCGCTCGACCGCGCCGGGGTCGATCACTGGCGGGTCGGCCGGGTGGAGGCCGGCGGACCGGCAGTCGCCCTGGGTAGTGTCTCAGGCTGACAGGCTGCTACTTGGGAAACTGCTTATCTTCGGCGTCGTGAAAGGCATCGCGCGCCTGGGTTTCCACCCGTCCAGTCCGCTCAACCTCCTGGTCGGCCCGAGCAACATCGCCCTCGGCGCTCGCGAGCGCCAGCTCCGCGGCTTCCGCCGCCATACCAGCCGCCCTTCTGGCATGGTCGACCGCAACCCTTGCTCGCGCGGCGGCTTCCATCGCGGCCGCGGCCGCCTCCTCGGTCTCGTTAGCCGCGTCCTCGGCAGCGTGGGCGGCCGCGAGCGCAAGCTGAGCAACGCTTGAGGCACCCTTGGCCGCGACCGAATCTCGTTCGGCGGCCCGCCAGTCGCCGAGCAGTTCAGCCGCAGATTGGCCCTCGGGGGGCGGCTTGCCTTTCTGTCCCACGGTCGTTGGCCTCCCTTGCGGTTGCGAGGGGCCAACGATGACGCATCGCAGCGGTCCGCGACAAGCCTTGGGACACAAGAAAAACCGGCGACTCCCTGCCTAGCCGGAACGGGGCTGGGTCTCGACCTCGAGGGCGATTGGTCCCGCCTCCTGTGGCTGACCCACCGGCGCCTTTGGACGAGGCGTGAGGAATACCGCCAGGTAGGTGCCGATCAGGACAAGCGCTCCGCCGACGAGGAACGCCGGGGTGATCGCCTCGCCGAGAACGACGGCCGCCGCGATCACCGTCCACAGGGGCATGAGCAACAGGCTGTACGACGCGGCGGAGGCGGTCCATCGCGCGAGCACGAACAGGAACGCGAGGAACAGGGCGACCGAGCCGATGCTCGCCAGGTAGAGCAGCGAGATCCACGTGCTGCTCTGGGCCGGGATCACCCAGCGCTCGCCGAGCACGAGGGACAGCGGGGCGAGAACCAGCGTGCCGATCGCCATCCCGATCGCGTTCGCCGGTATCGGGTGTCCGGGCGGGACGCGCTTGACGACGACGTTGGTTGCAGCGATGGCGACGGCTGCGCACAAGAAGAGCAGCAGCGACACGAGCGGCACGTCGGCCGAGAGTTGATCGCCAAAGACCACCGCGATTCCCGCGGCGGCGAGGAGGGAGCCAGCGACGCCCTGCCAGTGGACGGATTCCATGCCAAGGCCAACCGCCAACAGCAACGTCAACAGTGGCGCGAGAGCGATCACCAGCTGGGCAACTCCCGCTCCCCCGTTGACCAGCCCGAGGTAGGCGAACGTGTACGCGGCCGCAAATCCCAGCAGCCCGTAGAGGATAGCGCCGAGCAGCGCACGGCCCCGCGGGATCGGCGGTCGGACGAAGAGGCCGATGCCGACGAGCATCAGCGATGCCAGGCCGAAACGAAGGGTCGCGCTCCAGATGGGGGCCAGCTCGCCGAGCCCGACCCTGATTGCCACCGCGTTGGAGCCACCGAGCGCGATCGTCGCGAGGAACACCGCGAGGACGCCTCGGTCCGGCGTCGCCGAGCGGGCTGTCACCGACGCACTATACGCGTCGAGCCTGCCGCGGAAGAGCGGCTAGACTCACCCTGTCGTCGTTTCGCAGGAGGCGCGCAAGTGCCGAAGAGCTACGTTCGACTGACCCGGCCGCTCGTCCGAGACTCGAAGGGCGGCGACCTCCGCTCCGCGAGTTGGGACGAGGCGCTCGACCGCACCGTTGCCGGCTTCGAGGCGGCCCGTGCCGCCCAGGGAAACCGGACGTTCGGAGTCTTCAGCTGCTCGAAGGCGACCAACGAGGTCAACTTCGCGGCGCAGAAGTTCTCGCGGGTCGTGCTGGGCAGCAACAACATCGACAGCTGCAACCGCACCTGACACGCCCCAAGCGTCGCCGGTCTGGCGACCGTGTTCGGTGCCGGTGGCGGCACAAGTTCATACCGTGAGGCCGAAGACACGGACCTGATCGTCCTGTGGGGCAGCAATGCCCGCGAGACGCATCCGATCTTCTTCCACCAC
>JBBDZZ010000066.1:0-23370 GCA_040899885.1 Chloroflexota bacterium | reverse complement strand
GCCCAGCGGGGACCCTCGCCGGGAGGCGAGGGTTTTTTCATGACCTGAGCGGTGACGGCGCCGCAAGGACGGAAGGGGCGACACGGATGGCGATGACGAAGCGGGACGGGACCGGGCGGTCGGCCGCGCCGAATGCCGCGCCGGGCTCGGCCGCTTCGCCCCCGGCCGCCGCGACGCCGACCGCGCCGCCCGCCGGCCGTCGGTCCCACATCCCGGGCGACGGGACGGCCGGTGCGGCGGCCGTGGAGCGGGCCCGTCGGGAGATGCTCAACGACGCCCGGCCCCGGCGGCGGACGAGAATCGGCGCCGACGTCGTGTGCGAGGCGCTCATCCGCCAGGGCGTCGACGTGTTCTTCGGCTACCCGGGCGGGGTCGTCCTCCCGCTCTACGACGTCCTCGGGGACTACCCGGAGCTGCGCCACATCCTCGTCCGCCACGAGCAGGGCGGCGCCCACGCCGCGGACGGTTACGCGCGCGTCACGGGCCGCGTCGGCGTGTGCCTTGGGACGTCCGGCCCCGGGGCGACGAACCTCGTGACCGGGATCGGCACTGCGCTCCTCGACTCGATCCCGATCGTCGCGATCACCGGCAACGTCCCGGCGGCACTCCTCGGCAAGGACGCGTTCCAGGAGATCGACATCAACGGCATCACGCTGCCGATGACGAAGCACAACTACCTCGTCCGCAACGCCGACGACCTGCCGCGCGTGTTCGCCGAGGCATTCCACATCGCCCGAACGGGCCGCCCCGGGCCGGTCCACATCGACATCACGAAGGACGCGCTCCAGCAGGAGACGTCGGCGCCCCACCCGAGCCCGGAGGAGGTCGTCGCCGGCCTGCCCGGCTTCCGCCCGAACCTCGACGGGCATCCCCGCCAGCTGAAGCTCGCCGCCGCTGAGCTCGCCCGCGCGAAGCGTCCGATGATCCTCGCCGGGCACGGCGTGCTCCACGCCGAGGCCTGGGACGACCTCCGCGCACTGGCCGAGAAGACCCAGGTCCCGGTAGCCCACACGCTCCTCGGGATCGGCGCGATGGACGAGACCCACCCGCTGAGCTACGGCTACATGGGGATGCACGGCTGGAAGCACGTGAACCGGGCGATCCAGAGCGCCGACCTCCTGATCGCCATCGGGATGCGCTTCGACGACCGGGTGACGGGCAACGTTCGAACGTACGCGCCGTACGCGCGGATCGTCCACGTCGACATCGACCCGGCCGAGATCGGCAAGAACGTCGCGGTCGAGGTCCCGATCGTGGGCGACGCGAAGAGCGTGCTGAGGGCGCTCCTGCCGCTCGTGCCCCGGACCGAGCCCGCCGAGCGGGCGGAGTACTTCGACCAGCTCGCGGAGTGGCGGCGCGAGTCGGAGGCCAGCAGCTGGCACGGCTCCGGCGCCTGGCGCGACGGGCTCCTGTCGGCCGACTACGTCGTTGCCCGGATCGGCGAGCTGACCGAGCACAAGGCGACCTACGTCGCGGACGTCGGCCAGCACCAGATGTGGCTAGCCCGCTACACGGGGTTTCGCGAACCGAACAGCCACCTGAGCTCCGGTGGCCTTGGCACGATGGGCTACTGCGTCCCCGCGGCGATGGGCGCCGCGCTGGGCCGCCCGGACCGCGAGACATGGGCAGTCGCCGGCGACGGCGGCTTCCAGATGACGTCCCAGGAGCTCATGACCCTCGTCCAGGACCGCATCCCGGTGAAGATCGCCCTGTTCGACAACAAGAAGCTCGGGATGATCCGCCAGTGGCAGGAGATCATCTACGCCGGTAACTACCACTCGGCCCATCTGTTGGGTCCGGACTACCTGAAGCTCGCCGAGGCCTACGGGATCCCCGCGTTCAAGGCGTCCCGCCCAGACGACGTCGACGGTGCGATCCGGGCGGCCCAGGCGGTCGACGGCCCGGCTCTCGTGTGGTTCGAGATCGCCGAGGAGCAGAACGTCTTCCCGATGATGCCCGCCGGCAAGGGCCTCTCCGACCTCATCGAGAAGTGGGACGGGGCGGACGAGTGAGCGATCCCTCGAGCAACGGGCGCCCGCCGGACGCGCCGGCCCACGTCGCGCCGCCGGCGAGGGCATTGCCCGGCAGTGGCGAGACCCGGCGCCACGTCCTCGTCGCGATCGTCCTCAACAAGCCGGGCGTCCTCAATCGCGTCTCGTCGCTCATGCGGGCGCGCAACTTCAACATCGACTCGCTCGCGGTGAGCCACACCGACCAGCCGGACGTGAGCCGGATGACGATCACCCTCCATGGCGACGACGTCGCGGTCGAGCAGGCCGCGAAGCAGCTCTACCGGCTCATCGACGTGCTCAAGGTCCAGGACGTCACGTCGGAGCCGACGATCGAGCACGAGCTGGCACTGGTGAAGGTTCGGGCCGGGGAGTCGAACCGGGCGGAGATTCTCCGGCTCGTCGAGCTGTCGAAGGGGCGCGTCCTCGACGTCACGGGGGAGTCGGTCGTCGCCGAGATCACGGGCTCGGAGGCGGATGTCGACGCGTTCGTTGCGCTCGTCCGCGGCTATGGGATCAAGGAACTCGTCCGGACCGGCGCAGTGGTGATGGCCAGGGGAGCGGGTTCCATCGAGGAGGCGGTCAAGAGATGACAGCGCGTATGTACTACGACACCGACACGGATCCGGCGGCGCTCGAGGGCAAGACCGTGGCCGTCATCGGCTACGGCAGCCAGGGCCATGCTCACGCCCAGAATCTCAAGGAATCGGGGGTCGACGTCGTCGTCGGCCTTGCGCCGGGCTCGAAGAGCCGGCCGCTGGCAGCGGACGCAGGCCTCCGGGTCGCCGACGTCGCTGACGCCGTGCGCGAGGCGGACATTGTGATGATCCTCGTGCCCGATACCGCCCAGAAGGCGGTCTACGACGCGGAGATCCGGCCGAACCTCCGGCCCGGGCAGCTCCTGATGTTCGCCCACGGGTTCAACATCCACTTCGGGCGGATCGATCCGCCATCCGACGTCGATGTCGGAATGGTCGCCCCGAAGGGACCCGGCCACCTCCTCCGCTCGGTCTACGAATCCGGTGGCGGCGTCCCGGCATTGTTCGCCGTCCATCGCGACGCGTCCGGCACCGCCCGCGACCGCGTGCTCGCCTATGCGCGGGCGATCGGGAGCACCCGTGCGGGCGTGCTCGAGACGACGTTCAAGGAGGAGACCGAGACCGACCTCTTCGGCGAGCAGGCCCTCCTGTGTGGCGGCGTCTCCGCGCTCGTCAAGGCGGCGTTCGAGACCCTCGTCGAGGCGGGCTACCAGCCGGAGCTCGCGTACTTCGAGACGATGCACGAGCTGAAGCTCATCGTCGATCTCATGTACCGCGGCGGGCTCAACTTCATGCGCTTCAGCGTCAGCGACACGGCCGAATACGGCGACTACGTCAGCGGCCCGCGCATCGTCGAGGGCGCCAAGGCGACGATGAAGGATGTCCTCGCCGAGATCCAGAGCGGGCAGTTCGCGAAGCGCTGGGTCGATGAGTACGAGTCCGGTGGCCGCGAGTTTGCCCGGCTGCGAGCCGAGGACCGCGATCACCAGATCGAGAGGGTCGGGGCCGAGCTCCGCTCGAAGATGCCCTTCGTCAATCCCGTCGTCGTCCAGGCCGGTCAGGCCCAGGCGGGGGCATCTGAGCCGGTGCCGCCACGGCCGGCGGCCCGGGCGGGGAGCAGGCAATGAGCCGGTCGTCGGGGCCGGCCGTACCCGCGGGTACCGTCCGGATCTTCGACACGACCCTCCGCGACGGCGAGCAGGCACCGGGTGCCGGCCTCACGGCGGCCGAGAAGCTCGAGGTCGCCCGCCAGCTCGTACGCCTGAAGGTTGACGTCATCGAAGCCGGCTTTCCGGCCGCCTCGCCGGGCGACTTCGAGGCGGTCAACCGCATCGCCCGCGAGACACGCGGCGTCGCCGTCGCTGCCCTCGCGCGCTGCCGCGACGGGGATCCGCAGCGGGCCGTGGAGGCGATCAAGGTCGCCGAACGACCGCATCTTCACGTGTTCATCGCGACCAGCGACATCCACCTGACCCACAAGCTCCGGTTGAGCCGTGAGCAGGCGCTCGCCGACGCGGTGAAGTGGGTTCGGTACGGCCGCCAGACGCTGGGAGCGGACGCCGACATCGAGTTCTCCGCTGAGGACGCCTCCCGCACCGACGTCGACTACCTGCTCCAGGTCTACGAGGCGGTCGTCGACGCCGGCGCCTCGACCGTGAACATCCCCGACACGGTCGGCTACGCGATCCCCGCCGAGTTCGGAAAGCTCGTTGCCCGCGTCGTCGAACGGGTCGGGCGGGACGCGACGGTCTCTGTCCATTGCCACAACGACCTTGGCCTCGCGACCGCGAACACGCTCGCCGCCGTCCAGGCCGGAGCGCGCCAGGTGGAGGTCACGATCAACGGCCTCGGCGAGCGGGCCGGCAATGCCTCCCTCGAGGAGGTCGTGATGGCGCTCCGCACCCGGCCCACCCAGTTCCCGGACCTCGGGAGCCGGGTCCAGACCGAGCAGATCACCGCGGCCTCGCGACTGGTCTCGTACCTCACCGGCTTCGCGATCCAGCCGAACAAGGCGGTCGTCGGCAGCAACGCGTTCGCCCACGAGTCGGGGATCCACCAGGACGGGGTGATCAAGAACCCGCTGACCTACGAGATCATGACTCCGCAGTCGGTCGGGCTGTCCGGCAGCCAGCTGACGATCGGCAAGCTCTCCGGGCGGCGCGGCCTCCAGGGCAAGCTGCGCGAGCTGGGCCACGAGGTCGAGGGGGATGCGCTCGACACGCTCTACCGCCAGGCGATCGCGCTGGCCGACGCGAAGAAGGAGGTCACCGACGCGGACCTCCTCGCGCTCGTCGAGCAGCGCGCCTCGGAGGTCCCGGCGTCCGTCGGGCTCCTCGGCTGGAGTGTCACCTCGTCCCACGGCGGCAACGCCACCGGGACGGTGTCGCTCAGCGTGGACGGCCAGGACCGCGCGACCGATGCGACGGGCAACGGTCCGGTCGATGCGCTCTATTCGGCCGTCGACCAGGCGATCCTGCCGGTGCTCGGCTGGCGTCCCGTGCTAACCGAGTACGAGATCAAGGCGGTGTCGGCCGGCGAGGACGCCCAGGGGCAGGTGCTCGTGCGCTGCCGGCGGTCCTCGGACGAGGGACCCGGCGCACTGATCGTGTCCGGCCACGGCTTGTCGACGAACATCATCGAGGCGTCGCTCGACGCATACCTCGCGGCGGTCAACAAGCTCCACGGCGCGGAGATCAACGGCGTCTCCGTCGGCTTCGTCACGCCGCGGGTTGTCGAGGAGCCCTCGTGAACCCCTATCGCCTCGTTGCCATTCCCGGTGACGGCGTCGGGCCAGAGGTCGTCGCTGCTGCGCGTCTTGTGCTCGACGCAGCCGGCCAGCGGTTCGGATTTGCCACCGAGTGGACCGAGGTCGCGGCCGGCGGCGTGGCGATCGATGCGTTCGGCGTCGCGATCCGGCCCGAGGATGTCGAGGCCTGCCGCGCCGCGGACGCGGTGCTCCTCGGCGCGGTCGGCGGCCCCAGCTGGGACGATCCGAACGCGAAGGTCCGCCCGGAGCAGGCACTGTTCGCGCTCCGGGGTGGGCTGGGACTGTTCGCCAACCTCCGGCCGGTCACGGTCCACCCCGCGCTCGTCGGGGCGTCGCCGCTCCGACCGGATCTCCTCGCCGGCGTCGACCTGCTGATCGTCCGCGAGCTGACCGGTGGCGTCTACTTCGGGCCGCGCGAGGAGGCCACCGGCGAGCCCGGACGGCGCACCGCGCGTGACACGCTGCCGTACTCGGAAGAGGAGATCCGCCGCGTGGTCCGGCTGGCGTTCGAGCTGGCCCGAACCAGGCGCGGCCGGCTGACCAGCGTCGACAAGGCGAACGTTCTCGCCACGTCGCGCCTGTGGCGGACGGTCGCCGAGGAGCTCCGTCCCGAGTTTCCGGACGTCGAGCTCCGCCACCAGCTCGTCGACTCGTGCGCGATGCTTCTCGTCAAGCGTCCGGCGGACTTCGACGTGGTCGTGACCGAGAATCTCTTCGGGGACATCCTGTCGGACGAGGCGAGCGTCCTCGCCGGATCGCTGGGGATGCTCCCGTCCGCGTCGCTCGGGGAGCGGCGGACGGCTCACGGGACATTTGGGTTGTACGAGCCGATCCACGGGTCCGCGCCACATCTCGCCGGCCAGGACCGGGCGAACCCGATCGGAACGATCCTCTCGGCGGGGATGCTCCTGCGCTGGTCGCTCGGTCGGGCAGACGCGGCGGACGCGATCGACGCGGCCGTTACCCGCGTACTCGCGGACGGCCTCCGGACCCCGGACCTCGCCGCCGGCGGGAAGGCCATCGGAACGACGGGAATGGCCCGGGCCATCGCGGAGCGCCTGGCGGTCGCCGGGACGACACGGTCCAGTGAGCCCGTGGCGGCGCAGAACTGATGCGACCCGATCCCGTTCTCCTGTACGACACGACCCTTCGCGACGGCACCCAGCGCGAAGGCCTGATCGTCTCGCTCGCCGACAAGATCAAGATCGCCCGCCGGCTCGACGAGTTCGGGTTCCCGTACGTCGAGGGCGGCTGGCCTGGCTCGAACCCGAAGGACGCCGACTTCTTCGCAGCCGCGAAGGGGATGACCTTCAGAACCGCGCGGCTCGCGGCATTCGGATCTACCCGCCACCGCCTGAACAAGCCGGCGGACGATCCGAACCTCCGCGCGCTGCTCGACGCCGAAACGCCGGTCGTGACGATCTTCGGCAAGAGCTGGCTGCTCCACGTCGTCGAGGTGCTCGGCGCGACGCCGGAGGAGAACATCGAGATGGTCGGCGACTCGGTGGCCCATCTCGTCGGGGCGGGCCGCGAAGTCGTCTACGACGCGGAGCACTACTTCGACGGCTACCGCGACGACCCCGCATATGCGATCGCGACGCTCGGTGCCGCGCGGGCCGGCGGCGCAACCAGCCTGGTGCTGTGCGATACGAACGGCGGAACCCTGACGCCGGACCTGACCGCGATCATCGACGCGACCAGGGCCGCGCTCGACGATCCGAAGGCGCCCGCCATCGTCTGGGGGATCCACGTTCACAACGACGCCGAGCTCGCGGTCGCGAACTCACTCGCCGCCGTCGCCCACGGGATCCGTCACGTCCAGGGCACGATCAACGGCTACGGCGAGCGATGCGGCAACGCGAACCTTGTGTCGATCCTCGCCAACCTCTCTCTCAAGACCGGCCACGAGGTCGTGCCGGCGGGGCGGCTTCCCGAACTGACTGAGCTCAGCCGCTACGTCGCGGAGATCGTCAACATCACGCCGGACGATCACCAGCCCTACGTCGGCCGCTCGGCGTTCGCCCATAAGGGCGGCGTCCACGGGGCCGCCGTCGCCAAGGTGGAGCGGAGCTACCAGCACGTCGATCCCGGCGAGGTCGGCAACGTCGGCCGGCTGGTAGTCAGCGAGCTCGGCGGGCGGGCGAACACCCAGCTCCGGGCCGAGCAGCTGGGCCACCAGCTCCAGGGAGTCGACCCGAGGGAGCTCTCCCAGCTCATCAAGCGGCTCGAGGCGGACGGCCTCGCGTTCGAGGGGGCCGAGGCCTCATTCGAGCTCCTGGTCCGCCGCCACCAGGCCGGCTACGAGGCCCCGTTCCGGGTCGTCGACTTCACGGTCCTCGTCGAGCAGCGGGCCGGGGGCGACCTGCGGGCGGAGGCGACGGTCAAGGTCGAGGTCGACGGCGAGGTGCTTCACACGGCGGCCGACGGCAATGGCCCGGTCAACGCCCTCGACGCCGCGCTGCGCAAGGCACTCCGCGCGTTCTACCCGGGCCTCGACGGGGTCCACCTCGTCGACTACAAGGTCCGGATCCTTGACGGCGACGCGGCCACGGCCGCCCGGACCAGGGTCATCATCGATTCCGCGGACGGCGTGCGGGAGTGGTCGACGATGGGCTCCGACACGAACATCATTGCCGCCTCCGCGGTCGCGCTGGGCGACTCCCTCGAGTACGCGATCTGGAAGTCCGGGGCGGAGCTCCGGCGGCGAGACGAGCGCCACTTCACGACGTTGCCAAACGGCGCCTCCCCGAAAGCCGCGCCGGCACCGAGTACCGTCCCCGCCACCAGCCAGAGCACCGGGAGCCAGGACCGATGACCACCGACGCCGCCACACCGACCCTCCATCTCGCGCGCTGGACCGTGACGTCCGGCAGCCAGGTCCAGAGCCGCGGTGCGGTCGTCATCGCCTCGGGGGACCACCAGTGGGAAGCGTCCGCCGAGGGCAACGGCGCGGTCGACGCGCTGTACCGGGCGGTCGACAAGGCGCTCGCCGGCGTCCTCACCGGCCAGCCGAAGCTCCTCGCCTACGACGTCCACGCGGTCGCCGAAGGGCCGGATGCGCAGGGCGTCGTGACCGTTCGCATCGCCCCGCCGTCGGGTGCGAAGGGGGAGCGGGCGACCGGTGACTACAGCGGGGAGGCGCGGAGCGAGAACATCATCGCCGCGTCGGTCGACGCGTACATCCACGCGATCAACGCGATGCTCGACGAGGAGCACTGGGCCGGCGCGGCCGAGTCGGCCGGTAACCGCAAGCGCGCGCGGGCGGCGGCGTCCGCACAGAGCGCCGGCCGGGCGAAGCTCGACGAGGAGGCCGGCGAGATCGACACGACCGAGTGGTTCAACCGCTGAACGACTCGGGACCCCGAGTCGCGTTCCAGGGCGAGCCCGGGGCGTTCAGCGAGGAGGCGGCGCTCGGGTTCTTCGCGGACTCGCAACCCGTCGCCGTCCCAACGTGGCGATCTGTCTTCGAGGCCGTGCGGGACGGGGCAGTCGAGGCTGGCGTCGCTGCGATCGAGAACTCGCTTGCCGGGACCATTCGCGAGACATACGACCTCCTCGCCGAGTTCGACCTGCGGATCGTCGGCGCGGTCAGCGTCCCGATCCAGCTCTCCCTCCTCGCGCTGCCCGGCCAGCGCCTCGAGGACATCGAGCGCGTCTACAGCCACGCCCAGGCGCTCGCCCAGGCGGACGAGTTCCTGCGGACGCGGCCGTGGCAGGTCCTGACCACGTACAACACGGCCGGCGCCGCGCGGATGATCGCCGAGCGCAGCGAGCGCGGGGCGGGTGCGGTGGCATCGGCCCGCGTAGCCGCCCTGTACGGGCTCGAGGTCGTCGCCCCGGACATCCAGACCGGCGGTGACAACCGGACCCGGTTCGTCGTACTCGCCCGCGAGGGGCTTCCCGAAGCTTGGCTTCGCGTGCCGCCCCCGCCGGGCGGGCCGATGATGACGACGCTCGTGTTCGCGGTGCGAAACGTCCCCGGGTCGCTCCATCGCTGCCTCGGAGCGTTCGCGGAGCGTGGTCTCAACCTGTCGCGCCTGGAATCCCGTCCGACGCGGGCAGCGCGCTGGGAGTACGTCTTCTGGGTCGATCTCGACGCCGATGCGGCCGAGGCCGAGGCGGCGGCCGCGCTCGACGACCTGCGCAGCGAGGCAGCGATGGTCCGGATCGTCGGGTCGTACGCCCGGCCGCCCGACTAGCCGGTCGCGGCCCCCAGGTTGGTGGTGCAGGCGCGGCACTTCGTTGCGGCGGCCGGCACCTGCTCCAGGCAGAACGGGCAGGACTTCATCTCGACGGCCTCTGGCTCGGGCTCTGGCTTGATGAACAGCCTCGAGAGTCGCCAGACGACGAACACGATGATGATGAACGCGATCACCGAGTTGATGAATGCGCCGTAGCGGATCGCCACCTCGGTCGCCGGATCGCCGCCGACGGCCTCCTTCAGGACGACCCGCAGCGACTCAAAATCCACGCCTCCGAGCAGCATGCCGACCGGCGGCATGATGATGTCGTTGACCAGCGATGTGACCACCGTGCCGAGCGCGGCGCCGATGATCACGCCGATGGCGAGGGCAAGGGCGTTCGTCTTCACGAGGAATGCGCGGAAGTCAGCCATCACCGATCCTTCCTTTCCGACCCTGTGTGGGCCCGATGGTACGCTGGCCCGCCCCCAGTCCGAGCGAGTTTTCGACCAGGAGGCGGCATGGATTTGGCCTTCCGGCAGGCGATAGCCGACGGCTACTCGCTGGACGAGCCGGGCATCGTCCTCGGCAGCGCGATGCACGGCGGCGAGCTTCTCAACGAGCCGCGAGTGCAGGTGGCGCTGTCGATGCTCAACCGGCACGGACTGATCGCCGGCGCGACGGGAACGGGCAAGACGAAGACGCTCCAGCTCATGGCCGGCCAGCTTTCGCAGGCCGGCGTGCCGGTCTTCGTCTCCGACATCAAGGGCGACGTGACCGGTCTCGCTGCCCCCGGCGACGCGACGAACGAGAAGGTCCGCGAGCGCGCGGAGTCGCTGGCCTGGACGTTCCAGCCGAGCGGCCATCCGGTCGAGTTCCTGTCGCTCTCGGGGCAACTGGGCGCGCACGTCCGGGCGACGGTCCACTCCTTCGGCCCGCTCCTCCTCGGCAAGGTGCTCGACCTCAACGAGACGCAGACGTCCATCCTCGCGCTCGTCTTCAAGTACTGCGACGACAACGACCTGCCCCTGCTCGACCTGGCCGACCTGGCGACGACCCTGAAGTTCCTCTCGTCCGACGAGGGCAAGCCGATCCTCGAAGAATACGGCGGGATGTCGAAGGCGTCAGTCGGCGTCCTTCTTCGGGCGATCGTCGTCCTCGAGCAGGAGGGCGCGGATGTCTTCTTCGGCGAGCCGGAGTTCGACGTCGCGGACCTCCTTCGGACGACCCCCGAGGGACAGGGGATCATCAGCATCCTGGAGCTGCGCGACGTCATGGAGAAGCCCCGCCTCTTCAGCACGTTCATGCTGTGGATGCTCGCCCAGCTCTACGCGGAGCTCCCCGAGGCGGGCGACCTTCCGAAGCCGAAGCTGTGCTTCTTCTTCGATGAGGCGCACCTGCTGTTCGACGATGCCTCCGAGGCGTTGATGGACCAGGTGGAGCGGACGGCCCGGCTGATCCGATCGAAGGGCGTCGGGGTCTACTTCGTTACCCACGCCCCGATCGACGTGCCGTCGCCGGTTCTCGCCCAGCTCGGCAATCGCGTCCAGCACGCGCTCCGGGCCTTCACCCCGGAGGACGCCGACAACCTGCGCAAGACCGTCCGGACGTTCCCGATGACCGACTTCTACGACGTCGAGGAGACGATCACGTCTCTCGGAATCGGCGAGGCGCTTGTCACCGTGCTCTCCCCGCGCGGAGTGCCGACTCCGCTCGCCGCCGTCCGGCTCATCCCGCCCGACTCGCTCATGGCCCCGATCGACGAGGTCCAGCTCCAGGGGCGCATCGCGACGAGCCCGTTCCGGGCGAAGTACGGCCAGGCAATCGATCGCGAGAGTGCGCACGAGATCATCCAGGGCCGGCTCGCGGCGGCGCGCGAGCTGGCCGTCCAGTCATCGATCCGCGAGGGCGTGGCTCCGACGACCGCGGGTGGGCTGAACACGATGACGCCTGCCCATCAGCAGCGCGAGGTCGCCCGGCAGGCGCGCGAGATGGCGCGCGAGCAGCGCGAGGCCGAACGGCTGCGCCGGGCCCAGCAGCGGGAGGAGCAGGCCGCGGCGCGGTCGCGCGAGCGCGCCGTCGCGACCGGCGTCCGGACGGCGGGCCGCGTCCTCACATCACGCGCGGGCCAGTCGTTCCTCCGGGGGCTGTTCGACACCCTCCTTCGGGGCGGCCGAAAGGGCTGATGGGCTCGGCGCCGCCGGCGGTTGCCTTCCGGCGGGCGACGGGCTAGTCGATCACGAGATCGGGCGGCAACGCCTCGGGTTCGGGGTACCGGGGGTCGAGCGCCTCAAGGGTGTCGGCGAGGATCTCGGCGACGGCGATGTTCCGGAACCACTTCCGGTTCGCCGGGATGACGTACCAGGGTGCCTCGTCGGTCGAGCAACGGGACAGCGCCTCCTCGTAGGCAGCCATGTAGTCGTCCCACCGCGCCCGAACGTCGAGGTCGCCCAACCTGAACTTCCAGCGTTTGGTCTGGTCCGCCAGCCGTGCCTCGAAGCGCTGGCGCTGCTCCTCGCGGTCGATGTGGAGGAAGAACTTGACAATCGTGGTGCCGGAACTGGCGAGGGTCCGCTCGAACGCATTGATCTGGGCGTAACGACGCGACCAGACGGCTTTCGGGACGAGGCTCTCGACCCGGACGACGAGGACGTCCTCGTAGTGGGAGCGATTGAAGACCCCGATCTCGCCGCGGCCCGGGACCCGTTGGTGGACCCTCCACAGGTAGTCGTGGGCCAGCTCGATCGGCGTCGGGACCTTGAAGGCGGACACTGAGCAGCCCTGGGGGTTGAACGCTCCCATGACGTTGCGGATCGTCCCGTCCTTGCCTCCCGCGTCCATGCCCTGGAGGACCACGAGGACCGCGTGCTTGCCCTCCGCCCAGAGCCGGTCCTGGAGGTCGGACAGGCGAGCGTGACTCGCCTCCACCTGGGCGTCCGCTTGTTCCTTGCGGTGGCCGTATGTGTTCGCGGCGTCGATCGCGCCGAGGTCCACGCTCGATCCGGGCTGGACTCGGAGCGTCTCGCGGAGCGGGCGGCGAGGGGGCATCGACAGCTCCTTCAGGGGTCACGGCGGGCGATGCGTAGAATGGCACGATGGCCACTGCAACCGGCGCCAAGCCCCATCCGATCTTCCTCGCAGGACGCTGGGTCGAGTCTCCCGACAGGCTGGAGATCGCCAATCCCGCCGACCCTGCCAAGCCCGCTGGCTCGACGTTCAACGCCACGCCGGAGCAGTACGAGGAGGCCGTCGAGGCGGCTGTCGCCGCCTTCGAGACGACGCGGACGCTGCCCGCCTACGAGCGGGGAGCGATCCTGCGGAACATCAGCGCCGGGATCAAGGCGCGGCGCGAGGAGCTCGGCCGCCTCATGGCGCTCGAGGCCGGCAAGCCTATCCGCGACGCGCTGGTCGAGGTCGACCGCGCGGTCCTGACGTTCCGTCTCGGGGCGGAAGAGGCAGAGCGGATGTTCGGCGAGGTGATCCCGCTCGACTTGATGCCGGCATCCAAGGGCCGAGTGGGGATCACGCGGCGCTTCCCGATCGGCCCTATCGCCGCGATCAGCCCGTTCAACTTCCCGCTCAACCTCGCCGCCCACAAGCTCTCCCCGGCGATCGCGTCGGGCAATCCCATCGTCCTCAAGCCGCCGTCGAAAGATCCGCTGACGATGCTCACCGTCGCCGAGATCGTCGAAGGCGCCGGGGCGCCGGCGGGCTCCGTGAGCATCCTGCCGATGACGCGCGAGCTCGGCGACCGGATGGTGGCCGACGAGCGGTTCAAGCTGCTGACGTTCACCGGTTCGCCGTCGGTTGGCTGGCGGATGAAGGAGCGGGCCGGCAAGAAGAAGGTCGTGCTCGAGCTCGGCGGCAACGCGGGCGTCATCATCGACAAGACCGCCGACCTCGACTGGGCGGTTCGCCGGAACCTCGTCGGGGGCTTCGCGTATGCCGGCCAGGTCTGCATCAGCGTCCAGCGGATGTTCATCCACGAGGACGCGTGGGACGAGTTCATGCCACGCTTCGTGGAGGGCGCTCGGGCGTTGAAAGTGGGCGACCCACTCGATCCACAGACCGACGTCGGGCCGATGGTCGACCAGCACGCGGCGAGCCGGACGCAAGGCTGGGTCGACGAGGCGATCGCGCTCGGCGGCAAGGTCCTGATCGGCGGCAAGGCAAACGGCAACTTCTACCCGCCGACCATCCTCACCGACGTGCCGCCGACCGCCCAGGTGTGCTCGAACGAGGCGTTCGCCCCGCTCGTCGTGGCGTTCCCGTTCCGCGACTTTGGCGACGCGATCCGCCAGGTCAACGACTCGTCGTTCGGGCTACAGACGGGCGTCTTCACGAACGACCTGGCGCATGCCTGGCAGGCATTCGGGGAGCTGGAGGTGGGTGGGGTCATCGTCAACGACGTCCCGACGTACCGGATCGACCACATGCCGTACGGCGGGGTGAAGGACAGCGGCCAGGGCCGGGAGGGCCTGCGCTGGGCGATCGAGGACATGACCGAGCTCCGGATCATGGTCCTCGCCTGGCCGGGGTAGCGCCGGCGCCGGGCTCGGCCCGGCTCCCCACGGGTACCACCGGGAGCACGATCGCACGGGACGTCGCCGCCGACGCACATCCTGTGCTCTCGATGCACCTGATGTGCCCATCCGTGGACAGTTTCGCGCCTCGGCGCCGCGGTGGTTCGCCTTGTGACCCATGACGGTGCATCAGTGCGTCCCGGCGCCCGCGACGGCGCGCCCGGACCGCCCGTCGCGCGCGCCACACTGACTCTCATGGACTTCGCGCTGACGCCACCGCTCCTCGAGCTCCAGGAGCGCGCGAGGCGCTTCGTTCGCGAGGAGCTCCAGCCGCGCGAGGTCGAGTTCGAGCGGGCCAACGGGCGGCTGCCGCGCGAGTGGGGCAACGCGATCCGTCGGGCGGCGATCCGGGTCAACCTCCAGGGCGGCTCATTTCCGAAGAAGCTCGGCGGCCAGGGCTGGACGGCGATGGAGCAGGTGATCGTCCATGAGCAGCTCGGCCAGTCGACGGGCGGGCTCTGGTCGTTCATACCGGGCGCCTACAACGCGCTCATCCACTGCACGCCGGAGCAGCGCACGCGTTATCTCGACCCGAGCCTCCGCGGCGAACGATCCGGCAGTTACGCGATCACCGAGCCGAACGCCGGCAGCGACGCCCGGACCCTCGAGGCGACCGCGACCCGCGACCCGAAGTCCGGCGACTGGGTCCTCAACGGCGAGAAGTGGTTCGTCACCGGCCCCGACGACACCGACTTCATGATCTTCCACGCGATCGCCGTTGACGACGACCAGCGCCGGCCCACGCTGTTCCTCGTCGACTACGACACGCCGGGCCTGAAGCTGACGAACGATCCCGACTACACCCACACGTTCGCCGACCGGCATCCCCAGTTCGTGCTCGACGACGTGCGGGTCAAGGCCGACGCGGTTCTCGGCGCAGTCGGGGAGGCGGACGCGCTGACGAATGAGTGGTTCGTCGAGGAGCGGATCCACATCGGTGCCCGGTGCGCCGGCGCGATGGCGCGGCTCCTGCGCGAGGCGGTCGAGTGGGCGACCGGGCGGGTCCAGTTCGGCGAGCGGATCTACGACTACCAGGGCGTCTCGTTTCCGCTCGCCGACTCGGCGGCGGACGCATCGGCCGCCCGGCTGCTCACCCGCGAGGCGGCCTGGCTGGCGGACGAGAAGGCCGACCCGAAGATCGTCCACGCGAAAGCGTCGATCGCCAAGCTCTTTGCGTCCGAGGCCGCGTTCACCTGCGCCGACCGTGTCGTCCAGGTCTTCGGCGGGCGTGGCTACATGCGCGACACCGCGGCTGAGCGATTTTTCCGCGAGCTGCGGGTCGACCGGATCTGGGAGGGGACCTCGGAGATCCAGCGACTCGTCATCGCCCGGGCGCTCGAGAAGCGCGGTGTCGACCGGGTCGTGGGCGAGGCATGACCGCCGAACCGAGCGCCCGGACCGCGATCGACCTCCGCCCGCTGTTCGCCCCGGCCTCGGTCGCGGTGGTCGGTGCGTCGCCGCGGAGCTGGATCGCCCAGACGGTCCGCGACAACCTGCGGACCACCGGCAGCTCCACGCGGTGCCATTTCGTCAACCCGCGCTACGAGGAATTGCACGGCCAGCCGTGCTTCCCGTCGCTCGACGCCTTGCCGGAGGTGCCGGACGTCGTCATCGTCGCGGTGAACCCGTTGCGTGCCGCGGGCATCACCGCGGATGCCGCGAGGGCCGGCGTCCGGGCCGTCGTCGTGCCGGGCGGCGGAGTCGTCGAGGGCGGGGTGGCCGCGGCGGCGATGCAGGACGAGGTCGCGGGGATTGCCCGCGAACACGGTATCGCGCTCGTCGGGCCGAACTGCATGGGCGTCTGGGACCTCACGACGAACACGTCCGCCTACATCGGCGACGTGTCGCCGTACCTGCGGCGGGGCGGGGTCGCCGGGATTGCCCAGTCCGGGTCGGTCACCGACGCATTCATCCACTCCGGGTCGCGGATCGGGTTCAGCCGGGTCATCGGCAGCGGGTCCGAGGTGACGCTCGACCTGTGCGACTTCCTCGGCTACTGCCTCGACGACCCGGAGACGACGTCCGTCATCCTCTTCGTCGAGGGCTTCAAGCGGCCCGAACGGTTCCTCGCCTTGGCGGACCACGCGCTCGAGATCGGCAAGCCGATCCTCGCGGTCAAGGTGGGTCGCTCGACACAGGCCCAGGCCGCGGCCGTCGCCCACTCCGGGTCCCTCGCGGGTGAGGCCCGCGCGACCGATGCTGCTCTCGACGCGGCAGGCGTCATCCGCTGCGCCGACCTGGACGAGCTGCTCGAGGCGGCCGAGCTCGTCGACGGCTGTCGGCGGACCGGGCGAGGAGTGGGGCGGGGGAGGACCGGCGTCGTGACGGTGTCGACCGGCGAGGCGTCGCTCATCGCCGACCTTGCCCCGCGGACCGGGATCGACCTGCCGCCGATCCCCGATGGCGCGCGGGCGGCAATCCTCGCCGGGCTGCCGACGATGGGTTACGTCGGCAACCCCCTCGACCCGTGGGGAGCGGCGGACGCCGCGACCGCGTACGAGGTGGCGTTCGAGGCACTCGCCGCGTCCGGTGCGTACGACGTCCTCGTACTCGTTCACGACTTCCCGTACCGGTCGCTGCCATCCGAGGTCGCGACCGCGAACGAGGTCACCCGCCGGCTCCTGGCCGCGACCGCGACCCGCCCCGGGATCCTGCCGGTCTACGTGTCGCTCACATCCGGGGAGCCCCCGGCGGAGACGAAGCACGTCCTCGACGACGAGGGCGGCGGCGCGCCGATGCTCCGCGGGACGGTCGAGGCCTTCACGGCGATCGCGTCGCTCGCGTGGTGGGAACGCCAGCGTGAGCGCCGCCTCGCCGACGGCCCGTGGCGGCCATCGTGGCCGGCCCTCGCCCGGAACCGAACACCGTGGGCCTTCGACTCGCCGAACCCGGCCCTCGCGCCAGGCGCTCCGGTCGTGCTCAACGACGTCGCGAGCCTTCAGGCGCTCGACACCGTCGGGCTCCCGGTCGCGCTGCTCACTCCCACTGCGACCGCCGAAGCCGCGGTGGCCGCGGCCGAGGCCATCGGCTACCCGGTCGTCCTCAAGGTCGACGCCGAGGGCCTGCCCCACAAATGGGACGCCGGCGCGGTCCGCGTCGGACTGGCCGACGCCCCGGCCGTGAGGAAGGCCGCGACCGAGCTCCTGGCGCTCGAACTGCCGGCCGCAGCCACCCGCCACGGCCTCACCGTCCAGCGCCAGGCCGCGCCCGGCATCGAGCTGATCATCGGCGTGAGGCGCGACCCGCAGTTCGGGCCCGTCGTGCTCTTCGGCTTCGGCGGGATCCTCGCCGAGGCGCTCGACGACGTCGCGATCCGCCTGGCGCCGCTGCGACCCGCGGACGCGCTCGAGATGGTCGGCTCCCTCCGGGCGGCGCGGCTGCTGGCCGGGTTTCGGGGCGCCCCCCCGGTCGACATGGCCGCGGTCGCGGCACTCGTTGTTCGTCTCGCCCGGGCCGCGGTCGAGCAGCGGGACTGGCTCGAGGTCGACCTCAACCCGGTGATCTCGGGGCCCGCGGGGCCGATCATCGTGGACGCCCTGATCGTCCGGGAGGAGCCACATGCCTGACGCCGAACCGCTCGTCCTCCGCCAGGCCGCGAGCTGGGGCGTCCGGCTGACGCTCAACCGGCCGGCCAAGCTCAATGCGATCAGCCGCGAGCTGCGCGAGGCGCTGACCGCGGCGATCAACGAGGCCGCCGAGGACCCGGAGGTGCGGGTCATCGTCATCGCCGGAGCCGGCCGGGCATTCTGTGCCGGCTACGACCTGTCCGAGGAACAGCCGAACGACGCCTGGGGTTGGCGCAAGATCCTCGCCGAGGACGTCGCCGCGACGCTCGCGATCTGGCGTTGTCCCAAACCGGTCATCGCCCAGGTCCACGGTTATGCCCTTGCCGGCGGCCTCGAGCTGGCGATGGCCTGCGACCTCGTGGTCGCGGCGGAGGATGCCCAGGTCGGGGAGCCGGAGATCCGGTTCGGATCGGCTCCGGTCACGCTCCTCATGCCCTACCTCGTCGGTCAGAAGAAGACCCGTGAGCTGCTGTTCACCGGAGACCTCGTCGACGGAGTCGAGGCCGCCCGCCTGGGGCTCGTCAATCGGGCCGTTCCGGCCGACCGGCTCGTTGCCGAGGTCGATGCCCTCGCCGACCGCCTGGCCCGCGTGCCACCGGACGTCATGGCGCCGACGAAGCTCATGCTCAACCGGGCGATGGAGGCGGCCGGCTTCCTCGTGGCGGTCGAGTCGGGCCTCGACCTCCAGTCGTTCGTGAACGTCAGCGCGACCTCCCGGGAGTTCGACGCGATTGTCCGGCGGGACGGTCTGAAGGCGGCCCTCGCGTGGCGCGATGCCCGATACGAGGAGCGGCTGGCAGAGGCTGCTCGGCGGGCCCCGGGAAAGCCGGAGCGAGCCTGAGGCGCGGGCTACACTCCGGCCCGTGACCGCCCGATCACGGCCGACCAGGACCGCAGCCGACCTCCTCGTCGCCTGCCTCGAGGCGGAGGGCTGCGAGTACGTCTTCTCGGTCCCCGGCGAAGAGACGATGGACGTCCTCGACGCCCTCAGCCGGAGCGACCGGATCCGGCACGTGACGACCCGCCACGAGCAGAGCGCCGCGTTCATGGCCGACGTCTACGGCCGCCTGACGGGCCGGGCGGCGGTCGCGATGGCCACCCTTGGCCCCGGCGCGACCAACCTCATGACCGGCGTCGCGGACGCGTTCCTCGACCACGCCCCGATGGTCGCGGTCACTGGCCAGGCGAGCTCCGACAAGCTCCATAAGGAGGCCCACCAGGTCGTCGACATCGTCCGGATGCTCGAGCCGGTCACGAAATGGAACGCGCGGGCCGCGCGTGCCGACGCAATCCCGGAGATCGTCACCAAGGCGTTCCGGGTCGCCCAGCTCGAGAAGCCGGGCCCCACCCACATCGAGCTGCCGGAGAACATCGCCGCGCTGGAGCTCGACCCGAAGGCCAGGCTCGCCCCGCTGCCCCGGACGAAGGCGTACTTCCCCGAGCCGACGCAGGAGGCGATCGACCACGCCGCCCGGCTCATCGCCGGCTCCGAGCGCCCGATCATCCTCGCCGGCAACGGCGTCCTCCGGCGGCACGCGGCGGACGAGCTCCGCGCGCTTGCCCGCGGGCTCCACGTTCCCGTTGCCGTGACGTTCATGGGGAAGGGCGCGATCGACGACCGGAGCCACCTCTCGCTGATGGCCGTTGGCCTCCAGGCCCGCGACCACGTGCTATCCGGCTTCGACCGGGCAGACCTCGTGATATCGGTCGGGTATGACCTCGTGGAGTACGCGCCGTCGCAGTGGAACCCGGAACGGAGCACCCGGATCGTCCACATCGATACCCAGCCGGCCGAGGTCGACGCGGCCTACCGGCCGGAGATCGAGCTCGTCGGCGACATCGAGGGCAGCCTGGCCCGCCTGCTCGCGGCGCTCCTCCCGCTCGGGATCGGCGGCCGCGACGCGGACGCCCGCCACCGCTCGAAGGAGATCCTCGTCCACGCGGACCTCCGGACGGCCCTGCTGGCCGAGCTCGCGGCCCACGACGCCGACGAGGGCGCCCCGATCGCCCCCCAGCGGGCGATCGCCGAGCTGCGCCGGGCCCTCGAGCCGTCGGACATCGTCGTGTCGGACGTGGGCGCCCACAAGGTCTGGGTCGCCCGGCTCTTCCAGGCCTACGAGCCGAACACCGTGATCATCTCGAACGGATTTGCCGCGATGGGGATCGCGCTGCCCGGCGCGATCGCCGCCAAGCTCGTCCACCCCGACCGAAAGGTCGTCGCCCTGTGCGGCGACGGTGGCTTCCTCATGAACAGCCAGGAGCTCGAAACCGCCAAGCGGATCGGGGCCAACATCACGGTGGTCATCTGGCGCGACGACGGCTACGGGCTCATCGACTGGAAGCAGCGCAACGAGTTCGGCCGGCCATTCGGGGTGGAGTTCGGGAATCCGGACTTCGTCGCCTACGCCCGCTCATTCGGTCTCGCCGGCTTCCGGGCGGAAAGCGCGCAGGAGCTCGGTGGGGTCCTTCGCCGCGCTCTCGACCACGACGGCCCGTCGGTCGTCGACATCCCGATCGACTACCGCGAGAACCTCCGTCTGACGGAACGCCTCGGGGAGCTGACCGCTACCGACGGCTGAGCGGGCCGGCCGTGCCCGTCACGCGCCCGCAACCCGGGCGAGCGGGGGAGTGGACAACTTGCAACACCCGGCGGCCGAATCTGGACGGTGCGCGGCTCGACAGGCCGGCCAGGGGCAAGGCGCAGAGATCGCGCACGCCTGTCCGGGCGCCCTGAGGAGGCCCTCCACCGTGGCAATGAACGAAGGCAACGAGGTCCAGTTCCGGGACTGGCTCACCGTCCAGCTCCGCGCCCGCCGGATGTCGCTCCGCCAGCTCGCCCATCGCTCCGGGGTCAACGTGTCGACGGTCTCCCGGATCGTGCGGGGCGAGCGCCGGCCCACGCTCCGAACGGCCGTCCGCCTCGCCAAGGTCGTCCGGGAGAACGCGGACGAGTCGAGCGCGACGAGGTTCTTTGGGGCCCTGACCGCCGAGAGCCTGGATCCCGTGCGGGAGGTCGAGCGGGCGCTGCGGGGCGACGGGCTGCTCGACGACGACGACGTCCGGACGGTGATGGAGGTCTACCTGAGCACCCGCCAGCCGACCGAGGCCGAGGACGACGCGGGGCCCCTGGCGCGGCCGGACTGACCGCCCCAAACCGCCCCTCCCTGACCCCGCCGCCAAGCTCGCGGCCCGCACGGGCTGAGTTCCGGGACGCTCGGGTCCCGAGGGCGGACACCTTCGTACCATAGCCTCCCAACTGGACGGCACCTAACGTGTTGCCTGCGCGCACCTCGTGCGCGTGCGTCCGCCGCTGGGCGGCGCGGCTGCCGAGGGTCAAGAGGTGCCACAAACCCCGTCGAGCTGGCCCACCTGGTACGTGGCGGTACTCGCCACGTATGCGGTCTTCCTCCTCGCCATCGCGGTTTACGACGCCCGCTGGCAGCGGATCCCCAATCGGGCCGTCTACCCGGCGGCCGGTGCGGCGGTCGTGCTCGCCTTCTTCCAGCCGGTGGGCCCCTGGTGGAGCTTTATCCTTGCCGGTGTCTTTGCCGGTTCCCTGCTCCTGGGGATCTCGATCGTCAGCCGAGGCGGGTTGGGCATCGGAGACGCCAAGCTGGCGGTTCTGATCGGGCTCATGAGCGGCTGGCCGTCCGTGATCGCCGCGCTGTTCATCGCGTTCGCCGGTGGCGCCGTGGTTGGCCTGGCTCTCATGGCTTCAGGCCGGATCGGCCGTCGCGAGCCGATGCCGTTCGGGCCGGCCCTGGCCGCCGGCGCGATCGCGGGGATCTTCGTGGGCCCCCAGGTCGCCCGCGCCCTCTGGCCGGTTTTCGGGTAGCGGCCAGAGCATGGCGATGAACACCCAGCTCGGGGCACCGGATCCGCAGGGGACCGGCACGACGCCGGCCGCGACCCTGCCCGCGGTGGCGGTCAAGCCCACCCGGCGGATCGGCGACCTGCTCCTCGAGGCACGCCTGATCACCCAGCGCCAGCTCGAGGAGGCGCTGAGCGCCCAGGTGGTCCGCCGGAAGCGGCTGGGCGAGATCCTCGTCGAGGACCGGATCCTCGACGACGTCGCCGTTGCCGCAGTCCTCTCCGTCCAGCTCGACGCGCCGCTCGTCGACCTGCGGGAACGACCCAGCGAGGAGTCCGCCCTCAGGCTCGTGTCGGAACGCGACGCGCGCCGGCTGTCGATCATGCCCCTCGTGATCTCCGGCCAGATGCTCGTCATCGCGACGGGCGACCCGGCGAACGTCGACATCCTTGAGGAGGTCATGCGGCTGACAGGCCGGGCGGTCGACCCGCTCCTGGCGCTGCCCTCCGAGATCGACTGGGCGATCCGCCAGCGGTATCGCGTCGGCGACCTGGAGGCCCAGGTGTCGGCCTTCTCGAGCCGCCGCGCCGCAGCGGCGCCGCTGGCTGCCCCGAACGCCCGGGTGCGGGCCCGCGAGCTGGAGAACCTGCGCAACACCCCGGTTGTCCAGATCGTGAACCTGCTCGTGGCCCAGGGCCTGCGCGACCGGGCCAGCGACATTCACATCGAGCCTCAGGCAGCCAGGCTCCGCGTCAGGGCGCGCATCGACGGCGTCCTGCGCGACGTGGCCGAGCTGCCGAGCGAGATGGCGGCCGGGCTCGTGAGCCGGATCAAGATCCTCGCCGAGCTCAACATCGTCGAGAAGCAGCGCGCCCAGGACGGCCAGTTCTCGACGACGGTCGAGGGTCGGACGGTGGACATCCGCGTGGCGACAATGCGGACGAACTGGGGCGAGAAGGTCGTCATGCGGTTGCTCGACCGCGAGCGCTCGGTGCTCCAGCTGACCGAGCTCGGCTTCCCGCCGGCCGTCGAACGGCCGTTCCACGAGCTGCTCTACGCGCCGTTCGGGATGATCATCGTGTCCGGGCCCACCGGTTCGGGCAAGACGACGACGCTTTACGCCTCGATCAACGAGCTGGACCGGGCGGCCCTGAACGTGACGACCATCGAGGACCCGATGGAGTACACGTTCGAGAACGTCAACCAGACGCAGGTCAACACGGCGGCCGGTATCACGTTCGCTTCGGGGCTGCGGGCGATCCTCCGCCAGGACCCCGACGTCATCCTCGTCGGCGAGATGCGTGACCGGGAAACCGCCGAGATCGCCGTCCAGGCCTCCCTCACCGGGCACCTGGTGCTGTCCTCGATGCACGCGACCGAGGCCACGAGCGCGGTCTTCCGGCTCCTCGAGATGGGCATCGAGCCCTTCCTGGTTGCCGGCAGCGTGACCGGCGTCGTCGCCCAGCGGCTCATCCGGCGGATCTGCCGCCTCTGCCGGATCGAGATCCAGGCCACGGCAGAGGAGAGCCAGGTTTACACGGCCGCCGGGCTCGCGGCTCCGGGGACAGCCTTCCTGGGGCGTGGCTGCACGTACTGCGGCGGGACGGGCTTCCTCGACCGGATCGGGACCTACGAGCTGTTGCGGGTCACGCCGGAGATGCGTCGGCTGATCAGCACGAGCGCCCAGTACGAGGAGATCCGGGCGCAGGCGATCGCTGACGGCATGGTGCCGCTCCGCGTCGACGCCCTGACGAAGGCCGCCGCCGGCGTAACGACAGTCGCCGAAGCCCTCCGCAGCGTGGTGGCCTGATGTCCCTCTTCCGACGCCGCGGCTCGGCCCGGCCCGAGGAGTCGCGTCCTGTTGACGGAGTGGTAGCCTCCGAAGCTCCCGGGTCCGACCTCGCCACGAACGGC
>JBBDZZ010000065.1:0-23440 GCA_040899885.1 Chloroflexota bacterium | reverse complement strand
ACGGTCCCGCTGTGGATCTCCGGGACCTCGAGCTCGAACAGGCGCTTGAGGAAGCCCTTGTGGGTCCGCGAGACGAAGATCTGGGGACCCTTGGTGGAGCGCCGCACCTCGAGCACGTAGGCCTTCACGTTCTGGCCGATCCGGTAGTGCTCGACCGACGACTGCTCGGTCGTGGCCAGGATCGCCTCGACGTTCTTGCCGACGTCGAGGATGATCGCCCGCGGCTCGACCCGGTTGACGGAGCCCGTGATGAGCTCGCCCTCCCGGCTCGCGAACTGGTCGAACACGACGTCACGCTCCGCTTCGCGGAGGCGCTGGAGGACGACCTGTTTGGCGGTCTGCGCGCCGATCCGCCCGAAGACGTCGCCGTCGAGCTGCTCGGTCTCGACGAGCTCGCCAACGGCCGCGTCCGGGTTATGGGTACGGGCCTCCTCGATGCTGAACTCCGACAGCGGATCTTCGACAACGGCGACGACGATCCGTGCCCGAAAGACGCGGATCTTGCCAGTCTCCGCGTCGATCCGGACGTGGATGTCCTCGTCCCCGGCGACGCGCCTGTAAGCCGACTGGATCGCCTCCTCGACGGTCCTGATCAGCTGCTCGCGCGGAACCTGCTTCTCGGCGTTCAGTTGGAGGAGGGCACCGACGAAATCTCGACTCACGATGCGCCTCCGACGTTGTGCAGTTCGTTCGGAACCGCCGATCCGTTAAAAAAACGTGGGGGTCACCCACGTCACGGAGCGGCCGTTCAGTTCAGCGGGAGTATACACCCGGGTGCGTGGCCCGCTCAAACACGAGTCCGGGCGGCCTCCAGGGATCGCGGGCTCCCTGGCCCCGCTCGGGGCATCAGCGCGAGCGGAAGGCCCCGGTGCTGACGTTGCCGGCCCTGTCGACAGCGTTGACAGCCACCTTGAAGTGGGCGGTGCGGGGCAGTTTGATGGTGAAGGTCTTGGCGGTACGGGCTGTGGCGACGTACGTCCACACGCCGTTCCGCTGGATCCGGATCCGGTAGGCGGCCACGCCCGAGCCGGTGTCGGACGCGCTATAGCTGATCCGCCACGCCTTCAGGTTTGCCGACCACCACATCTTCAGGCTGGTCATCTTCGGCTTCGTCGGGTCGAACAGGACCAGGGCCCGCTTGATGACGCTCCGAGCATCGGCGGCGTCGCGCAGCTGGACCCGGACGTAGCGCTTGGCCGGCAGGGTCGAGGCCGGCAGCGTCCATGTCGTATCCGCGGCGACCGGGCGCCACGGGGAGAAGTTCCCGGTCCCGTTCGCCAGGCGCATCTCCGTGGCCGGCCGGTCGTGGTCCGTCCAGGTGATCGAGACGGTGACCGCGCGCGTGTTGGTCGGCGACGGCGCGACCTTGATCGAGTTGACGGTGGGGGGCCCGAACGTCCGCCCCACGAGGTTCCACCAGGCGGGGTTCCCGGCGTCGTAGCCCAGCGCCCAGAAGCCGATCCCGGCCAGGCCCCGGCTGAAGACGAGGGCGAACTTCGGGGCGACCGAGGCGGGCGTGTCGTAGTAGGTCTGGTAGATGGAGGGGCCGACCTGGCGGACGAGTCGGGCCGACGACTCGACCGGGTCGCTGTCGTCCGCGAGGACCGTACCCTCGGCGAGCAACTCGGGCAGGTCGCGGAAGAAGAAGACCTCGCCGGGCACCCCGGAGACCCGCGCGGCGTGGAGGCTGGCATCGACGGTCTGCCAGGTGCGTCCATAGAGGGGCAGCCCGAGCAGGACCCGGTTGAGGGGAGCGCCCTCTGCCGCGTACAGGTCAAGCGTGCGCGACAGCGACAGGCCGCCCGCGTGGTGGACGACCGGATCGATGCTGCCGACGGTCGCTGCGCCGGCGGACCGGTAGTTGTAGCCCATCAGGAAGGCCCGGTCGACGCCGGCGGCGAGGGCCCGGCTCGCCATCTTGGATCCGGACACATTGGCGTTCGTGGCCACCGACGAAAACGCGATCGGGTTGACTGTTCGCATCTGGGCCGCGAGGGCGCCAGCCGTCGCGGCGTAGGCGCCGAAGTACGTTCCGCTGAGGAGCTCGATATCGAAGTCGGCGCCGTCGAGCCCTCTCGATGCGACGAGCTCGGCCCCCTCGGCCACGAACGTCGCCTGGGCGGCGGCATTCGAAAAGAAGGCCGCGTTCTTCTCCGCGCCGAAGGACGTGAACGAGACGATCGTCCGGACGCCGGCCGCGTGAGCGGCCTCGATGACGGCGGTAGCCCGGTCGCTCATCAGGGCGGTGTAGCCGGCGGCGGTCCGGTCGAGATGGCCGTCCTTGTCCATCCCGACGGAGAAGAAGGCAATCGTCGTCAGGCGGGCATAGTCGAGGCGGGCGACCGTGGCGTCCTTGAGCTCCCAGTACGGCAGGTAGCCCATCACCTCGGCGGTCATCCGGTGGCTCAGCTGGCCGGCGGTCAGGGGTGCCGGGGCTGCGGCGGCGGCGGCGGGGGCGACGCCGGAGGCCAGCGTGGACCCGACAAGGGCGAACGCGACGGCCAGGGCGGCGGCAAGGCGACGGAGCATCGTCCCTCGAAGTTGCAGGGCGGCTGGGACGGCGGTGACGGCACGCGCCAGCTCCAAAGGTACCCGTCCGGGGGTGAGGCCGCCATTCGGACCTTCGTACCGTCTGGGACTGGGCGTCAGGTGGCTGGCACCCGCTCCGGCGACTCAGGCTGGTGCGTCTGGTCACCGCCGGTGCCGGCGGATCCATACCGCCGCTCGACGTAGGCCTCGAGGAGGGCAATGAACTCGCCGACGAGCCCTTCCCCGCGGAGGGTCCGGTCCAGCTTCCCGTCGACGAACACCGGGGCGACCGGCTCCTCGAACGTGCCGGGCAGGGAGATGCCGATGTCGGCGTGCTTCGACTCGCCGGGACCGTTGACCACGCAACCCATCACCGCGACCCGGAGGTCCTCCACGCCCGGATAACGCGCCTTCCAGTCCGGCATCCGGTCGCGCAGGAACGTCTGGATCTGCTGGGCCATCTCCTGGAAGTACGTCGAGGTCGTCCGGCCGCAGCCCGGGCAGGCCGACACCTGGGGCAGGAACGAGCGGATGCCGAGCGACTGGAGGATCTGCTGGGCGACCTCGACCTCGCGCTCGCGCGGGGCGCCCGGCTCCGGCGTCAGCGAGACGCGGATCGTGTCGCCGATTCCCTCGCTCAGCAGGAGCGCAAGGCCGGCCGTCGAGGCAATTACGCCCTTGTCGCCCATCCCCGCCTCGGTCAGGCCGAGGTGGAGCGGGTAGTCGGACCGGGCTGCCAGGATCCGGTAGACGTCGACGAGATCGTGGACGCCGGAGACCTTCGCCGAGAGGATGATCCGGTCGTGCCCCAGCCCGGTCTCCTCGGCGAGTTCCGCGGACCGCATCGCCGACTCGATCATCGCCTCGATCATCACGTCGCGGGAATCCCGGGGCTTCGCCGAGCGCGCGTTGAGATCCATCAGCTCGGTCAGGAGCTGTTGGTCGAGCGAGCCCCAGTTGACCCCGATCCGGACCGGCTTGTCGTTCTCGATCGCGACCCGAACGATGGTCTGGAAGTTCTCGTCATGCCGCTTCGCGCCGACGTTGCCCGGGTTGATCCGGTACTTCGCGAGGAGGCGGGCCGTCTCCGGGTATTCCACCAGCAACTGGTGGCCGTTGTAGTGGAAGTCGCCGATGATCGGCACGTCGACGCCGAGGCCGTGGAGCTTCGCGACGATCTCCGGCACCGCGGCCGCGGCAGCGTCCGTGTTCACGGTGATCCGGACGAGCTGCGACCCGGCGTGGGTCAGCCGGGCGACCTGGATCGCGGTCGCGTCCGGGTCGGCGGTGTCCGTGTTCGTCATCGACTGGACGACGATCGGGTGCTGGCTCCCGACGAGGACACCCCCGACGTCGACCGTCACGGTCGGTCGGCGGACCGAGGTCATGTGGCTCCGCGGCGGATGATGTCGAAGTAGGTCACCCAGACGAGAAACGCCATGAGGAAGACAAACCCGACGAAGTACGTCAGGCGCTCCGCCTGGAGGCTGATCCGGCGGCCGAACAGGCGCTTGAGGACCATCATCAGCATCCGGCCACCGTCGAGCGGCGGGAACGGCAGTGCGTTGACGAGCGCCAGGTTGGCCGACAGGATCCCGGCCACGTAGAGCGTCATCACGGGTCCCTGGCCCCAGAACACGATCCCGATCTGCTGGGCGATGCCGATCGGCCCGCTGACCCCCGCCGGCGGTGCGGTCGGGTTCGTCACGAACGACGCGACGACCTTGCCGAGCCCGTCGAGGATGAGCCCAAACCAGCTGACCGTCTCCTGGGCCGCGATTCGGGCCGCCGTGACCGGGTCGTGCTGCGTGTACCCGCCGTAGAAGTACGCCTCGTAGGGCGCCTCGGCCGACCGGGGGATCCCGAGCGGGCCGGTGTCCGCGTCGATCTCAGACCTCGGCCGGAGGGTGACGGTCACCTCCTGGAACTGGCCGTCCCGGCGCTCGATCCCGAGCACGACGGTCTCGCCGGCCTTGGCGCGCAAGTCGGTGATCTGGTCGGTCTGGCCGACGTACCGGCCGAACAGCTCGTACCTCTTGCCGTCGATGGAGGCGATCGCGTCGCCCGGCTGGAGGCCGGCAATCGCGGCGGGCGAGCCAGGCTCGACTGCGTGGAACCGCAGGGCGAACAGCGGGGTCGCGAGCCAGGCGATGAACAGGAAAATGACGAGCGCCAGGGCGAGGTTCATCGCGACGCCGGCGAGCAGGATCACGAGGCGCGTTCGGAGCGGGGCGTTGACGAACGACCGCGGGTCGTCGCCCTCGTCGCCGTCTTCTCCTTCGAGCTTGACGAAGCCGCCGATCGGCAGCCAGTTGAGCGTGTAGAGCGTCTCCCCGGAGGCGCGCAGGACCTTCGCCCGGGGCGGGAACCCGATCCCAAATTCGAGGACGCGCACGCCGGCCATGCGAGCCGTAACGAAGTGGCCGAGCTCGTGGATGACCACGAGTGTCCCGAGGATCAGGAAGAACAGGACGATCGTGATGGCGTTCTGGAACAGGTCCATCAGCTTCCCCTCCCGACCGGGCCGGCGGCGAAGGCCCGGCGGACCTCGTTGTCAATGGCGACGAGCTCGTCGACGGTGGGCTCCTGGCCGCCGTCCCGCCCGAACCGCTCGACGGCCGCGCCGAGCAGGGCGGGGATGCCGGGAAATTCGAGGCTGCCCGCGAGGAAGCGGGCGACCGCGACCTCATCGGCGGCGATCAGCGCGGCACTCGCCCGTGACCCGATCTCGCCCGCCTCTCGTGCGATCCGGAGGGCAGGAAAGCGCGCCTCGTCCGGCGCCCGGAAGTCGAGCCGGCCGATCGCGACGAGATCCGGCGCCGCGGCGGGCGATCGTCGGCGGTTCGGGTAGCTCAGCGCGTACTGGATCGGGAGTCTCATGTCCGGGGTGCCCAGCTGGGCCTTGAGGGAGCCGTCGACGAACCGGACGGCCGAGTGGACGACGCTCTGCGGGTGGATCACCACCTCGATCGCCTCGTACGCGACATCGTACAGCCAGTGCGCCTCGATCACCTCCAGGCCCTTGTTCGCCAGCGTTGCGGAGTCGATCGTGATCTTCGGGCCCATCCGCCAGGTCGGGTGCCGAAGGGCCATCTCAGGCGTGATCCGGGCGAGGTCCGCCGGCTCGTCGAGGAACGGGCCGCCAGACGCCGTCAGGAGGAGCGCCTCGACCCCCTCCCTCCCCTCTCCCACGAGGCACTGCCAGATCGCCGAGTGCTCCGAGTCGATCGGTCGGAGCCAGGCCAGGGGCGAAGCCTGCGGGTCGTTGGGATTGGCTATTCGCGTGCGAGCCGCCAGGCGGCGAGCGACTGGCATAACCAAATGGCCGCCGGCGACGAGGGTCTCCTTGTTCGCGGTCGCCACGACCTTGCCGGCGGCCAGGGCCGCCAGGACGGATCGCAGGCTGACGATCCCGCCGGTGCCGACGACGACGAGATCCACGTCGTCGCGGGTGGCGAGCCGCACGAGGGCGTCATCGGCGGCCTCGACCGCCGTTCCCGAGGGGAGGTCGAGCCCGGCCGCCGACCCCTCGGCCAGCGCGACCGCCAAGGGGCGGAGGAGCGCGGCCTGCTCGGCCAGGAGTTGGCCGTCGCGCCGGGCGGCGAGGGCGACGACGCGAAATGCGGAAGGGTGGGCGGCGAGGACGTCGACCGCCTGACGGCCGATCGAGCCGGTCGAGCCGAGGACGGCGACCCCGAGCGGTGACCGGGTCTCTCCCGAGGCGCGATCAGGAGACGGCGACGACGACATACAGCGTCACTACCGGGGCGGCGAACAGGAACGAGTCGATCCGGTCGAGGATGCCGCCGTGGCCGGGGATCAGCGTTGCGCTGTCCTTCGCGCCGGCCGCGCGCTTGAGGAGCGACTCGGCCAGGTCGCCGGCCTGGGCGGCGAGGCCGATGAGCGGCCCGAGAATGAGCGCGGCGAGCGGGTCCTCGCGGAGGCCGGCCAGCATGGCCGCCGTCACGAGGGTCGCGAGGACGAGGCCGCCGATGAGGCCGGCGTAGGTCTTCGACGGCGAAACGTGCTGGAGGAAGCGCGGACCGCCGATCCGCCGGCCGACGAAGTAGGCGCCGGTGTCGTACGCCCACACGCCCAGGATCAGGAGGAGGATCCAGCCACGCTCCGCTCCGAGACCCGCGAGCGGCGCGTCCGCCGGCAGTGCCGGCGCTGCGTCGCCGAGGCGGACGACGAAACCCAGCAGCGCGACGTACAACGCCCCGAACACCGTCGTCATCCAGGTGGCAACCGCGTCGCGCGGATCGGGCAGCGCGAACACCCCCAGCGCGATGACGATCATGCCGACCGCCCCGAGCAGGAGGCCGCTCCCCGCGACCAGCTGCGGTACGGCCGCGTCGGCGACAATCGCGACCGCCAGCAACGTGCCGAGAGTCGGGAGCGACGGATGGCCCGCGGCGCGGAGCAGCCGGTAGGCCTCGATCGCCGCGAGCCCCGTCGCCAGCGCGACGACCGCCACGATCCACGGGCCGCCCAGGACCAGCGCGACGATGAGCGGCGGGACCAGGAGGGCCGCGCTGAGCACACGCTCGTGGAGCACGGCGGCGGGCCCGGCCTCAGCGCCCGAAGCGGCGCGTGCGGCGGGCGAACTCGAGAACAGCGGCGTCGAAGGCGTCCGGTCCGAAGTCGGGCCAAAGGACGTCGCAAGAGTAGAACTCGGCATAGGCCGACTGCCAGATGAGGAAGTTCGAGAGGCGCTGCTCCCCGCCGGTCCGGATAACCAGGTCCGGATCCGGCAGGCCGGCCGTGTAGAGGGCTCCGGCGATCGCCGCCTCGTCGATCGCGTCCGGCGCGATGCCGCCGGCGACGAGCTTGCGGACCGCGTCGACCAGCTCCGTCCGGCCCGCGTAGTTGAACGCGATATTCAGCTGGAGACGCTCCCCACCGGCGGTCTCGTCGAGGGCCTCGCCGATCGAGCGGCGGGTCTCGTCTGGCAGCTCGTCCATTCGGCCGAGCAGGCGGACCCGGACGCCCTGCGCCTTCAGCTCTGCCGTTTCGCTCCGGATCGCCTGCGCGAGGAGCTCGAAGAGCCCGCGCACCTCGTCGTCCGATCGGGCCCAGTTCTCGCGGCTGAACGCGTAGAGGGAGAGGACGGGGACGCCGCGCCGGACGACATGGCGGAGGACCGTCCGAATCGTCTCGACCCCGGCGCTGTGACCTTCGAGCTCGCTCAGGCCGCGGCCACGGGCCCAGCGCCGGTTGCCGTCCATGATGATTGCCACGTGCCGTGGCAGCTCAGCGAGGGGAACGAGAAGCTCCACCTCCTGCTCGGGGGCCGGCGCATCGAGAGCGGCAGGATCGCGGGGCGGGACGTGCGCGGTCGGGGGCGCGTCGGTCGGTCGAGCGAGCGGTACCCGGCCCACTAGACCTCGAGGACCTCCTGTTCCTTGACCCCGCCGAGGCGGTCGACGTCGCCGACGAACCGGTCGGTCGTCTTCTGGAGCGCCTCGTGCTGGCGGTGCGCCTCGTCGGTGCCGACCGTGCCGTCGCGCTCCTCCTTCTTCAGGGAGTCGGCGGCCTCGCGGCGGAGGTTGCGGATCTCGACCCGGGCTTCTTCCATCCGCTTGTGGACGACCCGTACGAGCTCCCTGCGACGTTCCTCGGTCAGGGCGGGGATGTTCAGCCGGACGACCGTGCCGTCGACGTTTGGCTGGAGCCCGATCTCGCTCTTGAGGATCGCCTTCTCGATCGCCCCGAGAACGCTCCGGTCCCACGGCTGGATGACGATCTGGTGCGCCTCGGGGACGCTGATCCCGGCCAGCTGGTTGAGGGGCGTCTCGGTCCCGTAGTAATCGACGAGGATCCGCTCGACGAGCGTCGTCGACGCCCGGCCGGTCCGGATCGCCTGGAAGTCGCGCTGCATGACCTCGACGGCACGAGCCATCTTGTGCTCGGCGCCGGCGAGAACTTCGCTGCTCATGCGCGCACGCTTCCCACCGCCGACGCGGAGATCAGGGTGCCAACCCGCTCACCCCGGGCGACGCGGGTGATGTTGTCCGGCTGGTTGAGGTCGAAGACGACGATCGGCAGGTCGTTCTCCATGCACAGCGAGACGGCCGTCGAGTCGAGGACCTTGAGCTGGTCCCGCAGCAGATCGGCGTACTCCAGCTGGTCGTATCGCCGGGCATTGGGCTCCTTGAGCGGGTCGGCGTCGTACACGCCGTCGACCTTCGTCGCCTTGAGGAGCACTTCAGCGCCGATCTCCACGGCGCGCAGGGCCGCGGCGGTATCCGTCGTGAAGTACGGGTTGCCGGTGCCGGCCACAAAGAGCGTCACGCGGCCCTTCTCGAGATGGCGGACTGCGCGGCGGCGAATGTAAGGCTCGGCAACCTCGTTCATGGCGATCGCGCTCATGACCCGGGTCTGGATGCCGGCCCGCTCGAGTGCGTCCTGGAGGGCAAGACCATTCATGACCGTCGCGAGCATGCCGATGTAGTCGCCGGTCGCCCGGTCCATCCCGCTTGCCGCGGCCGCGAGGCCCCGGAAGATGTTCCCGCCGCCGACGACGATCCCGACCTGGACTCCGAGGCGATGAACCTCCGCGACCTGGCCGGCGACGAACGCACAGAACGCCGGGTCGACGCCGTACTGGCGATTGCCGAGGAGGGCCTCGCCGGACAGCTTGAGCAGGACCCGCTTGTAGCGGAGGCTCCCGCCCGTGCCGGTGGCCGCCGGCCGGCTGTGGCTCACAGCTCCTCCCCGAGCGCGTAACGGACGAACCTGCGGACGCGGATGTTCTCGCCGATCGTGGCGATCGCGTTCGTGATCAGGTCACGGACGGTCAAGTTGGTATCGCGGAACGGCTGCTCGAGAAGGACGACCTCCTTGAGCCACCGCTTGACGTGCGCCTCGACGTCGTCGCGTGTCCGGGCGTCTCCGGCCAGCTCCTCCCGCCTCGCGGCGAGTGCGTCCTCCGGGACGTCCTCCAGCGCCACCCAGCGTGGAGCGAGGCCGGCCACCTGTACCGCCAGGTCGCGAACGAGCTTCTGGAAGTCCTCGTTGCGAGCGACGAAGTCCGTCTCGCAATTGACCTCGATCAGCACGCCCACCCGGCCCCCCGTGTGGATGTAGCTCGAGATCAGTCCCTCGCGCGCCTCGCGTCCCGACCGCTTCGCCGCCGCGGCCACGCCCCGCTCCCGGAGGAGCGCAACGGCCTTGTCGAGGTCGCCGGCCGCTTCCTCGAGGGCGCGCTTGCAGTCCATGAAGCCGGCCCCGGTCCGCTCTCGCAGCTCCTTGACCTTCGCGGCCGAAATATCCGCCATCACCATCCCGTTCGTTGCTCCTGCTGCGTCCGCGCCGTCAGCCGGCGACGGTCTCGGCGTCCTCGGCCTTCTCGGCGGCCTCGCGGGCCAGCTCGGCCGCGATCTCTTCCGGGGTGGCCTCGGACACGGGGGCACCCTCGGCGACCGCCGCTTCCGCCCGGGCCGCTCGCGCGCCGGGGAGGAGGTCGTCTTCATCGTCGAGGTCGGGCTCGAAGGTGAGCGCTGCACCGCCGGCGAGGGCCGCGACGAGTGCGTCGGACGCCTCTGCCTCCTCGTACTCGGGCTCGGCCGACACGGCCTCAGGCTCCGGCTCCATCGTGGCCCGCGCGGCCCGTTCACGGCCGCCCTCGATCGCCGCGTCGGCGACGAGCGCGCAGAGCAGACGGATCGAGCGGATCGCGTCGTCGTTGGCGGGGATGATGAAGTCCAGCTCGTCCGGATCGACGTTCGTGTCGCCCGTCCCGACGACCGGGATCTCGAGCTTGTTCGCCTCGGTCACTGCGATTCGCTCGCGGTGCGGGTCGACGATGAACACCGCGCCCGGTACGCGCTTCATCTTGCGGATGCCGCCGAGCGTCCCGTTGAGCTTGTTCAGCTCCTCGGTCAGCTTGGCCGCCTCCTTCTTCGTGAGGCGCTCGAAATCGCCGGCCTGCTGGCGGGCCTCGAGCTGGTCGAGCAGGCCGATCCGCTTCTTGATCGTCACGAAGTTCGTCAGCATTCCGCCGAGCCAGCGCTTGTTGACGTACGGCATGCCAGCCCGCGTCGCCTCCTGGGCGACCGGCTCCTGGGCCTGCTTCTTCGTCCCGACGAACAGGACCACCTCGCCGCGGGCGACGGTCTCGCGGACGGCGTCGAGCGCGAGGTCCAGCCGCTTGACGGTCTGGGCGAGATCGATGATGTGGATCCCGTTGCGCTCCGCGAAAATGAACGGGCGCATCTTGGGATTCCAGCGGCGCGTCTGATGGCCGAAATGGACCCCGGCCTCGAGCAGCTGCCGCATCGAAACGGACGGCACGGTGTACGACCTCCTGTTCGGTTCGTTCCTCCGCGGGCCTCATCGCCGGGGGCCGGGCACGATGGGGTTTCCATCGCACGACCGGCACCGTCCCGGTCGGAACGGTCCGCGTGTGAGCTCCGTCGCCGTTGCGCGACGGGCACGGAAATCGCCGCGGCGCTCCGCGGCCCGCGGAGTGTAGCACAGGGTCTGGGCTGCCCCGGACGGCCCGTCGGACGGTCCCGGAGCGAGTCGCAGTCAGCCGCCGAGGACGTTCCGGTGGTGCCGGATCCGGGGATCTCCGCCTGGGTCGATGGCCGGCTCGACGAGCACGAGATCGAAGCGCAGCGGGAGGTGCGGCACCATCTCGCCGTTCGGGAGGCGGCCGCGGTCGAGGAGCCCGAACGCGGCATCGCGCATCCGACGCCGCTTCCGCCAGTCGAACGTCTCCTCGGGCAGCCCGAAGTCGCGTCGCGCCCGCCAGCGGACCTCGACGGCGACGAGCGCGCGGGGCGGGCCGGGGTCGATCGCCACGATGTCCAGCTCGTGGCGGCCGACATGGAGGTTCCGGGCGAGGATCGTCCAGCCCAGGGCCTCGAGGCGGGTGGCGACCAGTCCCTCGGCCGAGTCGCCCGAAAGCTGGGCCGGAGTGCGGGGCCTCGGTGTCACAGTGGTGAGAATGAGGCGGCGGGCTTACCGGCGACTCACCTGCGTGGGGCGGCGATCTCAGCTGACGCCGGCCAGCTCCAGCTCGAACGCGGCGTCGTCGAGAGCCAGCGTCTCGGCGGTTGGCAATTCCTCGCCGAAGAGGTCGAGCGAAGCCTGGTCGCCCGCGAGCGTTCGCTGGAGTGCGAGGAAGCTGCGCCGGTGGAACGGCGTCAATCCGAGTCGCCGGATGCCGTCCCGGTGCACGCGGGTCGCGTATCCCTGGTTGTGCTCCCAGCCGTAGCCGGGGTACCGCGCCGCGAGGAGCCCCATCATGCGGTCCCGGACGACCTTCGCGACGACGGACGCGCATGCGATCGTGTAGACCTTCGCGTCGCCGTCGACGATCGCCGTGTAGGGGCCCACGTGGGCCTCGAACCCGGTGATGCGGTTGCCGTCGATCAGCACGTGGTCATACTCGCCGACCCGCGCGATCGCCCGGCGCATCGCCAGCTTCGTGGCGTGGTAGATGTTCAGCCGGTCGATCTCGGCAACGGAGGCGGCACCGACGCCGACCGCGACCGCGCGCTTCCGGATGAGCGGGGCAAGACGATCGCGCTGCCCTGCGCTGAGCGTCTTCGAGTCACGGACCCCGGGGATGCGATGGCACCCGGGCCGCATGACGACAGCCGCCGCGACGACCGCACCGCACGTCGGCGCCACCCCGACCTCGTCGACGCCGACGATCCGCTCGAGGCCCTCGTTCCAGAGGAGCCGTTCGCGGCGGAGGCTGGGGACAATCACGGCCATCGGTCCCCAGAGTACCGAATCGAACGACCCCGCCGTCGGGCGGGGCCGTAGCGTGATCAGTCGAGGCTTCCGGTCAGCCCTGGCGCCGCTCGCGCAGCGTCGCGGCCTTGCCCACGCGCTTGCGCAGGAAGTAGAGCTGTGCGCGCCGCGCCTGGCCGTGGCGGACGACCTCGATCTTCTCGATCCGAGGGCTGTTGACCTTGAACGTCCGCTCCACGCCTACGCCGCTGGCGATTCGGCGGACCGTGATCGAGCGGGTGATCCCGCCGCCGCGCATCCGCATGACGGTCCCCTCGAATACCTGGATCCGCTCCCGGTTGCCCTCGACGACCTTGGCCGAGACGCGAACCGTATCGCCTGTGGCGAGCTCCGGCAGGTCCGTGCGGAGCTGGTCCTGGGTGATCTCGTCGAGCACGTTCACGGATGGATTCCTGACTCACTCGGCAGCGCGGGGCTGCGGGGGAAACGTTCGGGATAGAGGCGGCCTCGACCGACGGCGGAGGATAGCATGGCCGACCCGCCGGCGTCACTCGCCAGGTTCGTCTGCGTCGGGCTCTAGGCGCAGCTGGTCGACGATCGCCGCCTCCTCGCGGGTCAGCGCGCGGTCCGCGAGGAGGTCCGGGCGGCGGCGGAACGTCCGGCGGAGCGACTCGCGGAGCCTCCACAGGCGCACGGCGCCATGGTCGCCTGAGACGAGGACCGGCGGGACGTCGCGCCCTTCGAACCTGGCCGGCCGGGTGTATTGCGGGTACTCGAGGAGGCCGGCGGCGAACGATTCCTCGGCCGTCGACGCGTCGTCGATCGCCCCCGGCAGGAGCCGGATGATCGCGTCGATGATGACGAGGGCCGGCAGCTCGCCACCGGTCAGCACGTAGTCGCCGATCGACACCTCGAGATCAACGAGCGACCGGATCCGCTCGTCAACGCCTTCGTAGCGTGGGCAGACGAGGATCAGGTGGGAGCGGCGGGACAGTTCCGCGGCCCTGTCGTGGCGGAACGGCTCGCCGGCAGGATCGAGCAGGATCACGAGCGAGTCGGCTCGTCGCAGCGCTGCGATCGCCGCCGCGACCGGCTCCGGCCGGAGCACCATCCCGGCTCCCCCGCCGTACGGTGCGTCGTCAACGCTCCGGTGACGCCCGATCCCCCACGTCCGCAGATCGTGGACGCGGATGGTGGCGAGCCCCTTCTCCTGGATGCGGCCGGGGATGCTCGCCGCGAGCGGCGCCTCGAAGATCGCCGGAAAGAGCGTCAGGACGTCGATCTCGAGGGTCACGCGGCAGGCTCCGGCGGGAGCTTGAGATCGAGGGCCTCGGCATCGACGACGATCTCGCCGCGGTCCGGCGCGAATCTCCGAATGAACGCCTTCACCGCAGGAACGTCGAACTCGCCGGCGAGTCCGCCGCGAACGACAAAGACCTCCGACTCGCCGACGCGGTAGACGTCGCTGACTTTGCCGAGCGCGCGGCCGGACTCGTCGGTGACTGTCACGCCGACGACCTCGTGCCAGTAGAACTCGTCGGGCGCAAGACCGCCACGGGGCACGACCGTCTCGAGGTAGGCGCCTCGGAGCGTCTCGGCCGCGGTCCGGTCCGGTAGCTCATGGAAACGCAGTCTCCAGCCGGGTCCGTCGGCAACTGCCGTGGCGGTTTCGATGGTGAGCGGCTCGGGATGGCCCTCGCGGTGAAGCACGGCCCCCGGGACGAAGCGCTCCTCCGCCCGGTCGGTGAGGACCTCGACGCGGACCGCACCGTTCAGGCCGTGGACGCCACGAACAAGCGCGACGACCAGCCGCTCCGTATCAGAGGATTTCGAGCGAGACCGGCTCACCGTCGCGGGCCGCCGTGACCTTGAGCAGCGTCCGGAGCGCCTTCGCAACGCTGCCGTTCCGCCCGATCACCTTGCCCATGTCCTCCTCCGCGACGTGCAGCTCGATGACTGTGCCGTCCCCGTCGCGGACGACCTCGACCTTGACTGCCTCGGGATCGTCCACGAGGGACTTCGCGACGTACTCGACGAGCTCCTTCGCTGCCACGTCCGCCTCCTACTTCGCCGCGGGCAGGATGCCCGCCGCGCGAAACAACCGGGCCACGGTGTCCGACGGCTGGGCACCCATCTCCAGCCAGTGCCTGGCCTTCTCTTCGTCGATCTTCACCTCGACCGGTTCGGTCCGCGGGTTGTAGTGACCGATGGTCTCGATCGATCGGCTGTCCCGAGCCTTTCGGGAGTCGGCGACAACGACGCGGTACGTGGGTTGCTTCTTTGCCCCCACCCGGGTGAGCCTGATGCGAACTGCCATGAACTTGAACCTCCTCCAGGGCCTTGGGCGGCCCGACAACTGAGTGTTGGCTACTTGGCGACGACCATGCCGACGGACCGGTCGAGACCGCCGTCGATGGCGCTGGACTGGATGTACGCGTCGAGCGGCTCAAGGTACGGCTTGATCTCCGTCTCGTAGGTCGCGAACCCGCTCGGGTCGGCCGTGCGGAAGAGTGACTCGAACATCTCCCGGACGGCGGTGATGTCGAGGTACACAGAGCCGACGTTCTGCGCGCCGACGCGATCGATCAGAGACTTGTATCGGGCATCGTCCGCGAGTGAAGCGCCCGCCTTCGCGTCGAGCACGCCCTTGACGAACGAGTCGCCGATCCCGATGACGACGATCTGGTCGGTCGCCGCGTAGGCGAGCTCGAGGCGTCCCTCGAATGGGAGCTGAACGCCGCCAGCAAGCGCAGCAATGTCGCGCCAGTCGCCCAAGTCGATGACCGAAATCGTCGTCCCAGCGTACGGCTCGTCGCGCGCCTGCACCTGCAGGCCGGCCTGTCCGCCGCCGAGGACTGCGAAGCTCTTGAGGGTAGCGAGGAGACGCTCCCCGCCGGCTCGGTCCTCGGGGCTGAAGACCACTCCGCCGTCGATCTTGTCGCCGTCGCGGGTCAGGGCGAAGCCGCCGTCCCGCATCCAGCCCAGGATCCCCTCGAACCCGCCGAACAGGATCGCCACCTGGTCGATCTGCTTGAACGCCTCGGCCGTTCCGGGGTTTGTGCGGTAGATCTGGACGGTCTGGAGCAGCGCATCGCCGATCTCGTGGGCGTCGACCAGCGCGATCGTCGACGGGGGAAGATGCGGTGCGAGCTCGCCGGCCCGGTTGGTGAACTTGACCGGTGAGTCGACGTGGGGCGAGGCCACCTCAAATGCGATCGCGTCGCCCCGTGCCTGGAGGCGGAGCACCATCCACTCCGGCAGGAGGTTCTTGTACGTCTCGTCGAACTCGATGCCGAGCCCGCCCGGCGTCGTCTGGGATGCCGCGGCGATCCAGTCGAAATACCGATCCATGTCGAACCAGAAGTAGCCGAGGCTATCCCCCTGAACGGCCTCGATCGCGGCCGCGAACCGCTCCGCCTTCGGGAGCTGGCTGGCGCCGTTCGTGTCGACAGCGGCCCGGACAGACGCCTCGTCGCCGAAGAGCATGACCTTGCCGTGGATACCGAATGCCCCCTTCGTGGTTCCCTCGCCGAGCAGGACGAGTTGGGTCCCGTTGTGGTCGGCGGCCGACGTCGGGGTGTCCCCGAGGACGCCGTCGAACCAGGCGCGCCCTTTCGTCGCGTCGGTGACCGAGATCAGGACGAGGAACCTGGCGTCTTTGATGTCCGGCGTCGCCGTGACAGGCAGGTTGCTCAAGCTGAACCCGAGCTCGCCGCCGAACCACGGCTTGATGTGGGTGGTGAAGTCCTGCTGGTTGGACGTCAGCGCCACGACGATCCGGTCGAGCACCTCGTCGACCTTCGTGGGCATGCTCGCCTGGTCCTTGAAGCCCGGGAATTTCGACAGGAACTGGCCGAGCTTCTGGCGCTGGTCGCCGGGCAGGTCGAGGCGGAGCTCGCCGTACATGATGCTGTCGGCGGGCGCGTAGCCGACGACCGACGACGGCGCCGACTGGCCGGTCAGGAGGAGAGCCGCGATGGCTCCGATCCCGACGATGACGACGGTGATGAGCAGCGCCACTCCCCAGCGCAGGCGACCGCCGCCCGATGTCCGAACCGGCTGCGCGGTCGTGGCAGTGGCCGTGATCTCTTCCACGGCGCCGTTGGGCGGAGGAGTCCAGGCCGTCGTCTTCCACGTGTCGGTGGGCGTGTCGTCCGCGGACGGCGTGGGTTTCGGCGGGTCGCCGACCGGTTGGTTCGGATCGCGCTCGGTCATGTTCCGTTCCCTCGCTATGTGCCCTGGCGCCGGCCGAGGAGGCCGGCCATCGCCCCGCGACGGCCGCCCCCGGCGAATTGCTTCATGAGCTTCTGGACGTCCCCGAACTGCTTGATGAGCCGGTTCACGTCAGTGAGCGATGTCCCCGATCCGGCCGCGATCCGCCGCCGGCGCGAGGCGTTGAGGACCGCCGGCCCTCGCCGCTCGCGGGGTGTCATCGAGCGGATGATCGCCTCGATCCGGGCGAGCTGCCCGCTGTCCACGGCGTCCTGCGCTTCCTTGGCCATGCCACCCATTCCCGGGAGCATTCCCATGATCTGCCCGAGGGGGCCCATCTTCTGCACCTGCTGAAGCTGGTCGAGGAAGTCCTCGAGGCTGAACTGCGCCGTGCGCAGCTTCTCCTCCATCCGCGCGGCGTCCTTCGCATCGACGACCTCCTGGGCCCGCTCGACGAGCGTGAGGATGTCGCCCATCCCGAGGATCCGGCCGGCAAGGCGGTCGGGATGGAAAGCCTCGAGCGCGTCCGTCTTCTCGCCAGTTCCGAGGAACTTCACCGGGACGCCGGTCACGGCGCTGATCGAGAGCGCAGCGCCGCCGCGCGCATCCCCGTCGATCTTCGTGAGGATCAGCCCGGTGACCGGAACCGCGGCCGCGAACGCCTGGGCGACGGCGACCGCCTCCTGGCCCGTCATCGCGTCGACGACGAGCAGCGTCTCGACCGGTTTCACGGCCTCGTTGACGGCGGCGATTTCCGCCATGAGCGCCTCGTCCACGGTCAGCCGCCCGGCGGTGTCGAGGATGACCGTGTCACGAGCCTGGCGGCGAGCGGCCTCGACCCCACCACGGGCGATCTCGACGACCGAAGTGCCGGTCGGAGCCCGGTGGACGGGGAGGTTGAGCTGGCGGCCCAGCGTCTCGAGCTGATCCGCTGCCGCCGGCCGGTACGGATCGGCCGCGACCAGGAGCGGGCTCCGGCCGAGCTTGACGATGTGCCGGGCGAGCTTGGCCGCGGACGTCGTCTTGCCCGAGCCCTGGAGGCCAACGAGGGCGATGACGGCCGGGCTGCCTGACAGGTGGAAGGTCCGGTCGCCGGCGGACAGGAGATCGACCAGCTCGTCGTGGACGATCTTCACGACCTGCTGGCCGGCCGTCAGGCTGGCGAGGATCTCGGCTCCGACGGCCCGCTCACGGATGCGTCCCACGAAGTCCTTGACGACCTTGAAGTTGACGTCCGCTTCGAGGAGCGACAGCCGGATCTCCCGGACCGCTGCGTCGACGTCCGCCTCGCTCACGCGGCCGCGGCCGGTCAGGCCGGCCAGCGTCTGCCGCAGGCGCTCGCTGAGGGTGTCGAACATGCCGGGGTGGGGACTCCAAAAGGGGTGGTCCGGCCGCCGGGCGGGCCCGGCGATCGGGCGGTGCGCGGGTTCTGACGCACCGAGGGCCAGAGTGTAGCAGGAGGCCCCGAGGCGCCCCGGAGCCAAAGGTACTTGCCGTGCCGGATATCCTCCGGCCCATGGCCCAGCCGCCTGCCGAATCGCTGTGGCGGAACCGCGACTTCGTGAGCCTTCTGGCTGCTGCGACGGTGTCGCAGGTCGGGTCGTTCATCACCCGCACGGCCCTGCCCTTCGCGGCGATCCTGATCCTTGGCGCAGGGGCTGGCGAGGTGGCGGTCATTCGCGGGGCCGAGATCATCGCTGGCCTCACGATCGGCCTCGTCGCCGGGGCGTGGGTCGACCGGTTGCGACGCCGTCCCGTGATGGTCTGGGCGGACCTCGGCCGGGCGCTCCTTCTCGGCAGTATTCCCGTCGCGTTCATCGCCGGGAGCCTGACGCTGCCGCACCTCATCCTCGTGGCGTTCGGCGCGGCCGTGCTGACGACGTTCTTCGATGTCGCGGACCGGGCCTTCCTGCCGACGGTGATCGGCCGCGAGCGGCTCGTCTCGGCGAACTCGACGCTGACCGCGAGCAGCTCCACCGCCGAGTTCGTCGGCTTCGGCGCAGGGGGATGGCTCATCCAGGTTCTCACGCCACCGATCGCGATCGCGATTGACGCCGTGTCATTCGTCGCGTCCGCGCTCCTTCTCGGCCGGATCCGGACGAAGGAACCGCCCCCGACACCGCCGCAGGACCGTGAGCCGGTCCTCCGCGAGATCATGGAGGGCCTGCGGTTGACCCTCGGCCATCCGATTCTCCGACCGCTCGCCCTGGCCGACGCCTCGGTGGCCGGCTTCTGGGGAGTGTTCGGGGCGGTCTATCTCGTGTTCGTCACCGACATCGGGTTCCAGCCCGCGGCGATCGGACTCCTGGCGGCGGTCGGCGGGCTGAGCTCACTCGTCGGCGCGGTACTCGCCGAGCGCGCGACCCGCTGGCTGGGCGGCGTGGGGCGGTTCCTCATCTCCGCCATGGTCCTCGTGACGATCGGGAACATCTGTCTGGCCCTCACACCCGACGCGACGATGATCGGAATCGCGCTGCTCCTTGCCCAGCAGGTCCTCACCGACAGCTCCTTGACGGCGTTCGACGTCGTGGCGATGTCGATCCGACAGGCGAGCGTGGAGGACCGGGCACTCGGGCGCGTGGGCGCGAGCTTTCACACGCTGGCGATGGGGTTCCTTCTCGCCGGCACGCTGATCGGCGGTGTCCTGGCCGAGACGATCGGGCTGCGCTGGGCGCTCGTCGTCGGCGGGGGCGGCGGGCTGCTCTCGATCGCGATCCTGTGGTTCTCTGCGGTTCGCGGAATGGCGGAGGTGCCGGTCGGCCTGGACCAGCTTGCGGGCCCGGTCATCGCGGGCGAGGACGTCCCGCTCAGCGAGTAGGTTCGGCGAACAGGGCGGCGACGAACGCGTCGGGGTCGAACGGCAGGAGGTCGCCTGTCTTCTCCCCCACCCCGACGAACCGGACCGGGATGCCAAGCGCGTCCTCGATCGCGAACACTATGCCGCCCTTGGCGGTCGAATCGAGCTTCGTCAGGACGATCCCCGTCAGCCCCACGGCCTCGTGGAACGCGCGCGCCTGCGCGAGCCCGTTCTGCCCGGTCGTCGCGTCGAGGACGAACAGCGTTTCCGGCATCGCGCCGGGGAGGCGCTTGTCGACGATGCGGCGGATCTTGGATAGCTCATCCATGAGGTTGGACTTCGTGTGGAGGCGGCCGGCCGTGTCGGCGATGACCATGTCGGCGCCACGGGCGACGGCCGCGTCGAGCGCGTCGAACACGACCGCGCCCGGGTCGGCGCCCGGGGCGTGGGCGATCATGGGCACGCCAGCGCGGTCGGCCCAGATCCGGAGCTGCTCGATCGCCGCCGCCCGGAACGTATCCGCCGCCGCGAGGATCACGGTCCGGCCCTCGCCGACGTAGCGGGCGGCGAGCTTGCCGATCGTCGTGGTCTTGCCGGTCCCGTTGACGCCGACCACCAGAAGAACTGCCGGGCCGCCGGCTGCGGCCGCGCGCGGCGACCAGGCGGGATCCCGGGGCGCGAGGAGGGCGGCGAGCTCGGCCCGGACCGCGGCCTCCGCGCCGCCCGGCTCGCGCCGGCCGCGGGCACGCTCGACGATCTCCATCGCGAGCGTCGCACCGACGTCGCCGGCGATCAGGGTTTCCTCGACGTCGTCCCACGACGGGCCCTCGGGTCCGGCCTCGAGGTAACCACGGAGGCGCGACATGAAGCCGCTCCGAGTTCGTTCGAGCCCGGCCCCGAGGTCGCCAGGCTCATCGTCAGCGAAGAGCGGCGGGAGCGCAGCCGCCGCCTCGAGCCCGCTGACAGTCTTCGACGGCGCCGCGTCCTCCGGCTCGGGCGCAGGCGCTTCCTTCTTTCGCCAGAAGACCAACCCCGGACCTCCGCTCAGCCGATCCGCGCGCCCGCCGGCTCGGACGGGCGTCGCCGTTCGGCGATCGCCCGCGCTTCGTCGAGTCGGAGGCTGACGACCCGGCTCGCGGAGTCGTCGCCGACGGTCACCCCATAGAGTGCATCGGCGGCCTCGATCGTGCCCCGGTTGTGGGTGATGACGATGAACTGCGTCCGGTCGGCGAGCTTGCGGAGCGAATCGGAGAATCGCCCGACGTTCGCCTCGTCGAGCGCGGCATCCACCTCGTCGAGGACGCAGAACGGGACCGGCCTGACCTCGAGCATCGCGAACAGCAACGCAACCGCGGTCAGTGCCCGCTCGCCGCCCGACAGCATCGCAAGCGACTGTGCCTTCTTGCCCGGTGGCCGGGCGACGATCTCGATTCCGGTCCCTGCCAGGTCGTCGGGGTCGGTCAGCGACAGCTTTGCGTAACCACCCCCGAACAGGGCGTTGAACTGCCGATCGAACGCCGCCTCGAGGGCTCGGAACGTGGTGTTGAACTGGGTCGCGATCATCGCGTTGAGCTCGTCGATCAACTCGCGCGTTCGGCCGATCGCGGTTCGGAGGTCGGCCTGCTGGGTCTCGAGCGTCTCGAGCCTCGCCCGCAACTCGGCGTATTCCTCGACGGCGAACGGGTTGACGGCACCCAGCTCGTGGTAGCGCCGTCGGAGCGTCGTCAGCCGACCGGGGCCGGGCGGGTCCGCCTGCGGGGCGGCCTCGGCCCAGGCCCCGGCGCCCGCGACCGCGTCGAGCGCCGCCTCGAGGGCGGCGGCATCGTCGATGTCGGCGTCGGCGAAGTCCGGATCGGCGGTGGCGTCATCGACCGGCGTCGCCGCGGACTCGGGCGGCTCGCCGAGGGCTGCGCGCAGATGCCGGCGCCCGAGCTCCCCGAGGCCGGCCAGCTCGACGAGGACCTGCTCGCGGAGCCCGTCTAGGCCGAGGCGTGCCTCGAGATCCGCATGGTCCGCAAGCCGGAGCCGTTCCTCCGCCGCGCGGAGCCGGTCGCGCGTCGCGGTGGACGCGCGTTCCGCCGCGGCAAGGCGCTCGCGATCGGCGGTGTCCGCGGCCCGCAACTCGTCGAGCACCGCGCGGGTATCCGTCTCGCGGCTCACGGCTTCGGCCAGGTCCGTTCGCAGGGTCTCTCGCTCCGACTCCAGCGCCGCTCCGCGGTCCCCGAAGGCGGCCGACTCCCCGTCGGCCCGGCGGATGCGGTCCTCGTCGATCGCGATCGAGGCCTCGGCTCTCGCCCGGCGGGCCTCCGCGTCGCGCCGCGCGGTATCGCGGGTCGCATGGTCGGCGGCCAGGCGGTCGCGCGTCGCACGGAGCTCCGCGACCCGCGCCTCCCAGGTGGCAAGCGCCCCACTATCCGGGTCGGCCTTGCCCGTCGCCTTCACCCTTGGCGGTACCGCGGGAAGCGCAGCCTTCGCCCGCTCCGCCTCGCCTGAAAGACGTGCCGCCTGTGCCTCGTGCCAGCCGGCTTCGCGGGCGACAGTCTCGACGTTTCGCGCCGCCACTCGTTCGGCATCCTCGGCGCGCCGGCGCTCGTTCGCTGATGCGAGCTCGTTGCCCCGTCGCGCCTCGAGCGCGACGCGCGCACGGGCCGCGGCTTCGGCGGCGGCCTCGGCGGCCTCGGTCAGCTCCACGGAGGTCGCTCGTTGCCGCTCGACCTCGGCTGCGAGGCGGGTCGCGTCGGCGCGTCGCTCGAGCGCGCTATCCGGCTGCCCCAGCGCCACGGTCAGCCCCGCGACGACGGCAGACCCGTCGCGCGTCACGGCGGTCCAGCCGGCCGGGAGATCGGGCTGGAGCTCCAGGCACGCCGCGAGGTCCGGCAGCCAGACTGCCCGCGCGAGGAGTGCTGCCGCGGCCCCGGTCGGGTCGCGCCGTATCGCGTCGCGGAGCGGACCCCCACCGAGAGTCGCTGCCCGGTCGATGATCGAGCGCTCGCGAACACCCGGCCCCCCGCTCCCGGCGCCGCCCCGTCCCGCGGCGTCGATCACGAGCGTGCCCCGTTCTGCCGAGAGGCCGGCGATTGCGTCGCGCGATACGACGTAGCCGCGGATGGCCTCGGCCAAAACAGCCTCGACCGCCGCCCGCAGGTCCGGTTCGACCGACAGGTCCTCGTCGAGGCGCCGGCCGCCACGCGTGCGCGCGGCGCGGGCGATCCCGCGGGTCTCCTCATCGCGCCTCGCCGATTCGACCGCCTCGAGCCGTCCCTCGAGCGAAGCGAGCGCCGCCCCGGCCGACGCCGCGCGATCGAGCGCCGCCTGGTGCTCGGCCGCCGCGACCTCAGCGGCGAGACGTCCAGCCTCCCGCGAGGTGACGGCAGCCGACTCCGTCTCGTACGCTTCGGCGAGGCCTTTCTGCGCAGCCGCGAGCCGGACCTCGGCCTCCGCCCGACGCCCGGAGATGTCCGCCAGCCGCTCGCGCTCCTCGGCCGCCCGCCGATCCGCCTCGACCGCCCGTCGCCGGGTCGCCTCGAGCTCAGACTGCCGCGCGTCCTCCGCCCGACGGACAGCGGCCGCGTCCTCACCGTGGGCGCGATCGGCCGCGCGCAGTGCGCCCAGCTCCGCGAGCGCCTCGGCGAGCGAGCGTTCCGCATCGGCGAGATGGGCGTCGGCCTCCCGGTCCGGGTCCGGCGCCGGAAGCGCGAGGGCGCGCCGCTGGACGGCCAGATCGGCGTCGGCCGCGGCCCGCTCCGCGATGACCCGCTCGCGGTCCCGCTCGGTCGCCGCCTGGTCGCCCGTCAGACGGGCCTCCCGGAGTTGCAGCTCGGTGAGCACCGCCCGCGCCGCTTCGTGCGCTTCCCGCCGCTCTATCTCGACCACGGCCCGGGTCCCAAGCTCCGCCGCGATCGCCGACGCAGCCTCGTCGGCGACCTGGAGCTCCGCAAGCGTCCGGTCCGTCTCGGCCGCGGCCAGCTCCCGATGCGCGGCGGCAGCCGCCAGGCGCGTCGCGGCCTCGTGCCAACGGGCATGCGCCGCGAGGATCAGGGCCTCCGCCAGCTCCGAGCCGGCCGTGGCTCGGGTCGTCTGCTGCTCTGCCTGGGCGGCCAGGCGGCGTGCCTGGGGACGGAGCTCGGCGAGGATGTCCTCGACCCGGGCAAGGTTTGCCTCGGACTCGACGAGCTGGTCCTCGGCGCGCCCTCG
>JBBDZZ010000064.1:9282-23570 GCA_040899885.1 Chloroflexota bacterium | reverse complement strand
CCGACACTTAGAAGGCGGCTGCTCTGTCCACTGAGCTACGGGGACACGGCCGCCCGACAGGGTACCCGGAAGGTGAGCGCTGAGCCAGCCGGAGCTGACCAGCGTGCTATGCTCCGCGCCCCACCCCTCAGGCGGGCCCGATCAAGCGCAGGAGCGATCCCGCCGCATGACGCTGAGCGACCGCCGGTTGACCGACAGCCTCGCCCAGGCGCCGGTACCGACCGAGGGCCTGGCACCTCGCGCGTCCGCACAGCTCGCGCTCGACCTGCCGCTCGAGCTGCCGGCGTTCGCGCTCGAGCCCGAGTGGAAGGATCAGCAGCGGCTGTGGGGCCACTCATTCCACCCGATGTGCTCCTACCTCGCGAGTTTTCCGGCGGCGCTCGCCCACGCGTTCATCGCCCGCTACTCGCGACCCGGGGACGTCGTGCTCGACCCGTTCTCCGGGCGCGGGACGACCGCGCTCCAGGCCTGTGCGGAGGGCCGGATCGGGGTGGGCGGCGACCTCAACCCGTTCGCCCACCTCCTGACCGCCGCCAAGGTCGAGCCGGCCAGCCGTCCGGATGCGCTGACGCGGCTCACCGCGCTGCGCCTCGGCTGGGCGGCCGGCGCCGCCGGCTGGGAACGCCTCGCCGCGCGAGTGATCGCCGATCCCGCGGCGCCCGATGCGCTCGTCCCGGCCGCGGGCTCGGGTGCAGGTCCGGACGAGGGCTCCGAACCGGTACCTGCCGAGGTGGTCCTCGCATTCCATCCCCGGACGCTCGCCCAGCTCCTGTTCGTCCGCAGCTCACTCGACCTCGAGCGCGTGGCCGACCGGTTCCTGGCGGCGGCGCTTACGGGGATCCTCCACGGGAAGAGCGCAAGCTACCTGTCACCGATCATGCCGAATACGTTCAGCATGGCCCCCCGCTACGTTCGCGACTTCGCGGCTCGAACCGGGTTCCGCGCGCCAGAGCGTGACGTGTTCGACTGCCTCGCCTCGAAGGTTCGACGGCTCCATCGCCAGGTGCTCCCCTCGCGGCCGGGGGTCGCACTCCTCGCCGATGCGCGTGAGGTCACCCCGCTGGCGCGCGAGGCCCTCCGTCGGCGAGGGCTGCCCGATCGGGCGCGCCTCGTCGTCACGTCGCCACCGTACCTGCGGGTCGTGAAGTACGGCTACTACAACTGGCTGCGCACGTGGTTGCTGGGCTTCGACGCCCGCGCCATCGACGCGTCGCTCGACGACGCCCACCACCGCGAGCCATATCTCGCCTTTATCCGCGAGGTCCTCGCCGGACTGCGGCCCGCCCTGACCGATGATGCCGTCGTCGTCCTCGTCATCGGCGACGTCGAGTTCGACCGCGGCCGCCGGATCCGGGGCGGCGTGGGCCTCGCCGAGCGGGTCTGGGAGCTGGCCGCGGAGCCCGAGGGCTATCGCCTGGCGGGCGTCGCTCTCGACGACGTGGCCGCCAACCGGAAGATGACGAAGCTCTGGGGCGACGAGGCGGGGCGGGCCACGAAGACGGACCGGATCCTCGTCCTCGGCGCGACCGAAGCCGGCCGGCGACGGGCGCTGGCGGGCGCCTCGACTCCGATCGACTGGACCTGGCCGCAGCGCGGGCTGCGTTCAATCTGAGCGCCGGGCGCGGCCCGGCCCGCGGCTAGAATGCCGCCATGCAGCAGATGTACCACCCGTCCGACCTGGCGGCGATGGACCCGCTCGTCCTGATGAAGAACCTCGACCACGTGCGAATGACGAGCCGCCGCCTGTCGTACATCCTCCAGCAGCAGGTCCATCTCTACGCGCCGGAGGCGAACCAGCTGCGCGAGCAGATCGATCGGTACGTCGAGGCGGAGCGCCAGATCGAGGGCGAGATGGCCCGGCGGCGCATCCGCGCCTGAGCGTCAGGCTCCGGCAGTTGCCCCGGCGAGACTGAGGATCACACCGGACGGGAGATCCGTTGGTGGCTCGGCGACGGCGGAGGGCTGAAGCCCCGGGCCGGGCCCGGCCGCGATGGCCGTGAGAGCTCCGCCAGCCGGCGCCCGGACGACGGATGGAGGCGCGAGCTGGGCCCGCTTCTCGTGCTCCTCGGCGACGATCCGGTGGACCAGAACCGCGAGCGCCGGCATCTCGTACAGGGTGAACCCGATCCCCTCGGCGCCCAGCTCGTCGCTGCCCCAGCCGCGGTAAAGGCCGCGCCCCGCAACTGCGCACATCTCGTCGTACAGCTCAGGCCAGCCGACCCGGCGGCGGCGATAGCAGAACCGGACGAACTCGACGGCGTCTGCCGAGGCCGGGCGGTCATGGGTCCGCGACTCCATCGATGTACGAGCCCTCCTCTCGCATGGCGCAGTCGCATATGACCGTCGATCCGCGTTGTCGTCCGGTCGGCAAGCGGGCTGCCCGCTGGGTCTCCGGCTTTCCGTCTCCCTCGGGGCGATGGCCGGTGGAGCGACATCGTAGGACCCCGGTCCCATTGCCGGAAAGGGGGTTTGTCCACCTTCTCGTCCACCAAGTTGTCCACACGAACGGGCGTTCTCAGCCAAATGCAGGAGCCCGCGACTGAACCGGTTCAACAAACCTTCGCCTGACGCCCAGTCCGGGAATGTCCGAGAGCCGCCAGCGGCAGTCATCGCCAAGCTCGAGACCCTCGAACGGATCGTCGGCGAGGAGCAGGTTCCCGTCCAGGTCGACCCATTCCGCGAGCGACGCGACGGCGGCCGACGCAGCCATCCCGACCGACGTCTCCTCCATGCAGCCGAGGAACGTTCGAAACCCGAGCTCGCGCGCGCGCTCGAGCATTCGTTTTGCCGGCCCCACGCCGCCACACTTCGCGAGCTTCACGTTGACTCCGGCGACGACCCCCGTGAGGGCATCGAGGTCGTCGATCGTGACGGCGCTCTCGTCGGCCACGATCGGCAGGGGGGAGCGCTCCTGGAGCCAGCCGAGCTGGTCGAGGCGCCGGGCCGGAAAGGGCTGCTCGATGAGCTCGACGCCGAGCCGTTCGAGCTCCGGAAGGAGGGCGATCGCCGCCTCCGGCGTCCAGCCCGTGTTGGCATCCACGCGGATCGGCCCTCCGTAGACCTCACGGACTGCGTTCAGGGTCGCGAGGTCCTTGGGACCGCCCACCTTGATCTTCAGCGCCGGAAATTGACCCGCTCGGCGAGCGCGTTCGGCGACTACCGCGGGCTCGTCGATCCCGATCGTGAAGTCGGTCGGCGGAATCACCGCGGGCAGACCTAGCAACCGATGAACCGGCAGGCCCCGGACCTTCCCAGCCACGTCGTGGAGCGCGATGTCGATCGCGCACTTCGCGGCGCCGTGGTGGGCGATCCGTGCGTCCATCACGGCCGCGGCCGCGACCAGCCCGTCCGGCGACAGATCGACATCGCCGACGGCCGCGACGAGCATCGGCAGGAGGGCGGCCATCGTCTCCGGCGATTCCCCGTAGTACGGATCCGGGTAACCCTCCCCCACCCCGACGATGCCCGGGTACCTCTCGTCGCGCAGCTCGAGAATCAGCGTCGTGATCGTGCGGCCCGCCCCGTGCTCGGATCGGGCGATGACGAACGGCTCGCGCAGGGCGAGGCTGAGAACCTCCCACGACGGCACTAGAGCCACGGCAGCACCTCGACCCCCTCGCGGATGGCCGCCCACAAGGGGTCGGCCCCGAACCGCACAGGATCGCCGCACGGCAGGCCCGTCTCGGCCGCCGTCGCGTCGATCACGCGGCACGCCTCATCCTCCCCGAGGAGCGATGTGTTGAGGGCGACCGCGACGACCTTCGACGGCGCGACCATCGCGGCAACCTCTTCGTGGAGGCGGATGAAGTCGGGCAATGGCTTGATCGGAAACGATGTGTCGGGGAGGTGGTCGAAGTCGTGCTCGGCGAGGCCGGGCTTGTGGACCATGACCATCGCGTGGGGTGTCGTCCCGTGGATGAGCCCCAGGGTCACGGACGAATAGGCCGGGTGGTCGAGCGAACCCTGGCCCTCGACGAGAATCCAATCGCCGCGTTCCTCGGCCTGTTCGACCAGCCATTCGCAGGTCCCCTGGAGAAAGTCGGCGATGACCCGGTCGACCGCTACGCCCCAGCCCTCGATCATCATCCCGGTCTGGCCGGTCGGCACGAACACCGCCTTGTGGCCGGCCGCGATTGCGGAGCGCCGCAGCTCGAGCGCGACGGACATCTTGCCGATCGCGCAGTCGGTCCCGACGGTGAGGATGACCTTCTTGCCAGGCCCATGGCGTCGCCCGACGGAAGTCTCCTCGCGCTTAGGTGGACGGCGGTAGTCGACGATCGCCGCGCCGGAGCCGCGTGCGGCCGCCGCGAACTCCGGGTCGTCACCAAGAAACTGGTGGAGCCCGGACAGGACGTCGAGTCCGGACCCGAGAGCGGCGAGAATCGTTGCGCGCCACTCCGCCGGCAGCTTGCCGCCGGTCGGCGCGATGCCGATGAGCAGCGCGGTCGGCGGGCGCGGCAGTGCCAATGCTTCTTCCAGCGTTGCGACCGCCGGGATGTCGTGACCCGGCAACCACTCCGAGACGTTGCGATCTGCAATCGTCGAGTCAAGGACGGCGACCACCGGCTCGGTGCCGAACCGGATCACGCCAAACGCGGTCTTCGCGTTGTGGACCGCGAACTGGCCTTCGGTGAGGATCACCAGGCGGCGCTCGCCTGAGGCGCGCATAAATTCCTCTCGCTCGATGCCTGACGGGCCCCGGAGTCTAGTCGACGGCGAGATGCGGAAGCGGCAAGATGGCCGCGGGAGGTGAGCCATGGGGGAAACGCCATTCACACGATTGGTCGGCTGCACGGTGCCGCTGCAGCTTGCAGGCATGGGCAACATCCTCACGCCCGAGCTGGGAGCAGCCGTGTCGGAGGCCGGCGGCCTCGGTCAGGTCACCTTCGCCGGATGGCCGCTGGAAGTCGTGGAGCAGCGGCTCGAACGGTTCCGGGCACTGACCTCCAGGCCATTCGGGGTCAACCTCCTGATTCCCTATCTGGACATGGAGATCCTCGAGCTCGTCGCATCGAGGGCCCGGGTGATCGACTTCTTCTGGGGCGATCCGGACGCGGCGCTCGTTCGCCGCGTCCACGAAGCGGGAGCGCTCGCGTCGTGGCAGGTCGGTTCGGCGGTCGAGGCTGTCGCTGCCGAAGCTGCCGGATGTGACTTCATCATCGCCCAGGGCAATGAGGCTGGCGGTCACATCAGAGGCACGCTCGGGCTGTTGCCCTTGCTCAGCGAAGTCCTGGAGGCGGTATCGATCCCGGTGCTGGCCGCCGGTGGGATCGGCAGCGCCCGCAGCGTCGCCGCGGTAATCGCGGCGGGCGCGGCCGGGGTTCGCGTCGGCACGCGATTCATCGCCGCCGCGGAGTCCAATGCCCACCCCGACTACGTCCGCGCAGTCATCGCGGCAGGGTCCGAGGACAGCGTCCGGACGACTCGCTTCGAGGTCGACTGTGGGCTCTGTCCTTCCACCCACGGCGTCCTGCGCTCCGCCATCGAGAACGCCGATGCCTTCCAGGGAGAAATCGTTGGCGAGGTCGAGATCGCCGGCGACCGACGCAACATCCGTCGCTTCCAGGGGATGCCACCCTCGAAGGTCGTCAGTGGAAGGGTCGACGCGATGGCCTGCTATGCCGGACAGTCGGTCGGTTCGGTGAAACGGGTGCAGCCCGCCGCGGAAATCGTCGCGGAACTCTTTGACGGAGTAGATGGGCTGCTCCGGCGCTGGAGCCCGACGCCGGCCAGAGTCGGGGCGGACTGAGCGCGCCACCAGACACGCCCGGCGAACAGACGAGGTTGGTACCGCATACCGGATTCGAACCGGTGATCTCCGCCTTGAGAGGGCGGTGTCCTGGGCCTCTAGACGAATGCGGCTCGGTGGCGCGGGCCTCGCAGGGCTCCGGGCCGGCCGGAATCATACCAAGCCCGGGCTACAGACGGTGCGTTTCGAGGAACCCGCGGATCGACTCGGCCACCTGCTGGTAGCCGTGCTCGGCGAGGACCAGGCCGTAGTGCGAGTGAGCCCCGAACGGCTCGTAATCCGCTCCGAGCCAGTCCGCCAGCCGTGCCGAGCCGCCCTCCGGCACGTAGCGGTCGAGTCCGGCGCCGATCACCAGCTTCGGAATCCCGCCGAACGCCGTCCGGTCGACGGACACGCCCTGGAGCATCTGCCGGCGCGCCGCTCCCGACTCGTGCGGCTTCTGGCCGAGCAGGTGCTGGATCCGCAGCACGTCCGCGATCGTCAGGTCGCGATGGTCCCGCTGGAGCTTCTCCGGCAGCGTCTCCCAGCCGATCGTCGACTTGCCGTAGACGTCCGGGATCTCGCGCAGCTCGTAGGTCCGCGGGGAGATCCGCAGGTCACGAGGCAGCTCCGAGGAGAGCAGGATCAAGGCGGAGATCGGGACGCGCTCGGCAGCCTTCATCGCGAGCAGGCCGCCCATCCCGTGGCCGACCGCGACGGTCGTGGGCCCGAGCCGCGCCATCGCCGCGACGACGTCCTCGGTGTAGGTCTCGAAGGACAGCTCGGTCGGGTCCGCCGTCTGCGACCAGAAGTGGTTGCGCAGGTTGAGCGCATGGCCTTCCCAGCCGCGGCCGGCGAAGAAACCCAGGAAGCGCTCCCAGACCCACGATCCAGCGAGCTCGCCGTGGACGAACAGGAGCGGCTTGCGCCGCGAGCGGCGCTCGGGCAGCCAGGACTCGATGTACAGGCCGCGGTCATGGATCTCGATCTCGTCCTTTCGGACGGGTCGGCCGTTGACCGGGGGGGCCTGGGCTCGGGCAAGGATCTGGTCGGGGGTCGTGTCGGGCATCCGCATCACCACTCGTGGGGGTTGATCACCAGGCCGGTCAGCGGCTTGGGGTAGAAGTAGGTCGACTTCTGGGGCATGACGTCGCCGTCCGCTGCGACGGCAACGATCGAGGCCACAGGCGTCGGCTCGAGGAGGAATGCGGCGTCGGCCGCAGTCGGATCGTCCATTCCCCGGTCGACGAGCCCAAGCGCTTCCGGGGCAGACTTCGTGTAGCCCACCCGCTCACCGGCTCCGACCGCCTGCGGGTCGATCCCGAACAGCCGCTCGAGGGCGACCCCGAGGACCGTGACGTCCAGCCCGCGCAGGGCCGCGCCACCGGCCGGCAGCCATCGCTCGAAAGCGTCCCGGCGCGCCGTCAACAGCGCGCCGCCGAACCTCGTCCACAGCCCGATGCGCCCGCGCCCGCCCGGGCCCGAGGCGGCCCCGAAGGCCTCGACGAGCGCCTCGCGCGACGTGGTCGTCACGTCGAACAGGCTCGCCGCCGCCTGAAGGACGTTCGCGTCATCGAGACCCCGCACCAGCCGGTGCGTTGGCAGCACCGTGAGCGGCTCGGAGGCCGCGTCGAGGAACAGCATCAGGAGGTAGTCGAACGGGGGATCCTCCTCGCAGGACCGGGCCATCCGGCGCTCGTCCCGATAGCGCAGGGCGGTTTCGTAGCGATGGTGCCCGTCGGCGATCGTGATGGGGCCGGCGCCAGCGAGGCCGGCCAGGGTCGCAGCCGGACCGCCCTGCTCTGAGTCGTCGGACACGGTCCAGAGCCGATGCCGAACGCCTTCGTCGTCCCGGACCTCGACGTCGGGGGGCGTTGCCCCAACGGTTTCGAGCAGCCGCGCGGCAGCTCCCGTCGGGTCGGCGTAGAGCCCCACGACCGGGCTGGTATTGACGCCCGTTGCCCGGAGGAGCCGGTAGCGGTCCTCCTTCGGGGCGTCGAGCGTGCGTTCGTGGGGCAGCACGGAGCCCTCGCCCGGGGGCTCGAGCCGGAGCCGGCCGAAGAATCCCCGCTGGGTTCGCTCGACGCCGGTCCCCGGTACGACGTACGTCTGCTCGTACGCGTAGATCGAGGGCCGCTGGTCCTTGTGGAGCGTCCCGTCCGACCGCCACGTCGCGAGTGTTCGGGCTGCCCGCCGGTACCGCTCGCCCGGGTCCTCGCCCGCTTCCGTCTCGGGCAGGTCGAGGCGGACGACGTTCCGGGGGTGCCGGCCGAGGAGGCGGCGCTGCTCCTCCCGGGAGATCACGTCGTAGGGCGGACTGAGGACCAGCGACAGGTCCCCCACGACTTTCGGGTTGAAGCGGAGCGCGCGAAACGGGCGGACGATGGGCACGGATTCCTCGGGTGGGCCGCGCCAACGGGGCGGGGACGCGGGCATACGGCCGGGGTGCCGGGGCATCGTACGATAGCCGACGGACGGGGCGCCACCACCCGCGCAACTTTTCGACGGGTCGGGACGTCGAGGATGCCGACCGACCCTGCCGTACCCTGCCCAGGAGGGCCCGTGCTCCGCTCCGCGTCACTCGCGACCCCCGGCACAGGCTCCAGGCGCGCGCGGGGCGCCCTCGTCGCGATCGTGGCAGGCCTGCTCCTCCTTGGACCGGCGACCCAGCCCGCCCGTGCCGCCGAAGGGCTCGTCATGGATGCGGCGGTCATGCTCGAGGGCCACGCCCGAGCCGGGTCGTGGATGGCGATCAACGTCCACCTGGTGAACGACGGCCCGGCGCTCGTGGGCGAGCTCCGGCTCTCCGGCGGGGCGACGGGACGGACCCGTTTCGGCGTCCCGGTCGACCTCCCGACCACCTCCGGCAAGGACTACGTCCTCTACGCCCAGCCTCCGCAGTTCGGCGGCAATATCGACGTGACCCTCGTGGCGGATGGCCAGACGGTCGTGAAGAAGACCGTCACGTTCACGGTCCATGATCCGAGCCAGCTCGTGGTCGGCGTGGTTGCCGAGCGGCCCGAACGGATCGTCCCGAAGCTGGACCTGCTGCCCTCGGCCAATGGGACCCAGCCCGCCGTCGTCACCCTCGGGATCGAGGACCTGCCCGAGCGGGTCGAGGCGTGGTCGTCCATCGACCGCCTGATCTGGCAGGACGTCGACACGAACCTCCTGTCCGCCGGCCAGATCTCGGCAATGCGCGGCTGGCTCGCCGCGGGCGGGCGCCTGATCGTGGCCGGTGGAACGGCCGGGCCGGCCGTCCTGTCCGCCTTCCCGGACGACCTCCTGCCCTACCGACCCACGGCCACCCTGGACATCCCGCCGGCCAGCATCGCCGGCCTCATCGGTCAGCTGCCCGCAGACGCGGCCGACCTGCCGGCGCTCGGCGGTGAACTGATTCGCGGCCGGGCGCTCGCGACGAGCGGTGACCGTGTCATCGCCGCCGAGGCGTCCTACGGCAGCGGGATCGTTACGGTGCTCGGGTTCGACCCATCGACGAGATGGATCGCCGACTCGCGCGAGACGGCGTCCTTCTGGCGCGGCTTCCTGCCGCCTCGCCAGGGCAGCGCGATCATCACGGGCGACGACACCCGGCTCGTCCGCGCGGTCTCCCAGCTCCCCGAGCTGGCGCTGCCATCGATCGCCGGCCTCCTCGCCCTTCTGTTCGGATACATCGTGCTCATCGGGCCGGTCAACTACCTGGTTCTCAAGCGGCTCGACCGGCGCGAGTGGGCATGGGTCACGATGCCCGTTCTCATCGCCGCCTTCGTCGCGGGCTCGTACGGTCTCGGCGCCGCGGTGCGCGGCCTCGACGTGATCCTCAACGAGGTGGCGATCGTGCGGGGTGCACCGAACGCGACCGAAGGGACCGCCCAGGTCTACCTCGGGGTCTTCTCGCCGTCCCGCGGGACCTACCAGATCGAGGTCCCGGGCGGGGCGCTGCTGTCCTCGACGCTGACAGGCGACTTCATCAACGGGGGTGACGGCAGTTCGCTCGACGTCCTCCAGGGCGATCCGGCCAGGATCCGCGACCTCGTCGTCGGGTTCGGGTCGCTGCGGACCGTGAGGGCCGAGACGACCGCCGTCGTCCCGCGCGTGACCACGGACCTGCGGCTGGTCGACGGCAGCCTGAAGGGCACGATCACCAACCTGTCCGACCAGCTCCTCGAGAAGCCCGCGATCGTCCTCGGCGGATCCGTGGTGGTGCTCAAGGATCTCGCGCCCGGCGCTACCCAGACCGTGTCTCTGGTGCTCAGGCGCAACAACGCCTTCGGCGACTCGCTCTCGATGAAGATCCTGGGCGCCGTGTTCTTCGGCGAGCCGGCGGGCACCTCGCGCAACACGCAGCGCAACATCGTGCGCCAGGCAGTGATCGACCAGCTGACATACGAGCCGAACTCGGGCGCGACCGGGCAGCTCCCGGCGGAGAACCCGGTCCTCCTCGCGTGGGGCACCCGCCAGGTCCTCGAGGTGACGGTCTCTGGCCAGCAGCCGAGACGGACCGGCAACGTCCTCTACTACATCCCCCTCGGAATGCGCATCCAGGGCGCCACCGCATTCGACGCGGACCTGATCCGCAGCAGCGTCGTCGAGCTCGACGCCCAGTCCTTCAGCAAGGATCCGAACTCGCTGAACATGGGCCGCGGATCGCTCACGATGGCCTACCGGCCCATCGCCTTCGAGGGCCGTCTCACAGCAAAGCGGGTGCTCATCGGCCTCACCGGCGGGGGCGACATGCCGGTCGCCGCTGGGCAGCCCAAGGCGCTGGAGCCCATGAAGCCTCAGCCGTGTCGCGACGAGCCCGCCGACGCTCCCGATTGTGTCGAGCCCGATCCGCCCCCTCCCTGTGATCCCAACGTCGGCTGCCCGTTCATCGACGGCATCCCGGAGATCGAAGTGTTCGATCGGTCCGGGCCGGGGAGCTGGGTCCGGATGAAGCACTTTGCGATGGGGAGCACGTACGATCTGGCCGATCCGGAGCGCTACGTCGACCCGGCCAGCGGGACGCTGCTCATCCGGTTCGTCAACGACAAGGAGTACCAGATCTACTTCTCGTTCCAGGTCCGGATCGACGGGGACGTCAGTTGAGCACGATCGTCAGGACCGAGGGGCTGGTCAAGCGGTACGACGGGACGCTCGCCGTCGCGGGGATCGACCTCGCCATCGAGGAGGGCGAGATCTTCGGGCTCGTCGGCCCGAACGGGGCCGGCAAGACCACCACGCTCCGGATCCTGGCCACCCTCCTCGCCCCGACGGCGGGTGACGCGGAGATCGCCGGGGAGTCCGTGCGGCGGAACCCGGCCGCGGTCCGCCGCGTCCTCGGGTTCATGCCGGACGTGTTCGGGGTGTACGACGACATGAAGGTCTGGGAGTACCTGGACTTCTTCGCCCGGTGCTACGGAATTCCGGCCCCCCGGCGCCGCCAGATGATCGGGGACCTCCTCGACCTCGTGGACCTCGCAGACAAGCGCGAGAGCTACGTCCAGAGCCTGTCGCGGGGCATGCAGCAGCGGCTGTGCCTCGCCCACACGCTCGTCCACGACCCCAAGGTGCTCGTCCTCGACGAACCGGCGTCCGGGCTGGACCCGCGGGCCCGGGTCGAGCTGCGCGAGCTCCTTCGCGAGCTGCGCAACCTCGGCAAGACGATCGTGATCAGCAGCCACATCCTTCCCGAGCTCGAGGAGCTCTGCACGAGCGTCGCCATTGTCGACCGCGGCGCCGTCCTGGCCCACGGCAAGGTCGCGGACATTGAGCGTCGCCTGCGGGCAGGGGCCGTCCTCCGGGTCCGGGTGATCGGCGGCGGCGAGGCGATCGAGGCTGCCCGGGCCCACTTCGCGGCAGACCCGCGGGTGGCCTCCGCGGCGATTCTCGACGACGGCACGGTGGAGCTCGGGTTCCGCGGCGACGACGAACAATCCGCCAGGCTCCTCGCCGCGGCCGTCGGCGCGGGGATCCAGATCTCGAGCTTTGCCCGCGCCGCGAGCGACCTCGAGGAGCTGTTCCTCCAGGTCACGGCGCGCGAGCCCGCGACGGCCGTGGCATAAGGCGATGAGCGACAGCTTGCCGATGACCGCTCCGCTGCCGGCGGACGACGAGATCAGCCCCACGGTGGAGCTTGACCAGCTCGCCGGCGCGGTCGCGCCCACCCAGGTCGTCCGCTCGGGCCCCAGGCTGGGCCGGCCGCGACTTGGACTGGGCGATGGACTGCGCTCCGCGTTCGCGGGCTTCACGGCGATCGGCGTCAAAGAGCTGCGGGGCCGGATGCGCGGTCGCCGCGCCTTCGTCATCCTGACGGTCTATCTGCTGCTGCTCGCCACGTTCGCCTGGATGATGGAGATGATCCTCGAGCAGCGTTTCGGGCGGGGCCTGGCCGGATCGGCCACCTTCGCATCGGCGCAGATCGGGGCCGGGATCTTCACCTCCCTGCTGATGCTCGAGACGTTGCTGGTCGTCGCGCTCGCCCCGGCGTTCACCGCCGGCGCGATCAGCCTCGAACGCGAGAAGCAGACGCTGGACCTGCTCGCGACCACACCGATCTCGTCGCTGTCGATCGTCGTCGGCAAGCTGCTCAGCGCGCTGACCTACCTGTTCATCCTGATCTTCGCCTCGATTCCGATGAACGCTGTCGTGTTCGTCTTCGGCGGGGTATCCCCGGATGACGTCGTGCGGGGCTATGTCGTGCTGTTCGCGACGGCGATCGGACTCGGATCCGTGGGCCTGTTCTTCTCGGCGCTGATGAAACGGACCCAGGCGGCGACGATTGCCACGTACTTCGGGCTCCTCTTCGTGACGCTGGGCTCGTTCTTCATTTTCTATTTCTGGAACACGATGACCGACGGCTCCGGCACGATCGGGCGGGGCTTCGGCCCGCTCCAGGGCAGGCCGCCCGAGGCCCTCGTTTACCTGAACCCGTACTACGCCCAGGCGGACGTCATCTGCGGCATCGAGAACGGCCTTGGCCACTGGTGCTCGCAGATTGCGTACGTCACCGATCGGCCGATGTTCGGCGGGCCGTTCGAACGCGGGATCGTCAACGACGTCGTCGCAGAGCCGTTCGGTGTGGTCCGTGACAGCTTCTGGCCGAAGAGCGCGATTTCGTGGCTGGTCCTGTCGGTCGTCCTGCTGTTCGGCTCCGTCCAGCTCGTCAGTCCTACCCGTCGCTGGCGCCCGCGACTTCCGGGCTTCCTGCGCCGCTCGTCCCGGAGGGTCTCCCCGTGATCTCGCGACTCGCCGCCCGGCTCCCCTCCCGCCACCGGCGCGTCCCCGGGGGGCCTGACGCCCGCCGGTACGTCCCGGCCGATCCTCGGGGATTGGCCACTCCGCTCGACCCGGAGCTGGAGCGGATCCGGGCCGGTCTCCGACCCCACGCCCGTCGGCTCTGGCTCCGCCGGATCGTCCGGCGCGCGTTCATCGCCGTGACAGCAGTCGTTGGCGCGGAGCTCGTTCTCTGGACGGCGGCCCGGATCTTCCCGATCGAGATGGCTCCGGCCATCGGGGCGGGCCTGCCGGTCATCGGGCTGATCGGGCTCGCTGTCGCGGCCATCGTGGCCCGTCCATCGCTCGGCGAGACGGCCCTTGCGGTCGATGCCGAGGGCCACCTCGGAGACCGTGTGACGAGCGCACTGGCCCTTGCCGCGGCGGTGCCGGCGGCAGCCGGGCCCGCGGCACCTGAAGAGGACCTCGATGAGGGCAGCCCAGTAGACGAGGCGGGCGAAGAGCGCCGATTCGTCCGGCGCCAGCGGAGTGACGCTCTCCATTCGCTGCGGCTCGCGCCGGCCAACCTGTTCCGGCCCCGCCTGTCACGGAACCCCGCCCTCGCGTCGTTCGCGGCGGCCCTCCTGCTCGTCCCTGTCCTGCTGCTGCCGAATGTGCAGGACGCCCGGATCGCCGACAGCCGCCGGGTCCGCGAGGAGGCGACTCGCCAGGCCGACCGGATCGACCAGATCGCCAAGGACCTCGAGGGCAAGGGTGCAAGCGCGGACGACCCGCGGACCCGCCTGGCGAAGGAGCTTCGTGACCTCGCGAAGCAGCTCCGTGACCGTCCTGCCGACCTCGACGTGAACCTGGCCAAGCTGGGGAGTGTCGAGGGCAACCTGCGGGCGCAACTCGACCCGGCCAACGAGCAGCGCGCGTCGTCGCTCACGGCCCTCAGCCGTGCCCTGTCCCGCACCGCGACCGGCCAGCCGAGCGCGAACCAGGACGGCGACCCGAAGCAGACGGCGAAGGACCTCGACAAGCTCAAGGACAAGCTCGACTCGATGACGGCTGAACAGAAGCGCGAGCTGGCGCGACAACTGACCGAGCTGCAGTCGATGGCCAGCCAGGCCGACGGCGCGGCCGGACAGGCCCTGCGCGACGCGGCCCAGAGCCTCGGCCAGGGCGATACCGCCGGCGCGAAGGCGGCGCTCGACAAGCTGGGCGACGCGCTCGAGGGCGCCGAAACCAAGGTCGACGTCAACCGCGACCTGTCGGCCGCTGCATCCCGCCTCCAGGACGCCCGCCGAAACCTGGCCAACTCGGGTCAGCCTGGGCAACCCGGCCAGCCGGGCCAGCCAGGTCA
>JBBDZZ010000064.1:0-9182 GCA_040899885.1 Chloroflexota bacterium | reverse complement strand
CAGCCCGGTCAGGGCGGTCAGCCCGGGGCCAGCGGGCAACCGGGCCAGCCGGGGGCGAGCGGTCAGCCCGGGCAACCGGGCCAGCCGGGCCAGGGCGGTCAACCGGGTCAGGGTGGCCAGCCTGGTCAAGGGGGACAGCCGGGGCAAGGCGGTCAGCCCGGCCAGGGTGGTCAGCCGGGCCAGGGCCAGGGCGGCGGCTCGCTCGGCGGAGGCGGCTCCAACGCCACCCATCTCGGCACCGGCACGAGCTCCGGGAAGCCAGGCGGCCCGGTCAACCCAAACAAGCCAAGCACGGTAGGTGAGGACCTCGGGAGCGTCTTTGCTCCGTTCGATCGGGTCGGCCGGCCCGGCGATCCCTCCTACGTGGCGGGCACCGGCGGCGACGGCCAGACCCAGCAGGGCAACACGCCGGGCGCCGGCGTCAACAACGGGGCCTTCGTCCCCTACCAGCAGGTCTACACGGACTTCCACGACTTCGCGCTGACGACGCTGGACCGGAATTACGTGCCGCTTTCCGTCAAGGACTTTGTCAAGGACTACTTCACGTCGCTCGATCCGTCGAACTGACGGTCAACTCGACCACCGCGATCCGTCACCGGAGGACCCCGATGGCAGCCCCTACCAAAGTCGCCGGAACGGCGCCCCAGATCGTCCCGGAGCTCTTCGCAGAGCGGGCGCAGGCGATCGAGCGCGAGGTGGCGAACGTCATCGTCGGCCAGCGCGAGCTCGTCCGACACACGCTGACCTGCCTGCTCGCCAACGGCCATGCCCTCCTCGAGGGTGTGCCCGGGCTTGGCAAGACGATGCTCGTCCGGACGATCGCCGATGTGATCGACTGCTCGTTCAACCGGATCCAGTTCACGCCAGACCTCATGCCTGCCGACATCACCGGCACGAACATCCTCATCGAGGAGGGCGGCAGCCGCGTATTCCGCTTCCAGCCCGGACCGGTGTTCGCCAATCTCGTCCTCGCGGACGAGATCAACCGCGCCACGCCGAAGACGCAATCAAGCCTGCTCGAGGCGATGCAGGAGCACCAGGTCACTGTCGCCCGCCAGCGCTACCCGCTCGATCCGCCGTTCTTCGTCCTTGCGACCCAGAACCCGCTCGAGATGGAGGGCACCTACCCGCTGCCGGAGGCCCAGCTCGATCGGTTCCTCTTCAAGGTCATGGTCCCGTTCCCGACCGAGGACGACCTCGTGCAGATCGTGGAGCGGACGACGGGGTCGGACACTGCGACTGCGGGGAAGGTCTGCACCGCCGCCGAGATCGTCGAAATGCAGCGCCTCGCGCGGGCGGTGCCGATCGCGCCGCACGTCACGGCGTACGCGGTGAGCGTCCTGTCGGCAACGCATCCGGATCAGCCACGGGCACCCGAGCTCGTTCGCGAATACGTCCGTTACGGCGCATCGCCGCGCGGCGCCCAGGCGCTCGTGACGGCGGGCAAGATCGGCGCACTGCTCGACGGCCGTTTCAACGTCTCGATCGACGACATTCGGGCAGTCGCGCTGCCGGCTCTTCGCCACCGGATCATCCTCAACTTCGAGGGCGAGGCCGAGGGAATCACCTCCGAGGCGATCGTCCGGACGATTCTCGACTCGGTCGCGGCCCCAACCGTCGAATAGCCATGGCCCATCCCGGCGAGCGCGGCTCCTCCGTGCTGGAGGGCGGGGACGCCACCGCGCGGGGCGCCGGCCGCAAGGTCTTCCTGCCCAACAACGTCGACCCGACGGTCTTCGACGAGGATTTTCTCCGGCAGCTCGAGCGGCTCCTCCTGCTGATGAAGTCGCCCGTCCGTGGCGGCCTCAAGGGCGGCCGGCGGAGCGTCAAGCGCGGCCAGTCCGTCGAGTTCGCCGACTACCGCGACTATTCGCTCGGCGACGACCTCCGGCAGCTCGACTGGAACGTCTACGCGCGCCTCGAGAAGCTGTTCGTGAAGCTGTTCGTCGAGGAGGAAGACGTCACCGTGACGTTCCTCGTCGACGCTTCGGCCTCGATGACCGCGGGACGCCCGCCGAAGCTCCTGTTCGCCCAGCGGGCGGCTGCCGCACTCGGCTATATCGCGCTCGCATCGGAGGACCGGGTGGCGGTGAACGTGCTGAGCGGGCGGGTGGGCCGGCGGCACTCGTCGATGCGCGGCAGTGGCCGCGTGTTCCGCCTTCTCGCAGACCTCTCGGCGATCACCCCGGCGGACGGTCCGACGAACCTTCTCGCCGCAGCCCGACATGCCGCCGCCCAGCTCACGGGGAAGGGCGTGCTCGTCCTCATCTCCGATCTGCTCGACCCGAACGCCGAGCGGGTCGTGCGCGAGCTCGCCGCGACGAACTCGGAGCTGATCATCCTCCACGTGCTGTCGCCGGACGAGCTTGACCCTAAGCTCGAGGGCGACCTGCGCCTGGTCGACTCGGAGACCGGCGAGGGCATCGACGTCACGGTCGACCTCGCGACGATCGACGGCTACAAGGCCCGCCTCGCGACGTGGCAGGAGAGCTTCGCCGACCTCGCGGCCAAACGCCGCGCCAACTACGTGCCGCTCCCGAGCGACCTCCCGCTCACCGACCTCGTGTTCGCCGAACTCCGCCGGCGCCGGGTCCTCGGGTAGTCGGGATGCCGTTCGCGACACCGCTCGCGCTGCTCGGGCTGCTGTTCCTGCCGATTGTCATCGCGATGTACCTGCTCAAGCTGCGGCGCAACGAGGCCGTCGTGCCATCGACTCTGCTCTGGCACAAGCTGGTCGCGGACGTCGAAGCGAACGCGCCCTGGCAGCGGCTCCGACGGAGCCTCCTGCTGCTACTCCAGCTGCTCCTGGTCATCGCGCTCGCGCTCCTCGCCGCACGGCCGTTCCTCGAGCGCCCGGCGGGACTTGCGCGCGATCTCGTCCTCGTCGTCGATGCGTCGGCCAGCATGGGTGCGACGGACATCGCGCCGAACCGGCTCGAGGCAGCGAAGTCGGCAGCGATCGACGCACTCCGCGAGCTGCCGACCGGTGGCAAGGTGAGTGTCATCGCGGCGGGCCGCACCGCGCGGATTGTCGCGACCGGCTCGACCGATCTCAGCCGAGTCCGCCAGGCGATCGCCTCCATCCAGGTCACGGCCTCGAAGGGCGACCTGGGCGACGCGTTGACACTCGCATCGGCCCTTGCCGCCCGATCCGGTGACGCCGAGATCCTCGTCGCAACGGACGCGGCCCTCGCGACCGTGCCGACCCGACGAGTCGAGGCGCCCGTTCGGGTCATCCAGGTGGGCCGCGAGCGGAAGAACCAGGCGATCGTCGCGCTCGCGATCCGAACCGCCCCGTCCGGGCTGACGAAGTCGGCATTCGTGAGCGTCGCGAACCTCGACATCGAGTCGGCTCGCCGGCGGATCGAGGTGTACGGCGACGGCGTGCTGCTCGAAGCACGCAACGTGTTCATGGATCCGCAGCAACGGGCCGACGTCGTCATCGACGACATCACCCAGCAGAACACCCGCCGGGTCGACGTCATCGAGGTCCGCCTCGTGGCCGACTCTGGTACCACGGGCGCGCCGCCGGACCAGCTCGCCTCGGACGATCGGGCGTGGGCCGTCGTCCCGTCGGACGAGCTCCGCCAGATCCTCCTCGTCAGCGAGGGCGACCCGTACCTCGAGACGGCCCTCAGCTACCTGCCGAACACCGAACTCTACGGTCGGGCGCCGAAGGACTACGACACGACGACCGGGCTCGAGCAGTTCGAGTTGATCATCTTCGAGAACTTCCTGCCCCGGGTGATGCCGGACACGGCGGTCCTCGCGATCGCGCCGCCCCGGAGCGGTCCGCTCGGGGAGGTGACCGGCAACTTCGTCAACCCCGGCATCGGCTCGCTCAACCCGGAGGAGCCGATCCTCCGCTACGTCGACCTGTCGACGATCCACATCGGCGAGGCGAAGAAGCTCGTGCTTCCGGATTGGGCACGCTCGGTCATCCCGGGACCGGCCGGTGCGCCGCTGCTCTACGCGGGCGAGCGCGCCGGGCAGCGGGCGGCGGTCCTGGCATTCGAGCCTCGCAAGTCAGACCTGCCACTCCAGGTGGCGTTCCCGATCCTGCTCGCGAATCTCACCGGTGAGCTGCTGGGCGGATCCGGCGCGCCGACTGAGGCCGTCACCCCCGGCTCCCCGGTGACGCTGCCGATCCCCGCGGGGGCCAGCGGGGTCCGGGTGACGCGGCCCGACGGCGTGGCCGCCGACCTCGTGCCGGGCACCGTCGGCGGTACCGCGGTGACGTACTCGCAGACCGATCTCCTCGGCGTCTACACGGTGGCGCTGATTGCCGCGCCGACTCCGTCCGGCTCCCCTGCCCCATCCGCGACGTCGGCGAGCCCACGGCCCACCGCAAGTGCCGGTGCGTCGCCCGGCCGGACGCCGATCCCCTCCGACCCGGGCGCGCCGCTCCGCTTCGCGGTCGACCTGTTCGACGTCGCCGAGTCGAACATCGCACCGGGCTCGGTCAATGCGCTCGTCGCCCTCGGCGGGGCCACTCCGCCAGCCGACCCAAGCGCCTCAACGCCCCCGACCGCTGCCTCGCCGTCTCCGGCGGCCGTGCCATCCGGTTCGCCGGCGCCCGCGGTGGTGGCACCCGCCGACCGGCCGCCGGCCCGCGACGAGCTGTGGGCCCCGATCCTGCTCCTGGTCCTGCTCTTCCTGTGCGTCGAGTGGGCGGTCTACCAGCGTGACGCGCTCATCCGGCTGTGGCGCGGCGTCGGCGGTCGGCTACGCGGCCGGCGCAGCCCCGCGGGAGGCGGCTGATGGGCATCGCGTTCGACGCGCCCCTCGCCCTGCTCCTGCTGCCGCCGGCCATCTTGTTCACGCTGCTTCTCCACCTCGGGGCGCGGCGGCGGCTCGGGGCGGGGCGCCGGCGGGCGGCACTCGTCGTGAGGTCGTTCCTGATCGCAGCGCTCGTCCTGGCCCTGGCCGGGTTCCAGCTCGTGCTGCCGGTCGACCGCCTCGCCACGGTCTTCGTCCTCGACCTGTCCGACTCGGTTGGGACGGCCGGCCGCGAGGAGGCCGTCCAGTTCGTCCGCGACAGCCTGCGCGAGATGCCCGAGGGGGATGTCGCCGGCATCGTCGCGTTCGGCAAGGACGCCCTCGTCGAGCGCCTGCCGTCCGACCTCTCCGAGATCGACCGGGTTCGCTCGACGCCGGTCAAGGCGGCCACCGACATCGGCGCCGCGCTGCGCCTGGCGACAGCACTCTTCCCCGACGACGCCCAGAAGCGGATCGTCCTGCTGTCTGACGGCAACGACACGACGGGCGCTGGGCAGACGGAGGCGGCCCTTGCCGCGGCTCGCGGTGTCCAGGTCGAGACCCGCGTCATCGGCCTCGAGGGACGGGACGAGGTTCTCGTCGAGCGGTTGCAGACGCCCTCGACGGCGCGGCTCGGCGAGGAGATCGACGCCACAGTGGAGATCCGCTCGACGGTCGCCCAGCCGGCCACGGTCCGTCTCTTTGCGAACGGCGAACTGGTCGGGACAGAGCGGGTCGATCTCGTCGCCGGTGTCAATCGAGTGACGTTCCGCGTCAAGCCGACCGAGCCGATGGTGCACATCTTCCGGGCCGTCGTTGAGGCAGCCCAGGACACGTTCAGCCAGAACAATCGGGGCGACTCAACCACGATCGTCAAAGGCGAGCCGCGGATCCTCGTGCTCGCTGGGGACGAAAGGGTCGCGGCCGAGCTCGTCGGCGCGCTCGAGAAGGAGCGCCAGCAGGTCGACTGGATCATCCCCGAGGCGCTGCCGACCGATCTCGCGGAGCTCATGACGTACGACAGCATCGTCCTCGTCGACGTGCCGCGGATAAGGCTGTCGGACCGCCAGCTCGGCCTGCTCCAGGTGTACGTCCGGGACGTCGGCCGGGGTCTCGTGATGGTCGGCGGCTCGAAGAGCTTCGGGGCAGGTGGTTACACGAAGACGCCGCTCGAGGAATCGCTCCCGGTGGACATGGGCGTCAGGGATCGCCAGAAGCAGCCGGACGTCGCGCTCGTCGTCGTCATCGACAAGTCCGGCTCGATGGACGCCTGCCACTGCAACACGTTCGAGGGCGGGCCCGGCGGTGGCACCGGGATGGGTGGCGTCCGCAAGGTCGACATCGGCAAGGAAGCGATCCTGCGGGCGGCCGCGGCGATGACGGCCGCGGACGAGTTCGGCGTGGTCGCGTTCGACCAGGACTACCACTGGGTCGTCCGGACCCAGGCGCTCGGGCAGATCGGCAACCTCGCGGGCCAGATCGCCGGCATCCAGCCACTCGGCAATACGAACATCTTCGCCGGCCTCGATCAGGCCGTGCAGTCGCTCGAGACGGCCCGCTCCACCCGCCGCCACATCATTCTGCTGACCGATGGCTGGTCGTCATCCGGTCAGTACGACGCCATCCTGGAGCGAATGAAGGCGGCCGGGATCACGCTCTCGACGGTCGGAGCGGGCGGCGGATCCAACCCGTTCCTGGAGGGCCTCGCCAAGAAGGGCGGCGGCCGGTTCTATGACGCGGCGAACCCGGCCAGCATCCCCGACATCTTCCTCAAGGAGACGCAGCAGGTCGCCGGCCAGCAGATCATCGAGGAGGCCTTCCACCCAATCCAGACGAGCAACTCGCCGATCCTGCGCGGCCTCGACCAGGGCTTCCCACAGCTCCTCGGGTACAACGGCACGACAGCCAAGTCGGCGGCCCAGACCGTGCTCGTGACCGCTCGCGACGACCCGCTCCTCGCCCAGTGGCAGTACGGCCTTGGCCGGTCGGTCGCCTGGACGTCCGACTCGACCGGACGCTGGGCGCGCAACTGGCTCGCGTGGGACGGCTTCTCGAAGTTCTTCAGCCAGCTCGTCGGATGGACGTTCCCCGGCGAGGAGACCGGCGGCATCGAGGCGTCGTTCGTCACGCGCGGGCAGTCGACCACGCTGCGGGTCGAGAGCGTAGGCGACGACGGCTCTCCGCGCGACTTCTACTCGACGAGCGCGGTCGTGCTTGGCCCGGACCTCGAGCCACTCAACAAGTCGCTCGTTCAGGTCGCTCCGGGCGTCTATGAGGCACCACTTGGCGAGGTAGATCCGGGCGCGTATGCCGTTCGCGTCACGCAGACGCGGCCGGGGTCCGCGGCCCTGGGACGGACGGTCGGGCTCGTCGCTCCGACCGCGGCCGAGTACCGGCTCCTCGGCGCGAACCAGGCTCTCCTTGCCACGCTTCGGGCGGCGACCGGCGGCCGGGCGATCGAGTTGCCCGAGGAGCCGTGGCGGCACGATCTCGCGACGACAAACTCGTTCACCCAGCTCTGGCCGCTGCTGCTGATCCTCGCGCTCCTGATGTGGCCACTCGACATCGCGTTGCGCCGGGTCTCGCTCGGCCGGCGCGAGCTGGCCGATGCGCGGCGGGCCGTTGGCGCGTGGCGCCAGGGTCGCCGGGTCGCCCGCCGGACGGCGCCGGTCGAGGGAATGCTCGCGGCCCGGGAACGCGCCGGCGGGGCGAGTGCCCGCGCAGCGCTGCTGCGGCCCGAAGCGACCCCACCGATCAGAGTGGCCCCGGCGATCGCCTCCCCGTCTCCCGCGAAGCGGCCGGCCGGACCTGCGCCGTCCGCTGTCACGCAACCTCCGCCGGCGCCGACGCCGGCCGCTCCGCCGGAGCCCGCGCCGACCGATACGCTGACTCGGCTGCGAGAGGCGAAGAAACGAGCCAGGAGAGAGTGAGATGAGTCGTCTGGCGCTGGTATTCGCCGCGGCGCTCGTGCTAGCAGGCTGCGGCGCGGCGACGTCGCCATCGGCGTCGCCCTCGCCGTCCGCCGAGTTGCCGCTCGATCCGGCGGTCCTCGGCCTGAGCTGCGGCGGTAGCGACGTCTTCCATCCGTCACTTCTCGCGGTTCCTGGGCAGGCGCAAGACGACCCTGATCCCGCCGCCGCCGCGCTGCGCGCTGAGATCGTTGGTTCGACCGAGGAGCTCGTGCTCCCACGAACCGGATGGGTGCGTGTGGCGCAGCTAGCCGACCGGGTGCAGTTCGTGGCTCCGGACGGCGAGGGCGACGGCTGGTTGGTCGTCGGCTTCTTGCAGCGCGATGGCAGGTGGATGCTCGACCTCAAGGGCGAGTGTCAACCCGAGGTCGAGCTGCCGGCAGGTGTTGGCCGCGCCGAGTGGCGGCTCGACCCGGCGTTTCCGCCTCCCGCGATCGGGGATCGGCAGATCCACGTCCTGATCAACGAGCTGGCCTGCGCCAGCGGCCAGTCGCCGGAGGGTCGTGTCCTGCCTCCAATGATTGCCCCGAGCCAGACGGCGATGACGATCGTGATCCTCGTCACGGGGCGACCCGGCGGCCAGGATTGCCCTGGCAATCCGGACTTCGCGATGGTGGCGGACCTGCCTGAGCCGCTCGGCGAGCGGCCGCTCCTCGATGGCGCCGTCTTCCCACCGAGGGACGTCACCCGGCCCTCGAGCGGCTGACGTGGAGCGGCGCCGAGATCAATCGGTGGTGGCGATCGGACTTCTGGTTGTCGCAGCGCTGCTCGCCGGGTGCGCCCTTGTCCCGACCCAGGGTCCGGCCGTTCCCCCCGCAGTCGACCTGCCGGCCGTCGCATTGACCTGCGGCGACGACCACGTGTTCGGCCCTCAAGCGCTCACGGCCGTCGGCGAGGCGCACCTCGCCGTGGATGCTCCCGGCGACGCCCTGAGAGCCTTCCTCGCGACGCCTGAAGGAGCGGCGTTCGGGACTTCCAGCTGGGTACGGACATCGGAGACCGCGGATCGGGTGCAGTTCATCGGCCGCCGTCCGAACGACGCGGGGTGGCTCGTTGTCGGGTTCCGGGTCCGCAATGGCAACTGGGAGCTGGACCTCGCCGCCGAGTGCAAGCCACGGGTCGTGCTCGGCGGAGGTCTCGGCCCGGCCGACTGGTGGATCGATCCGGCCGCCCCGCGGCCGGGCCCCGACGCGACCGAATTCGATGTGCTCGTCCTCGAGCGCGCGTGTGCAGGCGGCCAGTCATCGGATGGCAGGATCGCCCCGCCGTTCGTCCTCTACGAGGCGGACGCCGTCGTGCTGACGTTCGGGGTTGTCCTGAAACCGGGTGGCCAGCGGTGCCCGGGCCACCCACCCGGCAGCTACCACGTCACGCTCGACGAGCCGATCGGTGACCGATGGCTCCTCGACGGCGGTGTCTTCCCGCCCCGGGACGCGACGACGGCGCCCAGCCCCT
>JBBDZZ010000063.1:0-23848 GCA_040899885.1 Chloroflexota bacterium | reverse complement strand
GACCACCGTGAAGGCCGCCACGACCAAGACGGAGAAGGCGAAGGCTGCCCCCAAGACGGAGAAGGCGAAGGCTGCCCCCAAGGCGACGGCCAAGGCTGCGCCCAAGGCCGCTCCGAAGGCGGCTCCGAAGGCGGCTCCGAAGGCCGCCTCCAAGGCTGCCGCGGACGGCGCCGCCAAGCCGAAGCGCGCGACGAAGGCGAAGGTGACAGCAGGAACGTCCGAGGCCGTCCCCGAAACCGCCACGGACAACGGCGCGGACGGGAAGTCGGCGAAGGCGAAGGCAACGCTGAAGACGAGGGCCAAGGCCGCGACCGGCGGCAAGGTGAGCCGGTAGCCCGGGGCGTAAGCGCCGGCGGGGCGAGACGCGTCCCCAGCCGCTCGTGCGTCGCATGCCGGACAGCCCGGCCGAAGCGGGACCTGCTGAGGGTCGTCCGGACGCCGGACGGCCGGATCGAGATTGACGAGACCGGTCGCAAGGCGGGCAGGGGCGCATACCTCTGCCGTGACGGCGACTGCCGAACGACTGCTATCGAGCGGGGCGCCCTGACAAGGGCACTCGCCAGCCCCCTCCCGGCCGAGCTGCGCTCGGCCCTCGCGGAGGGGTTGACGACGAACGAAGGAGGAGAGCGTGGCAAGGAGTAGGAGCGGCACCCGCGGCCGGCGCGGGCCCCGCAAGCCGCCGCGCCGCGAGGGCGCCGCGCAGGCACAGGTGCAGGTGGCCGATCCACGCGAGCGTGGCGCGATCGAGCTGCCCGGGACAATCACGGTCAAAGAACTCGCCGAGCTCCTCGGGGTGAACCCCGCGGACGTCATCCGCGAGCTGATCAAGAGCGGAATCTTCGCGACGATCAACCAACTGATCGATCGCGACACCGCGTCGCTCGTCGCGGGCGAGCTCGGCTACGAAGTCGCCGAGGCGGCCCTTACCGACGCCGCCCCGAGCGCGGACGGCGAGACGAACGGAGTGGTCCACGAGGCGTCGAAGGAGGTCCTGTACGAAGAGGACGAGGCGTCTCTTCTCCAGCCGCGGGCCCCGATCGTGACCGTCATGGGCCATGTCGACCACGGCAAGACCAGCCTCCTCGACGCGATCCGGACGACGGAGGTCGCCGCCGGCGAGCGCGGCGGGATCACCCAGCACATCGGCGCGAGCGAGGTCGTCCACGACGACAAGCGCGTCGTCTTCCTCGACACTCCGGGCCACGAGGCGTTCACCGCCATGCGCGCCCGAGGCGCCCGCGTGACCGACATCGCAATCATCGTGGTGGCCGCAGACGACGGCGTCATGCCCCAGACCCTCGAGGCCATCAGCCACGCCAGGGCCGCCAAGGTCCCGATCATCATCGCGCTCAACAAGATCGACAAGCCGGACGCCAATCCCGATCGCGTGAAGACCGAGCTGACCGAGGCCGGCGTCGTCATCGAGGAGTACGGCGGTGACGTGCCGCTCGTGCCGGTGTCGGCCCGGACCCGCGAGGGCCTCGACGCACTCATCGAGATGGTCCTGCTCGTGGCCGACCTCCAGGAGCTCAAGGCGAACCCGAATCGACCCGCGATCGGGACCATCGTCGAAGCCCAGCTCGACAAGAATCGCGGTCCGGTCGCGACCGCCCTCGTCCAGACCGGCACGCTGAAGGTCGGCGACATCATCGTCGTCGGCGAGACCTTCGGTCGCGTCCGGGCCCTCGAGAACGAGCATGGCAAGCGCGTCGACGACGCCGGGCCGGCGACGGCCGTCGTGGTCCTCGGCCTGTCGCAGGTCCCCCAGGCCGGCGACATCCTGCGGGTCGTCGGCGACGAGAAGGAAGCCCGGACGCTGGTCGAGCAGCGCAAGGCCACGACGGCTGCGCGCGGCGGCGACGGGAGCGGTCGAGCAACCCTCGAGGACCTCTACCGCCAGATCCAGGCGGGTCAGGCGAAGGAGCTCCGGATCATCCTGAAGACGGACGTGTCCGGATCGCTCGGTGCGATCACCCACTCCCTCGACCAGCTCAGCCAGGAGGAGATCCGGCTCAACGTCCTGCACCAGGGCGCGGGCGACATCACGGACAACGACATCATGCTTGCGGCAGCGTCGAACGCGATCGTCGTCGGCTTCAACACGAAGATCACCGAGACGGCGCGTCGTGCGGCCGACGCGGAAGGCGTCGATGTCCGCCTCTACGACATCATCTACAAGCTCACCGACGACATCGATGCCGCTCTCAAAGGCCTTCTCGAGCCAGAGGTCGTCGAGGTCATCGAGGGCCGGGCGGAGGTACGCCAGGTCATCCGTGTCGGGAAGAGCACGACGATCGCCGGGTCGTTCGTCACGGACGGCCGGATCGTCCGCGGCGGCGCTCGGGTCTGGCGCGGTGGCAAGGTCATCGCGACGGACCGGATCGAGTCGCTGCGCCGGTTCCGGGACGACGTCCGCGAGGTGGCCGCGAACCTGGAGTGCGGCATCGGGCTCGCCACCTTCAACGACATCCAGGAAGGCGACATCATCGAATGTTTCACTTCCCAAACCGTGAGCCGGGTAACCTCGGGCTGATGGCGTCGCGGAGCTCCGCCTCAGACCTCGGTGAGCGGGTGCTTACACGTCGTTGAGGGTGGCACTTCGATGACGCAACGCACGAATCGGGTCGATGAACTGTTTCGCCAGGAGATCGGGCAGATTCTCGCCCGCGAGGTGGCCGATCCACGGATCGGTTTCGTCACAGTCACCGACGTCGAGACCGACCCCGACCTTCGCCACGCGCGGGTCTGGGTCAGCGTGATCGGCCAGCGTGCCGAACGTGACGAAACGGTCGCCGCCCTGAATCGGGCGATGTCTTTCGTCCGGCGCGAGCTCGGCACGCGCCTCCGGCTGAAGCGGATCCCGGAATTCCACGTCCGCCTCGACGACACGGCGGAGCGCGGAACACGCGTCCTGCGCCTGCTGCACGAGCTCGAGGAGGGCCATCTGCCGGCGGACGAGGCCGTCCCCGGCGAGTCGCTTCCGACGCCCGTGCCGCGACTGCCGCACCCAGGCGACAGCCCGGAGCCCGAGAGCCTCGGTCTTCCGGCGGACAAGCCCGGGCGATGCCGCGGGGCCGGACGACGCTCCGGGGCCCGCCGGCCGCGGCGGTGAGCGTCGACCTTCGCCCGTTCGCGGCGAGCGTTCCGGACGTCGTCGTCGAGCGGCTCAGAGCGGCGCGGCGCGTGCTCGCCGTGAGCCACGAGAACCCGGACGCCGACACCGTCGGCTCGACGCTCGCGATCTGTCGGCTCGCCGAGGCGCTCGGTAGCACCGCGACGCCGCTGTGCACGGACCCTCTGCCGGCCCTCTACGACTTCCTCGCCGGTGTCGATCGGTTCAGGACGGATCCCGACCCGGCCGAGAGCTACGACCTGCTCGTGATCTCCGACTGCGGCTCGCTCGACCGAATCGGCGCTGTCCGCGAACGGCATCCGCGCCTGTTCGCCGAGCTGCCCCGCGTCGTCATCGACCATCACGCCTCTAACGACCAGGTCGGTGACGGTGACTGGATCGATCCCGCCGCCGCAGCCACGTGCGAGATGACCGCCCTGCTCGCTGTCCGCCTGGGCCTGCCGCTCGGCCTCGACGGCGGCGCTCTCGCCAGTGCGCTCATGGCCGGGATCGTCATGGACACCGCCACGTTCTCCCACCCGAACTCGACGCCCCGGACACTGGTGGTATCGGCGGCGCTCGTCGAAGCCGGCGCGCCGCTTTCCGACATCAGCCGGCGCCTCTACCGGACGAAGCCCGAAGCGCAGCTCCGGCTGTTCGGACGGGTCCTCGAGCGGCTCCAGACCGACGTCGACGGCCGGCTCGTCTGGTCCACGCTGCGGGACGCCGACCTGGTCGCGACGGACGCCCGGCCCGAGTACAGCGAGGGGATCATCGACCTCCTCGCCCAAGCCGATGCCGCCGAGGTTGCGATCCTGTTCAAGGAGGCCGGAGCCGCGACCCGGATCAGCGTTCGGACCCGACCCGCCGGCGTCGACGCCACCGTGCTCACCGGGAAGTTCGGCGGCGGCGGTCACGCCCGGGCCGCCGGTGCGACCGTCGGCCTGCCGCTCGACGAGGCCGTCCCGGTCGTCCTTGCCGAGGCCCGACGGCTCCTCGCCGAAGTCGCGGCCTGACGCCGTGACGGACCGACCCTCGCGCCGCCCGACCGGGCCGGGCCTCGACGGCATCCTCGTCGTCGCCAAGCCGCCCGGCCCCACGTCGCATGACATCGTCGCGCTGGTTCGGCGGCTCGCCGCCACGAAGCGCGTGGGCCACGGCGGAACCCTGGACCCGTCCGCGAGCGGCGTCCTGCCGATCTTCCTCGGGCGCGCGACCCGGGTCGTCGAGTACCACCTGGGCGACCGGAAGGAGTACCGCGCGACGGTGTGTTTCGGGGCCACGTCATCGACCGACGACCTCGAGGGCGAGCTGGAGCCGGTCGCAGGACCGCCGGTCACGCGCGACGCAGCAGAGGCCGCCCTGCCGGCCCTCCGCGGCCGGATCAGCCAGACGCCACCTGCCTACAGCGCGCTCAAGGTCGGCGGACGGCGGGCATACGCCCTTGCCCGTGCCGGTCAGACGGTCGTCCTCGCGCCCAGGGAGGTCGAGATCGACCGGCTCGAGATCGTCGACTGGAACGGGTCGGACCCCGAACGGCCGGTCGCCATCCTCGAGGTCGTCTGCTCGGCCGGAACGTACGTCCGCGCCCTGGCCCGCGACCTCGGCGCTGCCATTGGCAGCGGGGCGTACCTCGGCGCGCTGTCGCGGACGGGGAGCGGACCGTTCCGTCTCGACGACGCCGTCACCCTCGACGACGTCCGCTCCGCGGCCGCAACCGGGCCGGATCAGCTCGCCTCGCTCCTCCGCCCGATCGACGCCGGCCTCGACGACCTCCCGGCCGTCGTCCTGTCCGAAACGGACCTCCCGGCGGTCGTCCGCGGCCAGGTGGTGCGTGCCCCGGCGAGCATCCGCGACGCGGCCGACCGGCCGATCCGACTCCTCGACGCCGACGGCCGCCTGGTCGGCTTCGCGACGCTCCGAGACGGGCGCCTCGCCCCGGACAAGGTGCTCGTCGCGCCGCCTCCACCGGGCACCGAGCCCCAGCCGGTCCCGTCCGGCGGTGACTGACGATGCGAGCCTCGCGCCGGGGGCCCCGTTCGATCTCGTCGCCGGCGTCGATGCCCTGCGGTCCGGGCACGGGCCACTGTTCGCGGTCGTCGGCGTGTTTGACGGGCTCCATCTCGGTCACCGCTGGCTCCTCGAGGCGCTCCTCATGCACGCCGAGCGGTTCTCCGCCCGGCCGGCCGTGATCACGTTCGACTCGCACCCGGACGAGGTGCTCGTCGGTGCCGCCCCACCGCTCCTGCTCGACCCGGCGGACCGGCTGCGGCTCCTCCAGGACGCGGGTGTCGCTCTCGTCGTCGTCCAGCACTTCGACGAGGTCCTGCGGCGGACGCCGTACGAGGAATTCGTCGGGCGGATCACCGCCCGGACCCGCCTGGCGGGCTTGCTCATGACCCCCGACACCGCCTTCGGGCACGAGCGGCTGGGAACGCCGGACGCCCTCGCCGAGCTCGCCGGCAGGACCGATCCGCCGTTCGAGGTGGTTGTCGTGCCCCAGTTCGCGCTTGACGGCCGGCCGGTCAGCAGCTCGGAGATCCGCCGCCTCGTCCAGTCCGGCGCGCTCGCCGAGGCCGGCCGACTCCTCGGGCGTCCGTACAGCGTCGCCGGGGCCCGGGAGGAGCCGCTGGGGGTCTCGACCTCGGTTCCCGTCTCGTTCCCGCTCCCGGTCGCCCTCCCACCGGCGGGCGCCTACGGGGTCACGGTGGTCGACGCCGTCCTGCCCGGGCCCGCCGGCCCGGCGATCGCCACGATCCGCGGCGAGCCGCCCTCGATCGAGGTGGCGGGGGAGCTCGTCCCGGTCGCCCCGCGCCTGAGAATCGTGTTCGACTGATCGGGCCGGGGAGGGGTGGAGCGGGGCGGTCGTTTGCCGGTTTGGGCCCTCGCCTGTTACCATCCGCCGGTCAAATAGAAGGTTCACAAAGCAACAGTTCGTGTCGGAGGACCGAGTGCCGCTCGCGCGGGAATTGAAGCAGGAGACCATCACGGGGTTCGCCACAAAAGATGGCGACACGGGTTCGCCGGAGGTCCAGATCGCGCTCATCACGGAGCGGATCAAGGGCCTGACGGATCACCTCCGGGGCTTCCCCAAGGACAATCATTCGCGCCGCGGCCTCCTCAAGCTCGTCGGTCAGCGCCGCCGTCTCCTCGCCTACCTGGTGAAGAAGGACAACGCGCGCTATCGGGCCGTCATCGGACGGCTCGGACTCCGCCGCTAGCGCGTCGCCGCCCCGGGCCCGGTGTAGCCGGGCCCCATTGCGAAGCGACGCCTTGACGGCGCGACCGAAAGCCCAGGGTCGCCTCCTCCGACACGGGACAGGAAGGAATCAGTCCCTTGTCTCAAGTCTTCGAGATCCAGTTTGGTGGTCGGACGCTGACCATCGAGCACGGCAAGATGGCTCGTCTTGCCGGCGGGTCCGTCACCGTCCAGTACGGCGACACGATGGTGCTCGGCACCGCCAACCGCTCGGAACCTCGTCCGGGCCTCGACTTCTTCCCGCTCACCGTCGACTTCGAGGAGCGGATGTACGCCGCGGGCAAGATCCCCGGCGGGTTCATCAAGCGTGAGTCGCGCCCCTCGGAGGTGGCGATCCTCGCTGCCCGCCTGACGGACCGGCCCATCCGCCCGCTCTTCCCAGAGGGCTACAAGGACGACGTCCAGGTGGTCATCACGGTCCTCTCGACGGACCAGGAGAACAACCCGGACGTCCTCGGCACGATCGCCGCGTCGACAGCGTTGACGATCAGCGACGTCCCGTTCCAGGGTCCGATCGCGGCCGTCAGGGTCGGCCGGATCGGCGGCGAGTTCGTTATCAACCCGACACATAGCCAGCTCGCGGAATCGGAGCTCGACCTCATCGTCTCCGGCACGCGCGACGCGATCATGATGGTCGAGGCCGGGGCGAAGATCCTGCCCGAGGACATCATGGCCGAGGCGATCCTCTTCGCCCACCAGTCGCTTCGCCCGCTGATCGATCTCCAGGACCAGATCCGCGAAGCCGTCGGCAAGCCGAAGCGCATTCCGTTCATTGAGCCGGCGACCAGCTCCGTGCTCGACTTCGTCGCCGCTCTCAAGGACGGCCGTGAGCTCGTCGTCGTCGACATCGAGACAACCGGGATCGACCCGAAAATGGCCGACCTCCTCGAGATCGCCGCGGTCAAGGTCAAGGGCGGCAAGGTAACCGACACGTGGTCGACCCTCGTGAACCCCGGCCGGGCGATCGTCGGCCACCAGATCCACGGCCTCACCGACAAGGACGTCAAGGGCGCCCCGAAGCCGGCCGACGCCGTTCGCCAGTTCCTCGCCTTCGCCGGCGACGCGACCCTCATCGGCCACAACGTCGGGTTCGACCTCACGTTCCTCGAGGAGGCCCACGGCGACGGCTTCCGGTTCGAGCCGGGCCGCTACCTCGACACCTTGGTGATCGCCCGCGAGGCGTTTCCCGGCGTGCCCGAGTCGTTCAAGCTGCCGGACCTTGCCCGGTTCCTCGGCGTCGAGATCCAGGCGAGCCATCGCGCGCTGCCGGACGCGGAGGCTACCGCCGCCGTGCTCCTCAAGCTCGGCGAGGATCTCGCACCACGACTCGAGAAGCTGCGTGAGGGGATCACGGCCGCGATCCGTGCCAACCGCGACGGCCGCAATGGCGGTGACCTGATCGAGATCGCCAAGCGCGAGGCGCGGGTCGGCAAGGCCCTCTTCTCCGTCGTCAACAAGAAGACCGTCCGGGAGCTCGTGCTGTCGGACGGGATCCGGATGGACGGCCGAGGCCTCGACGACATCCGGCCGATCTCGGTCGAAGTGGGGCTAGTACCCCGCGCCCACGGCTCCGGCCTGTTCACCCGCGGTGACACCCAGGCGCTGACCGTGGCGACGCTGGGCTCGTCGAGCGACGTCCAGCGGATCGACACGATCAGCCCGGAGACAGAGAAGCGATACATCCATCACTACAACATGCCGCCGTACTCGACCGGCGAGAACAAGCAGATGCGCGGCCCCGGACGGCGGGAGATCGGGCATGGCCACCTCGCCGAGCGGGCGCTCCTGCCGGTCCTGCCGAGCGTCGAGGAATTCCCGTACGTCATCCGCCTCGTCTCCGAGTGCGTCACGTCGAACGGCTCCACGTCGATGGCCTCGACGTGCGGCTCGACGCTCGCGCTCATGGACGCAGGAGTTCCGATCAAGGCGCCGGTCGCCGGCGCTGCGATGGGCCTCGTCCTCGAGGGCGAGGGCAAGTTCGCGGTCCTGACGGACATCCTCGGCAAGGAGGATCAGTTCGGTGACATGGACTTCAAGGTCACCGGCACCCGCGACGGGATCACCGCCCTCCAGATGGACATCAAGGTCAAGGGGATCGACGAGCGGGTCATCCGGGAGGGTCTGAAGAAGGCCTACGCAGCCCGAATCACGATCCTCGACAAGATGGTCGAGGTCCTGCCGTCCGCCCGGACCGAGATGAGTGAGTTCGCGCCGCGGATCACTACGATCAAGATCAACCCGGAGAAGATCCGGGAGATCATCGGCAAGGGCGGCTCGATGATCCGCAAGATCCAGGAAGAGACCAGCACCGAGATCAATGTCGAGGACGACGGCACCGTCGAGATCGCGGCCGTCAACCAGGACAACGCGCGCAAGGCGATCCAGTGGATCGAGAGCCTCACGAAGGACGTCGAGATCGGTGCGCTCTACCTCGGCAAGGTCACCCGGATCATGGGCTTCGGAGCGTTCGTCGAAATCCTGCCGGGCAAGGAAGGCCTCGTCCGAATCGGCGAGCTCGCCGACTACCACGTGCCGACCGTCGAGGACGTCGTGTCCGTCGGCGACGAGGTGATGGTCGTCGTGACCGAGATCGACCGACAGGGCCGGATCAACCTCTCCCGCAAGGCGGCCATGCAGCGCCACCTGGCGAAAGAGCCCGTGGGCTGACGGCTCGGCCGATCAATCGCTAATGCAAGAGGGCCTGCCAACGCAGGCCCTCTTGCACTTCGACGCGCCACACGCCCATTTTCGGGCCCCGGACGCCGGCAGCACGCAAATACCAACCCGGCTGGTTGTAACAAGCTCGGGGCCCGGGACTTGGCGCAAATACCAACCCAGCCAGTGTTAACGGCCACCGGGCGCCGCATACCGCAGGCCGTCCGGAAGCGCGAACTTGGGCGTTAACACCACTCCGGTTGGTATTTGCGACTAAACGCGGTCGACGACCGCCTGGCGCTTCGATTCGATCGCCGCGGATGCCGGTTCGACCCGAGGGATAGCCGTTACTGTCTAATTCCGACCGCGCCTAGCCAGCGTTAGGCCACCACGGAGAGCACTCTGACCGGATGCCCGGGGCCTCGAACGGGCGAGGTGCCGCGATATACTCGCGCCGTGCCCCGTCGACCCGATCCGACAGCGGAGCCGCGTTCCCGATGACCCCGTCCCACCTCACTGTCGCAGTCGTCGGCGCAACCGGCGTCGTCGGCCGGACGATGATCCAGGTCCTCACCGAGCGGGAATTCCCGGTAGGGGAGCTGCGCCTGCTCGCGTCGGGCCGGTCGGCGGGCCGGACGCTCTCGATCGACGGGCGAACGTATGAGATCGGGGAGGCCCTGCCAGACGCATTCGAGGGCGTCGACATTGCCCTCTTCTCAACCGGCGCCGACATCGCCAGGGCCCTCGCTCCCGACGCCGTGGCCCGGGGCGCGACCGTGATCGATAACTCGAGCGCCTGGCGGATGGAGCCGAACGTGCCGCTCGTCGTCAGCCAGGTGAACCCGGACGATCTCGCCCGCCACGAGGGGCTCGTCGCCAACCCCAACTGCTCGACGATGCAGCTGGCGCCACCGCTCATGGCCCTGCGTGATGCCGTGGGGATCGAGCGGGTCGTCGTGGACACGTACCAGTCCGTCTCGGGCACCGGTGGCGACGCGGTCGCCGAGCTCGAGGGCCAGATCCGGGCCCACGTCGCCGGCGAGCCGAAGGCCGCGTCTGTCTACCCCCACCCGATCGCATTCAACGCCCTGCCGGAGATCGACACGTTCCTCGACAACGGCTACACGAAGGAGGAGTGGAAGGTCGTCACCGAGAGCCGCAAGATCCTCCACCTCCCGGATCTGCGGATCTCCTGCACCGCCGTCCGCGTGCCCGTCTTCGTGAGCCACTCGGAGGCCGTTCACGTGGAGACCCGCGACCCGGTTACGCCGCAGCGGGCCCGCGAGCTCTTCGGCGCGATCCCCGGCGTCGTCGTCCAGGACGACCCGGCTGGGCACGTCTACCCGCTGGCGACCGAGGCCGCCGGTCGTGACGACATCTTCGTCGGCCGGGTACGCCACGATCCGTCCGTCCCGGACGGCCGCGGGATCGCCTTCTGGGTCGTGAGCGACAACCTGCGCAAGGGCGCGGCTACGAACGCGGTCGAGCTCGCCGAGCTCCTCGTGGCCCGGGACTGGGTCCGTGCCGCCTCGCGCCGCGGCACGGTCGCGGCCGGGGGCGGAGCGTGACCGACGCCGAGCGCCGCGTGGCGCTCGAGGCGATCGCCGCCGAGGTCCGCGTCTGCGAAAGGTGCCGGCTCCACGTGGGGCGAACGAACGCGGTCCCGGGCGAAGGCAATCCCTCGACCGAGGTGATCTTCGTGGGCGAGGGACCGGGCCAAAATGAGGACCGTCTTGGGCGGCCGTTCGTCGGACGAGCTGGTGACTTCCTCGTGAAGCTTCTCGGCTCGATCGGCTGGCAGCGGGACGAGGTGTTCATCACGAACGTCGTGAAGTGCCGGCCGCCCGACAACCGCGATCCCCAGCCTGACGAAATCGCGGCCTGCGCGCCGTATCTCCGCCGCCAGCTCGAGGCCCTCGATCCGGCGCTCGTCGTGACGCTCGGCCGGTACTCGATGGCGACGTTCATGCCCGGCGCCCGAATCTCCCAGTCTCACGGTGCCGTCCGGCCGGCGGACCCGGCGACCGGCGCCGGGAACGCGCTGGTGCTGGCGATGTACCATCCGGCGGCCGCGCTTCGGACGACGGCGATCGCGGAGACGTCGCTCCACGATATGGCCGGTGTGCCGGGTGCGCTCGTCGAGGCACGCCGGCGGCGGTCCGAGGCGACCGAGCCCGCCGGGACCCCGCCAGTCCGGGAGCCAGTCGCGGTCGGCGCGACGGTCGGCGCCAGGGGCGAGGCCGGCGCGGCCGGCGCGGTCGCCACGCTCGTCGCGTCGGATCCGTCTGCCGACGGCGGAGACGCGATCCCAACCGACCAGATGACACTCTTCTGATCACCTCCGAACCAAGGACGCCGATGCCAGGACCCAACGAGCCGCTCCGCATCATCCCGCTCGGTGGGGTGGGGGAGATCGGCAAGAACATGTACGTGTTCGAATACGGCGACGACATCGTCATCATCGACTGCGGCCTGATGTTCCCCGACGAGGAAATGTTCGGAATCGACCTCGTCGTGCCCGACATCACTTACCTCAAGGACCGCAAGGAGAAGGTCAAGGCTTTCCTGATCACCCATGCGCACGAGGACCACGTCGGTGGTCTCCCGTACATCCTCCCGGAGTTCCCGGGGGTTCCGATCTACGCCTCGACCCTCGCCCGTGGGCTCCTCGGCAACAAGATCAAGGAGCACAAGCTCCACTCGAACCCGATGCTGGCGCTCGATCCGGGCGACCAGATCACCGTCGGCCCGTTCACGGTCGTCCCGTTCCGCGTCGGGCACTCGATCCCGGACGCGATGGGGATCGCACTGCGGACACCGGTTGGGATCGTTGTCCACACCGGCGACTTCAAGTTCGACCACACGCCGGTCGACGGCAAGCTGTCGGACTTTCACATCCTCGCCAAGCTCGGCGAGGAGGGCGTCATCTGCCTGATGTCCGACTCTACCCGGGCGGAGAACCCCGGCTACACCCCGTCCGAGCGGACCGTCGGCGAGGCGTTCCGGGAGATCATGCAGCCGCTCGACGGCCGGGTCATCGTGGCGACATTCGCGAGCAACATCGCCCGGATCCAGCAGGTCCTCGACGCGTCCGCGGAGATGAACCGCCAGGTCGCGGTCATCGGCCGGTCGATGGAGCAGAACTTCAGGATCGCGACGGATCTCGGCTACCTGACATACGCGCCGTCACTGATCGTTTCGAAGGACCGGATCGGCGAGATCCCGGGGGAGAAGCTCACGATCGCCACGACGGGCTCCCAGGGCGAGCCGATGTCCGGCCTCGCCCGGATGGCGAACCGCGACCACCGGTTCGTGGAGATCCAGCCGGGCGACACCGTCATCGTCAGCGCCAGCCCGATCCCCGGCAACGAGGAGTACGTCGCCCGGACGATCGACAACTTGTTCAAGGCCGGCGCGAACGTGTTCTACCACACGATCAAGCGAGCCCACGTCTCGGGACACGCGAGCCAGGAGGAGCTCAAGCTCATGCTCGGGCTCACGAAGCCGAAGTACTTCATCCCGATCCACGGCGAGTTCCGGATGCAGGTCCAGCACGGGCGCCTGGCGACCGAGACCGGGGTCCTGCCGGAGAATGTGTTCATCATCGAGAACGGAGTGCCGATCGAGATCTACGAGGACGGCTCCGCCCGCCGCGGCAGCCCGGTTCCCGCCGGCTACGTGTTCGTCGACGGCCTGTCGGTCGGGGACGTCGGCGAGATCGTGCTCCGCGATCGCCGGGCGCTCGCGAACGACGGGATGTTCATCATCGTCGTCACGGTCGACAAGCAGACGGGCTCTGTCATCGGCCGGCCGGAGATCATCACCCGCGGCTTCGTCCACGGCAATGAGCAGACCCCGCTCATCGAGGAAGCGGCCGACCGGGTTATCAAGGCGATCGAAAATCCGGGCGACCACATCGCCGAGATCGCGCTCCTCAAGAGCCAGATCAAGGATGGCGTCTCGCGGTTCCTCTACGAGCAGACGAAGCGGCGGCCGATGGTCTTCCCAGTCGTCGTGGAGGTCTAGGCAATGGCGCGTCGCAGCCAGGCCCGCCGCCGCCGGAAGAGAGGCTTCGGACTCGGCCTCCCGACGTTCGATGTTCCGCCGGAGGTCGTCCGTTCGCTGTTCGGCCTGACGCTGCTTGTCCTGGGCGTCGTGATGCTGATCATGCTGTTCCTCCCGGCGGAAGAGGGAACGCTTACCAAGTGGGCACGCGACCTCGTCGTGCCGTTCTTCGGCAGCGGTCGCTGGCTCCTGCCGTTCCTTCTATTGGGAGCCGGCGCCTACATCGAATGGAATGGCGCCCTCGACCCGGGCTGGCAATGGCGCATCGTGGCCGGGGCGGTGGCGTACATCGCGCTCCTTGGCCTCATCGAGTTCCTCCCCGAGCGCGGCGGGGGCAAGATCGGGACGGCGCTCGCGGACGCGCTCAAAGGACCGCTCCAGGACCCGGTCGCGTTCGTCGTCCTCGCCGGGCTTTTGGTGGGCTCGCTGCTCGTCGCCCTCCAGCGGCCACTCCGCACCCTGGTCGAGCCGTTCGGCCGGCCGATCGGCGGGGTCGCGTCGGCGCTCCAGGCACGGGCCGAGGAGATGCGCGAGCGCGCGGAAGTGAACGCCGCCGCCGGGAACGGCCGCGGGTCGAGCATCCGGAGCGGCCGGGGACCGCGGGTGGCGGTCGGGCCCGGCTCACCCGGCCAGCGCGGGATCTGGGGCACGGACGACGAGGAAGAAGAAGACGAAGAAGACGAAGAGGACGAGGAATACGAGGAGGACGAGGAGGACGACGACGAGCTGGAGCCGATCCCGTCCGGGATCCCCAGCAACACCCCGGTCTCGGCGACGTTCGCGCCGGCCCGCGGGGCGTCCGGCGCGGCCTCGGCGACGCTCCTTGCCCCGCCCCGCCTCCGCGACCTCGACGATGTGACCGATGCCGGGGACGCAGCCGAGCCGCGGATCGAGTACGAGCTTCCCCCGCTCGAGCTTCTCGAGGAGGTCGAGATTCCGGTTTCGGCGGGTGGCAGCGAGGCGCATCACCGGCGGAACGAGGAGATCATCGTCCGCAAGCTCGCGAGCTTCAACATCCCCGCCCAGGTCGTCAACCGGAATGCCGGCCCGGTCGTAACCCAGTACGAGGTCCAGCCCGCGCCGGACATCAAGGTCAGCCGGATCGAGGCGCTCGCCGACGACCTCGCGATGGCTCTTGCCGCCCGCTCGCTCCGGATCGAGGCGCCTATTCCGGGCAAGAGCGCCGTAGGAATCGAGATCCCGAACAAGGAATTCAACGTCGTCGCGCTGCGCCGGATCCTCGAGGAGGTCGACTTCAAGGCCTCCGGCTCGACCCTGACGTTCGCCCTCGGACGGGACGTGGCCGGCAAAGCCCAGGCCGTCGACCTCGCGAAGATGCCCCACCTGCTCATCGCCGGCGCGACCGGCTCGGGCAAGAGCGTCATGGTCAACGCCGTCATCACGAGCCTCCTGTGCGAGGCGACGCCGCACGACGTGCGGATGATCCTCATGGACCTCAAGCGCGTCGAGCTGGCCTCGTACAACGGTCTCCCGCATCTCCTGGTCCCGGTCATCACCGAACCCGAGCGCGCCAAGGCCGCGCTCATGTGGGCGGTCAACGAGATGGAGAGCCGCTACCGGCGGTTCGCCGGTGCGAGCGCCCGCAACATCCGGGGCTACAACGATGGCCGGGCGGACCCGGAGGACCGGCTGCCGTACATCGTCATCATCGTCGACGAGCTGGCCGACCTCATGATGCGCGAGGGCAAGGACGTCGAGGAGCCGATCGTCCGCCTCGCCCAGAAGGCCAGGGCGACCGGGATCCACATGGTCCTCGCCACCCAGCGGCCGTCGGTCAACGTCGTCACCGGCCTGATCAAGGCGAACTTCCCGAGCCGGATCGCGTTCGCGATGGCATCCCAGATCGACTCGCGCACGATCCTTGACTCGCCCGGCGCAGAGGACCTCATCGGTCGCGGAGACATGCTGTATCAGCCGTCCGACCTGCCCCGCCCGATGCGCCTCCAGGGCGTCTTCGTGTCGGACCCGGAGATCCTGCGGGTCGTCGACCACTGGAAGGATCAGATCGACGACCCGCACTACGACCTGTCGATCATCGAGAGCGACGAGGACGGCACGGCCGCGGCCGACGACCTCATGGACGAGGACGCCGACCGCCTCCTGCCTGATGCCGTCGATGTCATCCGCGAGTACGACCGAGCATCGGCATCGTTGCTCCAGCGGCGGCTGAAGGTCGGGTACGCGCGGGCCGCCCGGATCATCGACCAGCTCGAGGCGCGGGGATACATCGGGCCCTTCGATGGCTCGAATGCGCGCCCGGTGCTGCGCCGCGAGAGCGGGCCGGCGGCCGGTGGGGACGACGAGGACGAGGAAGAGGACGAGTGACGGCGACGGCGGTGACCGACCCCCTGGCCACGGGCCTGCCACGGCGGCTCCACGCCGCGCGCGAGCGCAAGGGCGTCGACCTTCACCGGGCTGAGCGCGACACGAAGATCCGGGCGCGCTACCTGGAGGCTCTCGAGCGGGGCGACTGGCGGGCCCTCCCCAGCGCGGTCTATACGAAGGGCTTCCTGCGCAACTACGCGCTCTACCTGGGCCTCGATCCAGCGGAGGTCCTGCGCGACTGGCGCCGGGACCGGGGCAACGCCCGCGAGACGGAGCCGATCCTGGGGCCGCGCGCACTCACCGTTCCGCGCCCGCGCTTCGCCCTCTCCGCCGGCGTCGTGTGGGCCGTGCTGCTCGCGGCCGCCGTCATCGCGTTCGGCGTTTACCTGGGGATCCAGGTGCTCCGGTTCGCCAGGCCACCGACGCTCTCGGTCTCGGACCCGGCGGCGGCGGTCTCGACGGTCGAGGGGTCGGCGACGACGTTTGTCCTGCGGGGGACCTCGATCCCCGGCGCGACCATCTCGGTCGCAACGCCCGGCCAGGAGCAGCCCCTTCGCGTAGCGGCGGGGCCGGACGGTTCGTGGAGCGTCGAGGTGGACCTCCGTCGCGGCCGCAACCAGTTCGACGTCAGCGCGGTCGACCCGGACACCGAGTTGGCGTCCGACACTGTCGCTCACCTCGTCATCACGGTGCCGGTCCAGTGATCCAGCCACGGAAGCCGCGACAGCGGCGGCCGACCCGATACACCTGAGCCCGTGGCCGCCGAGTCGCCTGCCGCGCTCGTGGACCTCGTCGCGCTCGCGGAGCGTCTGCAGGGGATCTGTCTCGGGCGATCGCTGACGGTCGCGACGGCCGAATCGTGCACCGGTGGTCTCGTGGCCCACATCCTGACCGAGGTGCCCGGCTCGTCCGGCTATTTCCAGGGGGCCGTCGTGACCTACTCCGACGACACGAAGAAGACGCTTCTCGGCGTGCCGGACGAGATCCTCGTGGCCCACGGCGCGGTGAGTGCCCAGGTGGCACGGGCGATGGCCGCCGGGGCCCGCGAACGGCTCGGCGTGGGGCTCGCGGTCGCCGTCACGGGGATCGCCGGGCCGGACGGTGGGTCCGAGGCAAAACCCGTCGGGCTGACGTACATCGCGGTCGCCGACGAGGGCGGCGAGGAAGTCCGCCGCTTCCACTGGACCGGCGACCGGGCGGAGAACAAGCGCCTGAGTGCCGGGGCCGCGCTCCAGCTGCTCCTCGAGCGGGCATCGCGGTGACACGCGACGCGTCGGCGGTGGGGGCGGGGCTCGCGGCGGCTCGCGCGGCGCGGCCAATCCGTGCCGGCGAGCGGATCCATGTTGTCGGCGCGGCCGGGGCCGGGGCGTCCGGGGCGGCGCTGCTGGCCCACTACGCTGGGGCGGTCGTGACCGGCTGCGACCCTGGCGGGCCCTCTCCGTACACGCCGCCGCTCGAGGCGGAGGGAATCGCGCTGGCCTGGGGGCACGACCCGGTCCACGTCACCGGCAGCGGGCCGCGGCCGGATCGTCTGGCGGTGACGAAAGCGCTCACCGCGATCGCCCCCGACCACCCCGAGCTCGCAGCGGCGCGGGCGGCCGGCGTTCCGGTGGAGCCCTGGCAGCAAGTGGTCGCGGACGCGGCCGCGGGAAAGACGCTCGTCGGGATCGCGGGCACGCACGGGAAGAGCACGACCGCCGGGTGGCTGGCGCACGTACTCGCTGCTGCGGGGGCGGACCCGTCCGCGTTCGTCGGAGCGCTTCTGCCCGCCGAGTCGACCGGCGGCGTGCCCGCGACCGCCCGCCGGGGGAGGGGACCGGCCTTCGTCGTCGAGGCGGACGAGTACGCGGGGAACTTCGACGTCTTCCGGCCCGCGATCGCAGTCCTCACTTCGGCCGAATGGGACCATCCGGACGTGTTCGCCGACCGGGCCGCGGTGACCGCCGCATTCGAGGCGTGGATCCGCCGGATGCCAGATGGCGGGGTGGTCGTGGCCAACGCGGGCGATCCGGGCGTCGAGGGGATCCTCGATCGCATCCTCGACCTGCCCCTCCGGATCGTCGCCTACGCGCTGACCGACGCCGGGACACAGCGGAGCGGGTTCCTCCGAGGCCTCGGGGAGCGCTACACGACCGCGGCCGGCCCGGCCACCCCAATGCTCGGGCGGATCGTCGCGGCGGATCCCGCCGGCACAACGCTCGAGATCCACGGCCTGGACCCGCTGGCCGGTCCCGTGACGGCGCGGCTCCGGACGGCCGGCGGGCACAACGCGACCAATGCGCTCGGCGTTGCGGGCGCGGCGCTGAGCCTCGGGGTACCGGCCGCGGCGATCGCCGAAGGCCTCGGGACGTTTCCGGGTGTCGGGCGACGCCTGGAGCGAAAGGGCGAGGCCCGCGGCGTCGTGGTGTACGACGACTACGGCCACCACCCGACGGCGATCCGCGAGACGATCGGGGCCATTCGGCAGCGCGAACCGGACCGTCGGATCTGGGCGGTGTACGAGCCCCTGACCTATCACCGGACCGCCGCATTGCTCGACGACTTCGCGGACGCGCTTGCGACCGCTGACGCGGTCGCCGTTGCCGACATCTGGCCCGGCCGGGACCCGGACACGACGGTTGCATCGGCGGCGGGCCTGGCAGCCGCGGTCGCGGAGCGGCGCCCGGACATCCCCGTGGGCGCGCCCGGATCGGTCGAGGCGACGGCCGACTGGCTCGCCTCGGAGGTCCGTTCCGGGGACGCGGTCCTCGTCATGGGCGGTGGCCGGAGCTATCGGATCGGGGAGCGCCTGCTCGAGCTCCTCGGAGGCTGAGGTCACGCTCGTCCGGATCGGGGCTCGCCGGGTACCATGATGGGCCGCTCGCATCGCACCGGGCGCGGCGGGCACAGGGAGGAGGCACGATGGCCGGAGAGGCGTCGTTCGACGTCGTCAGCGAATTCGACGAGCAGGAGCTTCGCAACGCCCTCGATCAGGTCAGGCGCGAGGTCCAGCAGCGCTACGACTTCAAGGGCGTCACCGTGGACCTGACCCAGGGCAAGGACGACATCACGTTGCTGACCGACGACGAGTATCGGGCGGCCGCGGTGAAGGACCTCGTCCTGTCGAAGGCCGTCAAGCGCGGCCTCTCGCTGAAGATCTTCGACTTTGGCAAGGTCGAGCCGGCCGGCGGAAACAAGGTCCGCCAGGTGATCAAGCTCCGCCAGGGGCTCGACGACACCCTCGCGAAGAAGCTCTCGAAGCTCATCCGCGACGAGTTTCCGAAAATCAAGTCGAGCATCCAGGGCGACGCGGTGCGCGTGTCGGGCAAGAGCAAGGACGAGCTCCAGCGGGTGATCGGCCGGCTCCGCGAGCTCGACGAAACGGTGCCCCTCCAGTTCCAGAACTACCGATAGGTCGCCACGGTGCTGCCGGGCGCCCGGATCGGGCGAATCCTCATGATCATCGTCGCCGTGATCGTCATCCTGGGCCTCGTGCTCTCGACGTTCGCGGCGCCGATCGGCCTCTAGCTTTGGAGACGGATCGATGATCGACCACACGGAGACGGCAACGCCGTCGACCGAAACGCAGGACGCGGCCACCGGTGCCGAGACACCCGGGCCGCCCGACGACGGCGCTCAAGCGGAGCTGGACCGGGTCGCCGAGCCCGATCCCGCGGCACCACCGGACGTAACCGGCGAGATCGCCCCCGCTGCAGAGCCCCAGACTGCAGCGGCCGAGCCCGCCGCCGAGCCCGCCCCGGAGGCCGCCGCAGAGGTTGAGCCCGACGCCGATCTCGACGCCGACGAGCCCCCGGCCCCCATCCCCGCCGCCACCGGGCCGCGAACGGTCGGTCGCCTCGTCGCCGACGTGCTCCGCGCCGCCGGTGTGCGCTATGCCTTCACGGTCCCGGGCGAGAGCTTCCTCGGCCTCCTCGAGGGCCTGTCCGGCGCTGGCATCCGGGTTGTCGCGACGCGCCACGAGGGAGCGGCCTCGTTCATGGCCGAGGCCTACGGGCAGCTCACCGGTCGTCCCGCCGCCTGCCTCGCGACACGAGCGGTCGGTGCCGCGAATCTCGCGATCGGGATCCACACGGCCCGCCAGAACTCGACCCCGATGTTCGTCATCGTGGGCCAGGTCGAGCGGCAGTTCCGGGGTCGGGAGGCGTTCCAGGAGGTCGACCAGGTCGGCACGTTCGGCCGTCTCGCGAAATGGAGCGCCGAGCCGCGCGACACCGCTGAGGTTGCCGCGGCCCTCGCCGAGGCGGTCGGCCAGGCCCTCGGCGGCCGTCCCGGACCGGTGCTCCTGTCGCTCGCGGAGGACCTGCTCGACGAGGAGGTCCCGGCCGACGTCTCGGTCGACGTGACGCGCCCCGGCCCGCCCCGGGCAGAGGTGCCGGAGGTTCGTGCGGTCCTCCAGCTCCTCGCCTCGGCCGAGCGACCGGTGATCCTCGCCGGCGCCGGCGTCCTGCGGGCCCGGACGTCGAGCGACCTCACACGGTTCGCCGAGCTGCTCCGTGTCCCCGTGATTGCCGCCTGGCGGCGGGGCGACGTCATCTCGAACGACAACGCGCTCTTCCTCGGGATGGCCGGCTACGGCTCGCCGCCCTCGGTCCGCGAGCGGCTCGAGCGGGCGGACGCGATGCTCGTCATCGGTTGCCGCCTGAACGAAGTGACGACGTTCGGCTACCGGATTCCCGCGCCCGGCGTCCCGTGGGCCCACGTCGATCTCGCTCCGCGGGAGGGCCGGGACGGGCTCGAACCGCCGACGATCGCGGTCCGCTCCGACGCCAGGGCCTTCCTCCGCGGCGCCGTCCAGCGCCTCAGGGGAGCCGTCCTCCATGCCGGGCTCGTCGACGCGCGCCAGGCGGCGAACGAGCGTGACCGCGCCGCCTGGGAGCTCGAGTCAGCCGTCGATGTTGGGGATTGGTCGGGTCCGGGGATCCACCCGGGCCGGACGATCGCAACCCTCCGCCGCGTGCTGCCCGACGAGGCGATCATCACGACCGACGCCGGCAACTTCGGGGGCTGGGCGGCGCGGGGGTTCCGCCTGCGCCGGCCGGGCACGTTCCTCGGTCCGACGTCGGGGGCGATGGGCTACGGGCTGCCGGCGGCGATCGCTGCGGCGCTCGTCCACCGCGATCGGCCGGTGGTGGCGCTCGTGGGCGACGGCGGGCTGGCCATGTCGATGGCGGAGCTCGAGACCGCCGTCCGGGAGCACGCCCGGGTCGTCGTCCTTGCGTTCGACAACGAGCGCTACGGGACGATCCGGATGCACCAGGAGCGGCGCGAGGGCAGCGAGCCGGTCGGGACCGACCTCGGGCCGATCGATTTCGCGGCGATCGCCCGGGCCTGCGGCGCCAGGGGCGTGCGGGTGGACTCTGACGAGGCGTTCGAGCCGGCGCTCCGCCAGGCGCTCGCCGGGGACCGGGCGACGGTCATCCAGCTCGTGCTCGACCGGCGCTGGGTCTCAGTCGACGAGCCGGCCGTCCGCTAGACGGCTGCGGCGCCACCCAGCTCGGCGCAGGGCGCGTCTGTCGCAAATACCAACCAGGGCAGTGTTAGCGCCCTCGTTGCCCCTCGCGGGAGCGCTTGGGCAGCCCGTCCGAGCGTGAAATCCGCTGGCGTCGAGCCCGGAAAGCCGCGGGTTCGGCGTTACCACCGCCCCCAGTGGTATTTGAGCCGAATCGGCGGCCGAGGTCCGGTCGGTCAGCCCCGCGTCGAGCCGTCGGCGGCGTGATGGAGCCGCTCCCGGAGCCCGACCCGCCAGGCGCGAGTCAGGATGATGCGCACGCGGACCGCCTCGGTGTGCCGGCGTTCCGGGCCCTCGAGACGCCGGACGTGATCGCGGAAGGCGGCGGCGACGTCCGGGACCGGGGCGGTGCGGAGACGAATGAACATGTCCGGGAGGGTGTTCCTCGTGGTGCATGCTGACAACCCGGTGATTAGGGGCAACACCCACCGGACGATAGTCCCGGTCAACCCGACTTCGTCCGGCGGCGTCGCTTCGGCGGCTGCTTCGCGGCCTTCGCCTGGGTGTCCTGGATCTGCTTGAACACCTTGCCCATCCCCGGCCGCATCAGGGCACGCTGCTCGGCAGCGGCCTCACGATCCCGCCGCCGAGCTCGCTCCGCCTCGCGGGGGTCAAGGTCGTCGGTCATGGCGGCGACCCTCAGCGCTTCGGGGGAAGCGTCTTGCCATGGCCGACCGCTCGCTCGACCCACCGCGCCACCCCTTCCTCGTCGGCGATGACCGAGGCCGGGAGAGCGACGAAGTTCTTCATCGGGCGGCCGGGCATCGGCTCGAACACCGTTGCCCCCTCGGCGCGAGCGGCCTCCTGCTGGTCCTCCGGCAGCCGGACGACCCAGTCTCGCTGGTGGAGCCCGGTCACCATGTTGCCACCGACGAACGCGGCTGGGTAGCCGAACATCTTCCGTCGCTCAGCCTCGGGAAAGCGGTCCAGGACCCGACCGAAGCGCTCGGCGAGATCCTGCGGCGACTTCTCCCAGGCCATGGCTGCCTGCCTCAGCCGTAGTGGTCGGGGATGAACGTCTGGTCCGAGATCGGTGGCCGGACGTACCCGACGTCCGATTGGCGAGGCGGAAGCTGGATCTCCTGCTTCGGCGCCTCATCGTAGGGAATGAGGCTGAGCAGGTGGCGAATTGTGTTCAGGCGGGCCCGGCGCTTATCGTCGGCGTGGACGACGTACCAGGGTGACTGCTTCGTATCCGTGTGGGCGAACATCTCGTCCTTCGCCTTCGAGTAATCCACCCAGCGGGTGCGCGACTCCAGGTCCATCGGGCTGAGCTTCCAGCGCTTGGTCGGGTCGTCGAGGCGAGCCTGGAACCGTCGCTCCTGCTCCTCGTCGCTGACCGAGAACCAGTACTTGATGAGGGTGATCCCGGACCGGATGAGCATCCGCTCGAACTCGGGACAGGAGCGAAGGAACTCTCGGTACTCCTCCTCGGTGCAGAAGCCCATCACCCGCTCGACGCCGGCCCGGTTGTACCAGCTCCGGTCGAAGAGGACCATCTCCCCGGCGGCCGGCAGGTGCTCCGCGTAGCGCTGGAAGTACCACTCAGTCTTCTGGCGCTCGGTCGGCGTGCCGAGGGCAACCACCCGACAGATCCGCGGGTTGAGGCTGGCCGAGATCGTCTTGATCGTCCCGCCCTTCCCCGCGGCGTCACGGCCCTCGAAGATCACGACGACGCGGAGCCCCGCGTGGCGGATCCATTCCTGGAGCCTCGCCAGCTCGAGGTCGAGCAGCGCGTGCTCCTTCTCGAAGGTCGCGCGCTTCATCTGTGGCGGCGCTGGCTCGACGGTCACGGTCATCGGCCCGCGCCCGTTGTGCGATCCATCCTCCCGGGCGTCCGCCCGGCCGGTGGCCTTCTTGCCGCCCGCCCGCTTCTGGCTGGCCCGCTTCTCGCTGGCCCGCTTCTCACTGGGACGCTTATCGTTGGGACGCCTCGCCATCGCCCACCTCCGGTGTATTTATCGTCCCAAGCCCGGGCGGCGTCAACAGGACACGCTATTGTCAGTCGAGCCCGCCGATGTCACAATGCCGCCCGTCATGGTCCCCACTGCGCGTGCCCGCCGCTGCATGTGTTGTACCCCTGCCGGACGGGGCAGGTGGTGGACCTGAGCGACCGATTTACCCGGTCGGCGAACCGTCACTCACCTTGACCCTTGCTCGGCGGGGGTCTTTCTTTGCCCGGTTCACGAACGCCCAGCCACCTTGAGGATCCGTCACCGATGACCACACCCAACCTGCTCCAGGCAGATACCGCGATCTCCACCGAGGAGCTCTACGAGCGGCTCGCCGACCCTGCCCTGACGATCGTTGACGTCCGACCGCTCGCCGCCTACAACGGCTGGCGCCTCGGGGGCGAGGCGCGCGGCGGCCACATCCCGGGCGCCGTCGCCTTTCCCTGGGCGTGGCTCGGCAGCGTCGACGACGAAGAGATCCGGCGGCTGTTCCACTCGAAGGGGATCGTTCCGGACCGAACGGTCGTCGTCTACGGCGACCCCGCCGCAGACGCTGCCGCGTTCCGGGTGGGACTCGAGGCGCTCGGCCACGAGGGCGTTCGGGTCTATGAGCCGGGCTGGCCGGCGTGGGCGGCGGACGAGTCCCTGCCGGTCGAGCGGCTCCCGAACTACGACAAGCTCGTCCACATCAACTGGCTCCGCGAGGTCCTCGCAGGCGGGCGACCGGAGGCCGCGCCCGCGGGCCCGTTTCTCCTCCTCCACGTCAACTTCAGCGTCCCCGAGGAGTACGAGGAGGGCCACATCCCCGGCGCGCTCTTCCTGGACACGAACTGGCTCGAGGACCCGGCCGACTGGAACCGCCGCTCGCCGGCGACGATCGAGGAGGCGGTCCGAGCCCTCGGCATCACCCACGACACGACCGTCGTCGTCTACGGCCGCGACACCGAGGG
>JBBDZZ010000062.1:7168-23904 GCA_040899885.1 Chloroflexota bacterium | reverse complement strand
CGACCGAACTTCGCGAGCGCTGCGATCAGCGCCGGAGCGACGTCCGTCACGCGCATCCGGAGCGCCGGCGCGCCCAGCAGCTCGTCGAGCCGCCCCGCCGCGATCAGCCGCCCCTGGTCGACGATCGCGACGCGGTCACAGACCCGCTCGACCTCGGTGAGCAGATGGGAGTTCAGGAAGACCGTCGTCCCTCGTTCGCGCGCCCCCCGGATGATCGAGCGGACGGCGAGGCGGCCGACCGGGTCGAGAGCGGAGGTGGGCTCGTCGAGGAACACGAGCTCGGGCGAGCCGAGGAGCGCGACCGCCAGGCCGAGCCGCTGCTGCATCCCCTTCGAGTACGTCCCGACGAGCGACTCCGCCCGATCCGTCAGGCCGACGAGGCCGAGCGCCGTGGCGATGTCCGCCCGTCGCCGGGATCGCGGCATGCGCCCGAGCGCCGCATGCAGCTCGAGGACCTCCCGGCCCCGAAGCCACGGCTGGTAGCGGAAGAGCTCGGGGAGATAGCCGATCCGGGCCCGGGTCGCGCGGTCGCCCATCGGCGCGCCGAGGACCCGGGCCGTGCCGCCGGAGGGCCGGGCGAGACCGAGGAGCAGCTTGACCGCGGTCGTCTTGCCGGCCCCGTTCGGACCGAGGAAGCCGAATACCTCGCCGCGCTCGACGGTCATCGTCAGGCCGTCGAGAGCGACCGTCCGCCCGAACTGCTTGGCGAGATCGTCGGTTCGGATCGCCGGCCCGTTCGAGGCGGCGCCCGAAGGTCGTGACACGCTAGCTGTCACGGGGCGGCCTCATCGTCCGGCTTACCAATCACTCTGAAAGGACGAACGAGATGATCAACATCGACTGCCCTTGGTGCGAGGCCCCCGTCGCGATCGACGGCCTTGAGTCTGTCCTGCGCTGCGACGGGTGCTCCGTCGAGGTCGAGCTGGCCGCGGACGACGTCAGCCACGAGGTTCGCCGGGCCGCCTGATCGACGCCACACATGATGCGCGACGCGGTCGGGCCGCCGCTACGATGCGGCGATGGACGATCGGGCGCTGCGCGACGCTGTCGTGGCCGGTGGGGCCCGGCTCGGAGCGCGCGGGCTCATCGCTGCCGCTGAGGGCAACCTGTCCGTCCGGCTGCCGGGCGATCGGATCCTCATCACCCCGGGCGGGCGCCGCAAAGATGCCCTCGAGCCCGGCGAGCTGCTCGTGGTGCCGCTCGGCGAGCCGGCCACGAGCGATGACGCCGGCCCGAGCGGCCTCCGTCCCAGCTCCGACCTGGCGATCCACCGCGCGATCTACGCGGCGCGCCCGGACGTCGAAGCCGTCGTTCACGCCCACGTCCCCGCGGCGATGGCGCTGACGCTCGCGGGCCAGGCACCGGACCCCGCCAGGCTCCCGGAGACGGCACTCCTCCTGCCGCGGCTCCCGGTCGTCCCGTTCGGCGTGCCCGGCAGCCCGGAGCTCGCGGCGCGGGTCGCGGCCGCGTTCGTCGAGGGCGATCCGCGGCCGGCAGCCGTCCTGCTCGAGCTTCACGGCGCGGTCGCGGTCGGCGCGGGGATCGCGGAGACGGTCGACCGGATGGAGCTGGTCGACGTCCTGTGCCGCGTGTGGCGCGACGCCGCGCTCCTCCGCGCGGCGCAACCGGGCCGCGAAGGCGCCCGCTAGGCGGCGATACTGAGGGCCGCGCGGGACGGGCCGCGCGGCGCGAAGCCCACGCGCGAAGCCGACCAGGAGGACTCATGAGCACCCGGAAATACCTCGCCGAGGTCCTCGGCACCTTCGTCCTCGTCTTCTGCGGATCGATGAGCATCCTCGCCGCGTTCGCGATGGGGGCCCCGATCCTCGTGGTGGTCCCGTTCGGCTTCGGGCTGGCGCTCCTCACGGCAATCTTCGCGTTCGGACCCACCTCCGGGGCCCACTTCAACCCGGCCGTCACGCTTGGGGCGTTGCTCGATCGGCAGATCGGACCCCTCGAAGCCGGGGCATATGTCCTCGCCCAGGTCATCGGGGCGATCGGAGCATCGGCGCTCGTCGGCGTGGTCGCCGGCGGCGCGGGCGCGGTCGCGCGGACGACGAATGGCCTCGGCCAGGGCGTCACGCCTCTTGCGGGGTTCGCCATCGAGGTCGTCCTGACCGCGATCTTCCTGATGGTCATCCTGACCGCATCGAAGCGGGTCCCGACGCACGCCCCGTTCGTCATCTCGCTGACGCTCGTGATGATCCACCTCGCCGGCATCCCGTTCAGCGGCGCATCCGTGAACCCCGCCCGCGCGCTCGGTCCGGCGCTCGTCAGCGGGGATCTGAGCCAGGTCTGGATCTATCTGACCGCCCCGTTCGTGGGCGGGGCGATCGGCTGGGCGCTCTACCGCGTCTTCGAATCGGGCGAGATCGCGGAGAGGGGCGAGGCCTGAGCCTCGTCCTCCTCGACCACGGCAGCCGGCACGCCCTCCGTCACCGGCAGGGCCCGACCCCCCTCGACGAGCCAGCATGCGGCCGACTGGCCGCGCCCGACATCGAAAAGCGGCGGCTCCTCGACCCGGCAGCGATCGAACACGAGCGGGCAGCGGGGATGGAACCGGCAGCCGGCCGGAACGTGCGCCGCATCGGGTGTCTCCCCGGCGAGGATCGTCCGCTTCGGCCGCGTCCCGGGCGACGGCGGGGTCGTCGTCGGCGCGACGCTGACGAGCGCCTTGGTGTACGGGTTGTGGGGGTCGCGAATGACCTGCTCGGCCGGGCCGATCTCCATGATCTTGCCGAGGTACATCACCGCGATCCGGTCGGCGAGCACCCAGGCGAGCGACAGGTCATGGGTGATGAACAGGTAGGTCAGGCCGCGCTCCTCCCGCAGGTCGAGCATCAGGCGAAGGAGCTCGGTCCGGATCGAAACGTCGAGCATTGATACCGGCTCGTCGGCGACGACGAGCTCCGGGTCCATGACGAGCACGCCGGCGATTACCACCCGTTGCCGCTGGCCACCGGAAAGCTCGTGCGGGTAGCGGCCGGCAAAGTCGGCTGCGGGGCGCAGGCCGGCGGACTCGAGGGCATTCGCGACCCGCTGCCGGCGATCCGCAGCGGATGACGCGAGGCCGTTCACGTCGATCGGCTCGGCGACGAAGTCGTGGATCGTCTGCTTCGGGTTGAGCGTCTCGTACGGGTCCTGGAAGATCATCTGGACGCGGCGGCGATAGCCGCGCAGGGCCCCGACGCCCCAGAGGTTCGTGACGTCCCGGCCGTCGAACTCGACGCGGCCGCCCGTCTGGCGGGTGAGCTTCACGACGACCCGGCCGGTCGTCGTCTTGCCGCTGCCGGACTCCCCGACAAGCGCGAGCACCTCGCCCTTGCGGATCGCGAGATCGATCCCGTCGACCGCGCGGACGACGCCCCGGCCCCGGCGAAGGAGCGTGTCGAGAAGGCTGCCCCGGAGTGGAAAGTGAACGGCGAGATTCTCGAGGCGGAGGAGGTCCGTCATGGGCGAGCGGCCGTCACCGGTTCGGGCGGAACGGTCACCGGCACCCCCGAGCTGCCCTCCGGGTAGAGGTGGCAGGCGACCCGGACCGCGTCCCCGAACGTGACCTCCGGCGGCACGACCTCCGTGCAGACCGGCATCACGAACGGGCAGCGCGGCGCGAACCGGCAGCCGGGCGGTGGGTGGCGCAGGTCGGGCGGCAAGCCGGGGATGACGTCGAGCGTGCGCCGGTCCGCCTGGATGTTCGGAAACGCGGCCAGCAGCTTCTGCGTGTACGGGTGACGCGGGCGGGTGAACACCTCGCGGACGGGGCCTTCCTCGGCGACGCGACCGGCGTACATGATCAACACCCGGTCGCACGTCTCGGCGATCACCGAGAGGTCGTGGGTGATGAGGATCAGCGACAGCCCCAGCTGCGCCCGGAGCCGCTCGAGCAACTCGAGGATCTGGGCCTGGATCATGACGTCGAGGGCCGTCGTGGGCTCGTCCCCGATCATGATCGCCGGATCGCAGGCGAGGGCCATCGCGATCATCGCCCGCTGGCGCATCCCGCCGGACAGCTCGTGCGGATAGGCGTTGCCACGCTTGCGCGGGATCCCGACCAGCTCGAGCAGGTCGCCTGCCCGCCGCCGTGCCTCGCGCTCGTCGAGGCCCAGCCGTTCGACGATCGGCTCGGCGATCTGGTCGCGCAGCCGGTGGACGGGGTTGAGCGCGTTCATCGCGCCCTGGAAGACCATCGAGATCTCGCGCCATCGGTACCGCCGGAGAGCATTGGCCGACTTCGGGACGAGGTCGATCCCGTAGAGACGGATCGAGCCGGCCTCGATTCGCGCGTTCGGCGGCAGGAGTCGGATCAGCGACAGGGCGGTCGTCGTCTTGCCGCAGCCGGACTCGCCGGCGATTCCGAGCGCCTCGCCGTGGTCGAGCCGGAAGCTCACCCCGTCGACGGCGTGGACGACGCCGGATTCGAGCGTGAAATACGTCTTCAGCCCGTCGACCACGAGCAGTGGGGCGGCGGGGTCGGCCTGTTTGGGGAGCCGCCGCGTGCGCTCGGAGGCGGCGGGGGCCGTCATCGCCGCTGCCGGCGCTTCGGGTTGAGGAGGTCGTCGAGCGCACCTCCCACCAACGTGAAGGCAAAGACCACGACGACGATGCACAACCCGGGCGGGACGAAGTACCACCACGCGCCCAGGCTCGGCGCGCCGACCTCCCGGCTGGCGTCGAGAAGCTGGCCCCAGGACGGCTGGAACGGGTCGCCGAGGCCGACGAACGAAAGCGTCGTCTCGGTCAGCACGGCGCCGGCAAAGACGAGGACCGCGTTGGCGACGATGAGATTGATGACGTTCGGCAGGATGTGCCGGCGCATGATGTGGAGGTTTCCCGCCCCGACGGCTCGCGCGCGATCGACGAACGCGCGCTCCTTGAGCGAGAGCGTCTGCGACCGGATGATCCGCGCCGTCGACGACCAGCTCGTGATCCCGATGACGACGACGATCGCGATGAGCCCGAACCGGATGCCGAAGACCTCGCGCGCCCCGGACCCGGCGAGATCGCGGATGATCGAGGTGAGGATGATCGCGAGCACGAAGGTGGGGATCACCAGGAAGAAGTCCGCGACTCGCATGATCGCCGCGTCGGTCCGGCCGCCGACGTAGCCGCTCACGATTCCGAGCAGGGCGCCGATCCCGACCGTGATGGCCGTCGCGAGCAGGCCGATGACCATCGAGATCCGGGTCGCGTGGGCCGTCAGGTTCACCAGGCTTCGGCCGAGCTCGTCGGTGCCGAGCGGAAACGCGGCAGAGGGCGGCGACAGCCGGGGGCCAACTGCCGTGACCGCGGTCTGGAGCGGCCCGACGAGAAGGTCCGGGCCGACCGCGAGCAGGCCGAACGTCACGAGGATCACGACGCCGATCAGGCCGTCCGGCCGGCGCAGCAGGCGACGGAACAAGTCACCGGACGACGCGAGGCGGCGGCGCGCCGGGACATCGCCGAATGCGTCCGGCGTCGTGACCGAGGCACTCATGCCCGCACCCGCGGGTCGAACAGCCCGTAGACGAGGTCCGCGGCCAGGTTCGCGAGCACGACGGCGACGCTCAGGAGCAGGAACACCCCCTGCAGGACGCCGTAGTCTCGCGACGCCAGGGCATCGACCGTGAGCGTTCCGAGGCCCGGCCAGTTGAAGACGACCTCGACGGTGATGGCGCCGGCCACGACGTAGCCGAGGTTGATGGCGACGAGGGTCACCGTCGGCAGCATCGCGTTGGGGAGGGCGTGGCGGCGGAGGACCCTGCCGTCCCTCAGGCCCATCGCCCGGGCCGTCGTGATGTAGTCCTCCGACAGCGTCTCGATGATCGACGACCGCATGACGATCGCGTACTGGCCGATGAGCCCGAGACTCACGGTGGTGAGCGGCAGGGCAAGGTGGCGAAGCACGTCGATGAGCCAGTCGACGGGGTTCGCGAATGTCGCCCCGGTCGTCGACATCCCGAACGTCGGGAACCAGCCAAGACCCGTCGCGAAGATCAGGAGGAGCGCCATCCCGAGCAGGAAATACGGGGTCGAGTAGAGCAGCAGCGAGACGCCGTTTCCGACGAGGTCGATGGGTCCGCCGCGCCGCCAGCCGGAATACGCTCCCAGCGCGAGGCCGACCACGATGGCGATGGCCTCTCCGAGCCCGAACAGCAGGACCGTCGGCCAGATCCGCTGGGCGAGCACGTCGGCGACAGGGCGACCCCGGAACGTGTAGCCCAGATCGAGCTGCGCGGTTGCCGCCACATACCGGACGAACTGGTCCGGGAACAGCGGCTTGTCGAAACCCCATCTCGCCCTCGTCTGGGCGAGTAGCTCTGGCGTGACGTTCGGGTTCCGCGCGAGGACCCGCTCGGGCGAACCCGGCATCGCCCGGAACAGCACGAAGTTGATGAGGACGATCAGTACGATCGTGAAGGCGGCGGTGGCGAACCGCCGCGCGACGTAGTGACCGCTCACGAGGGGCCCTGGGTCACTCCTCTTCGCGCGTAACCGTTCGCCGCCGCATCGCGATCAGGCCCACGCCGATGATGACGACGAGGGCAGCCACGCCCAGCGCGATCAGCAGCGTGCTGTCCGACGCGCCCGTCGACGTGCCTCCGCCGCCGGCGCTCGGCGCCGGAGTGACGGCCGCGGATGCGGACGGGCCGGGGCTCGGCGCGGCCGAAGCGTCCGTCAGGACCGTGTAGCCAATGGGCCCGTAGCCGAAGAGCGGCGTCCCGCTGTCGGGCGGCTGGTTCGTCCAGCCTCCGAACCGATCGGTCCGGTACGCGTGGAGCTCCGAGTCGTAGTACAGGACGTGGTAGGGAGCCTTCTCGTAGAAGATTTCCTGCATCCGCGTGATGTAACCCTTGCGCTCGGTTGCGTCGACGGCCCGCTGCTGCTTCGCGAACAGGTCGTCGTACTCCGGGTCCGTGAAGAAGCTGTCGTTCGACCCGCCGAGAGCGCCCGTGGTGAAGAAGGACAGCAGCGACATGGGATCCGGGTCGCCTACCCAGCCCCACATGTAGAAGTCCCAGTTCGCCTCGCCGTCCGGCGGCCCGAGGAGGTCGTCGAGCAGCTTGCCCTCCTCGGTGACGGCCGGCTCGACGCCGATCCCGAGCTCCGCGAACCAGCCCTGGATGAACTGCCCGTTGGTGGCCATCTCGGCCTCGGAGTCCGGCCACGTCAGCCGGAGCGTGATCGCCTTGCCTTCCTTGTCCACGCGCTTGCCATCCGCGCCGCGCGTGTAGCCCGCGGCGTCGAGCCGGCGGTTCGCCTCGGCGAGGTCGAACTTCCGGGGATTCGCCGGCTCCACGTGCCAGTCCTTGTGGTAGGGCGGGATATTCGTGTTGCCGACGACCCCGTGACCGGCGAGCGTCGCGTCGACGAGTCGCGCATTGTCGATCGCGTAACCGAGCGCGTCGCGGAACGCCACGTCGGCCAGGGCCGAGGTCGAGCCGCCGTAGCCCTCGGTGTTGCCCTTCGTATTGAAGGAGAGGTAGGAGTAGCCGTTCGCGAAGCCCTCAGCGGTGGCGATGTTCGGCTCGTTCGCGAGCGCGTCGAACTGGTCGGCGCCGACGCCGCGGATGTAGTCGAGCTCGCCGCTCTTGAGGGCCTCGACCATCGTGTTCGAGTCGGCGAACGTCTCGAGGATCACTTCGGCGGCCGCGCTCTGCTTGCCCCAGTAGTTCTCGTTGCGCTCGAACCGGATGAACTGGCCTGACTCCCATTCGACCGCCGTGTATGGGCCGGTCCCGACGACGGGTGGCTCGTTGACGAAGAAGCCCTCGGCCTCGGCGTTGCCGATCTGTTCGAGCGTGTACTTCTCCCAGATGTGCTTCGGGAGGATCGGGACGTAGGCCTGGGTGAGGAGCGTCGTCGGGAACTCTGTCTTGACCTCCAGCGTGAGAGGGTCCGGCGCAGTGACCGACGCGATCCCCGCGTTCGTGAGATACGGCTCGAGATACCCGGAGCCGATGTACCCGGCCTCGGACGCGACCGCGTCGAGGACGAGCTGATACGTCCAGCGCGCGTCCTCGGCCGTGGCCGGCTGGCCATCCGACCACTTCATGTCGGGCCGGATCTTGAAGGTGTGGGTCATCTTGTCGGCCGACGACGACCACGACTCCGCGAACCCGGGCACCGGCTCGAGGTTCTGGCCGAATCCGACAAGAAGGTCGTAGTTGAGGGTGAAGACCTCGTAGTCGAGAACGGTGACGGAGTGCCACGGGTTGAGCGTCTCGGCCTTCTGGTCCGTTCCCCCCTTCAGGACGAGGACGTCGCCCTCGGCGGCAGACGCCGAGAGGCCCGGCAGGACGGCCGAGATCGCGAGTCCCATTGCGGCCAGCAATCGAAAGGCGCGCCCGCGCTGCGGCACGTGCATCGGTCGTTCTCCTCCTCGCGGGCGCCCGGGTGAACCCTCGCGACGTTGCCCGCGTCCTCTCCCCGGTGGGAGGGCGGGAGCGTGACACACTCACGCGGAGGGATGCAAGCGTGGCGCACGGCGCGGGTCCGGCCTCAACCGTCCGCGGTCACCACCTCGTCCACGATGAGCGTCCCGGCATCCCCGTCGAGCGTCGCGAGGGCGCCCTCCGGGACCGTCGCGTGGTGCTTGCCGTGGCCGATGGGCAGCCCGGCGATGACCGGCACGCCGAGCGGCTCGAGGAGCTCCTCGAGGACGTCCTCGAGCGAGAGCTCCTGGGTCACCCCGGAGTGCTTGCCGGGCATGTCGCCGATGACGATCCCGGCGACCCCATCGAGCTTTCCGGCGTTCCGCAGGTGGGTGAGACCGTTGTCCATGGAATAGACCTTGTCGTCGTCGGTCGACTCGAGGAACAGGATCTTGCCGCCGGTGTCGATCTCCCAGTCGGTGCCGATCGTCCCCTCGACGAGGCCGAAGCAGCCCCCGATCAGGCGCCCGGTCGCCCGCCCTCCGCGGATCGTCCGGACCCACGGATCGTCCGGGTTCGGGGCGACGGGTCCGTACGGCTCGTCGGAGGACAACGCGCGATGGAGGCTCTGTTTCGAGAAGTCCGTCACCTCGACGGCACCGACGCCGAGGGCGCCGTTCGAGTAGAACGAGATCACGTCTCCCCACGCCGCGACGGCGAGGTGTAGCGCCGTGATGTCGCTGTACCCCATGAGGGCCTTGGGGTTGGCGGCGATCGCCTCGCGGTCGAGGAGCGGGATGATCCGCGGGCTGCCGTATCCGCCCTGGAGGCAGAAGATCGCCCGGACCTCCGGGTCACGCCACATCGCGTTGAGATCGGCCGCCCTGTCCTCGTCGCGCCCGGCCATGTAGCCGTGCCGGTCGTTGACGTGGGCCCCGAGCTTGACCTTCAGTCCCCAGCCCTCGAGCGCCTTGACGCCCCGCAGCAGGTCGCTCCGGTTCGACCAGGGGTTCGCGGGCGCGACAACGCCGACCGTGTCGCCGGACCGGAGGCGGGGCGGCTTTCTCACACCATGAAGCTCGTCGCGGGATTTGACTCGAGGAGGATCGGCCGGTCGATCCGGAACCCGTCGAGATCGGCCTCCGATGGGCTCGCGCCATCGGCGATCCGCTCGGCCACGATCCGCCCGAACAGCGACGCGTACTTGAACCCGTGCGCCGCCCCCAGGACGAGGTGGACGCGGGGATGGTCGGGGAGCCGGTCGAGGACGAAGTCGCGGTCGGGGGGCATCGTGTAGAGGCACGTCTTCGTGTAGATCTCCGGGCCAAGGGCACCGGGCAGGTGTCGCTCGAGGAAGGCGCGTGTTCGGCCGAGGGCAGCCGAATCTGGTTCGAAGGTCCGCGTCGCCGGCGTGACCTCGCGTCCGCCGACGTCCTGGGCGGCCTTCGGCCCGGCCTCACCGTATGTCGGGAAGCCGTAGAAGCACGGGACGTCCATCCAGATCCAGATCGGGAAGCGATCCGGGCTGAAGTCGGCCGGCCGCGGGCACGCGAAGTACGTGACCTGCTCCTGGGTGATCGTCAGGGGCAGGCGGCGATCGAAGTGGTCGAGCAGGTCGTTCGTCCAGGCATCGGCTGCCAGGACGACGTTGCCCGCCCGGTACACCTTGCCGCCGGCCTCGACCTCGATCTCGTCACCCGCATCCCGCAGGCCCGTGACCGGTGCGTTGGGGCGGAGCGTCGCGCCGTTCGCGCGGGCGAGATCGCGGTGGGCGACGTTGGCGCGGTTCGGGTCGGCCAGCCCGGCGTCCGGCTGGAAGAGGCCGTGGTGCTCGTCGGTGAGGCGCCACTGCGGCCAGCGGCGGGCGATCTCCGGCCCGTCGAGGTGCTCGTAGGGCACCGACTCGGCGTCGAGGCTCGCCGCGTAGTCGGAGAGGGGGATCGCCGCCTCGCGCGGGGCGACGTCGAGGCCACCGGTCCGGGTCACGATCCTCGTCCCCGACTCGGCCTCGACGGTCGCCCATGTCTCGTACGCGCGGCGCGCAAGGCGCACGTAATGGGGTCGGTGGTATGAGAGGCGGATGATTCGGGAGTGATCGCGCGATGCGCCGTTGTCGTGGTCGAGCGCGAACTGTTCGAGGCCCAGCACGCGGTCGCCGAACCGGCGGCTCAGCCAGTACGCGGCGGCCGATCCAAGGGCCCCGAGCCCGACGACGATCGCGTCCCAGTCCCTTCGCGCGGCGTCCATCAAGCGCTGTACTCGCGGGTCTCGAGGAAGCCGCACCGGCCGCCGACCTCGACCGTGCCGTCCGGGCCTGGCCGGACGTGGAGCTCCGAGCCCACGCCCTGGCGGATCGTCAGCGGGCGGCCGATCTTCGCGCCCATGAGGACGGCCGCGGCGCCGGTCGCCTCGTCCTCGGCGATCCCGATATCAGTCCCGAAGTAGCGGGACCGGAGCTGTCCCGTGCCCGGGTCCTCCCACGCCCACGCGTAGATGCCCTGGTCGCCCATCGGCGACGGAACGAGCGCGTCGACCTCCCCCCTTGTCGCGTACTCGACCAACCGGATGGCGTGGACCCACTCGGGACGGGCGCGGATCCAGGTGAGATCGCCCTCACGCCACGTCTTCACCTCGCCCGCCGGCACCCGGAGCGCCTCCACAGGCTTCCCGAGCCGGTTGAGCAGCCAGGACGTCCCAATCGTCGGGTGGCCTGCGAACCGCATCTCCGTGCCAGGCGTGAAGATCGCGATCCGGGCCGAGCCGTTCGAGACGTCGTCGACGAACACGGTCTCGCTGAACCCGAGGTCGGCAGCCACGGCCTGTCTACGCCTCTTCGGGATCTTCGAACCGTCGACAAACACCCCGAGCGCGTTTCCGCCGCTGCTCCCGGGCCCGAGGAAGACCCGCAGCACATGGAGCACGGTCACGTCCCGACCTCGACCTCCGTGTGGCCGTGGTACTCGTACGCGGACATCGCCTTGCCGGTCGGCGACTTCCACTCGCGCTCCTCCGCGGGCACCTTGCCGAGCGCCTTCGCCATCGCCCGGACGTGGTTCGCAACGGATCCGCAGCAGGAGCCGATGAGCCCCACTCCGAGGTCGCGGGCGCGGACCGCGTAGTCGGCCATCTCGGCCCGCGACAGGGCGAGGTGCTCGAGCGCGAACGGGAACTCGGGCCATGCGGTGAAGTCGGGCTTCTCGTCGGTGACCCGGTACGCGACAGGCTGCGTCGCGATCCGGGCTCCCGGCACGGCCTTCAACATCTGCGCGGCGAGCGGCAGCGTCCGCTCCGGGTCGCGCAGGCAGTTGATCCCGACGACGTCCGCCCCGGCGTCGACGAGCTTGCGCGCGCAGCTGCCCGCGTCGTCGCCCTCGTACGCCCGCGCGACTCTATCCTCGAACGACATCGTGATCACGGTCGGCAGGCCGGTCAGCTTCGCCCGCTCGAGGGCGATGAGTGCCTCGCCCAGGTAGCTGAACGTCTCGCCGATGACGAGGTCGATCCCCTCCCCCGTCTGCACCTCGAGCTGGCGGTCGAACAGGGCGCGGACGCGGTCGGGCGAGGCCGCATCGGCTGGGTCGTAGGCCCAGGTGAGTGACAGGTTGCCCGCGACGAGGGCGTCGGTCTCGTCGGCGACGCTCCGAGCAACCCGAACCGCGGCCCGGTTGATATCGTCCACCCGGCCGGCGAGGCCCACCGTCGCGAGCTTCTCCTCTGACGCGTAGAAGGTCAGCGCCTGGAGGATCTCCGCCCCGGCCCTCAGGAACTCGCGATGGAGCTCGGCGAGCGCTTCGGGGTGCGTGATGCTCACCTCGGGGGTAAACGGGCCGGCCTGCACATAACCGCGCTTCTCGAGCTCCAGCAGGTAGCCACCGTCGCCGAGGACCGGGCCGCGGTCAAGTCGTTCGAGCAGTCCCTCGGGCATCGATCCCTGGCCTCCCTCTCCTGCGTGTGTCGCGATCGTACCCGCCGGGAGTCGTTCAGCCGTCGCGCGTTGCGCGCGCTGCCCGTCCGGCCAGCCGCTCGATCGCCACCGCCTGGATCGCAACCATCGAGAGGACGTCGGTGATCCGGCCGTCGCGGGTCATCGCGAGGGCCTCGTCGAACGGGACCCGACGGATCTCGAGCTCCTCGGTCCCGTCCGGGGACGCTGTGCCTTCGGTGAGGTCGGTCGCGAGATAGAAGATGCCCGCCTCGTCCGAGATCGAGTTCGAAAGGTGTATCCGGCCGAGCTCACGCCACTCGGCTGCCTCCAGGCCGGTCTCCTCGCTGAGCTCGCGCCGGGCGCCCTCCAGCGGATCCTCGTCCGGCGGGACGCCACCCTCCGGGATCTCCCACGAGTAGGCGTCGAGCGTGTACCGGAACTGCCCGACGAGCACGACCCGGTCGGAGTCGTCGATCGGGACGATGCCGACGGCCAGGCCGCCGTAGTGGACCACGCCGTAGGTCCCGGGCTGCCCATCCGGCCGGGTGACCTCATCGTGGAACACGGTGATCCACTCGTTCTCGTAAGCCACGCGCCGCGAGCGGCGGCGCCAGGGCGACGGTCGGGCGTCGGTCATCCCGGCATCGTAGCCGCGCTGGGGCCCGCGGCCACGGCGCGCGCGAGGCTGTCGGCGGGTCCAGTGGCACACCGCGGCCCGTCGCGCGTCGATTGCACGACGAGTCTCGCAGACGTATGGTGGGCTGGGGAGGCAAGGGAGGGGAACAGATGCGTCGCGGCGTTGTTGCCGCGGGAATCGCGGCCGTCCTGGCGCTCGTCGCGTACGGAGGTGCGAGTGCCCTCATCTACCGCAAGCTGACGAAGGTGACGGGCCAGTGCCCACCTTCGTGGCTGGCGAACTCGCCCACCTCGTTCTCGCTCCTGGCGTTCGATGGCGGCCCCGTCGATGGGCACGAGCAGTTCGACACGACCCCCTACTTCATGCCGGAACCCGAGGCCGTCAGGTTCCCGAGCCGCGACCCGGGCATGGAGGTCAGCGGGTGGTACCTCCCGGCCGCGGATCCAGCGGCGCCGACGGTCGTCGTCGTCCACGGACTCACCGCCTGCAAGAGGGACCACGCCGTGCTGCTGCCGGCCGGGATGCTCCATCGAGAGGGCTTCGCGGTCCTGCTCATCGACCTCCGCAATCACGGGGACTCGAGCTTCAAGGGCGGTCGCTACGCCGGCGGCACGGAGGAGTACCGCGACGTCCTCAGCGCGTGGGACTGGCTGCAGCGCGCGAAGGGCGCGCCGGCGAATCGAATCGGCCTCCTCGGGATCTCGCTCGGGGCCGCCACGGTGCTGATCGCGACCGGCCATGAGCCGGGCGTCGCCGCAACCTGGGCGGATTCGAGCTACGCGGACCTCCAGTCGGCCATCGGCGACGAGCTCAGTCGCGAGGGCTATCCGGGCTTCCTGGCTCCGGGTGGCATGCTCGCCGCTCGCCTGCTCGGCGGCGACGACCTGACGTCGTACAGCCCGCTCGACGGCGTCCATGACCTGGGCGGCCGGCCGGTGTTCCTCACCCACGGCGACCGTGACGATCGAGTGAGCGTCCGGTATGCCTCCGTCCTCGCGGACCGGATCCGGGCGGACGGCGGTCGCGTCGAAACCTGGATCGTGCCGGGAGCCGGCCACACGGAGGCGATGCTCCTCCACCCCGACGAGTACGAGCGGCGCCTGGTTGGTTTCTTTCGAGCAGAGCTCGGGGACGAGTAGCTTCGAGGCCGCCGGGCATCGAGAGGCCCGCCGAGGGGCCGTTTCATTCATGACCTGACCGTGCCTTACGCTTGTCCCCCGCCTGGTAACAACACCCGGCCAGAGGCGTTCGCCCAGGCGCCGCCTGAATGGGCGGGCTGCTGAGGGAACCACCGACCGCGTCGCGTGCCTAAACTCGCGCGATGTCAGCAAGCGAGCCGGTGTACGAGGTTGAGCGGCGGCTCGACGTTCCGATCCCCGTCCGCGACGGGCTCGAGCTGTCGGCGAATCTCTGGCTGCCCGTAGCCGCCCACGACGAGCGCTTCCCCGCGGTCCTCGAGATGATCCCGTACCGCAAGGACGACTGGCGCGCGAACGGCGACGAGGCGCGCGGCCGGTACCTCGCGGCGCGCGGCTACGCGCTGTGCCGGCTCGACGTCCGGGGCACGGGCTCGTCGCCCGGAATCGCGCTCGACGAGTACACGGCCGTGGAGACGCTCGACGGGTACGACGCGGTCGAGTGGCTCGCTGCGCAACCATGGTCGAACGGCAACGTCGGGATGTGGGGCATCTCGTACGGCGGCTTCACGTCGATCCAGGTCGCCGCACTGCGGCCGCCCCACCTGAAAGCCATCGTCCCGATGTACGCGACCGACGACCGCTATACGGACGATGTCCACTACGTCGGCGGCTGCCCCACGGCGTCGGAGCTCACCCAGTACGCGGTCGCGATGGTCGCAAACAACGCATTGCCGCCGCGGCCCTCGTACCGCGGCGAGGCGTGGCTCGACGAGTGGCGCGAGAGGCTCGAGAAGACCCCGGTCTGGCTCATCGAGTGGCTTCGACAGCAGCGGGACGGCCCCTACTGGCGTCAGGGCTCGCTCGCGCCGGACTATGCGCGGATCGAGGCCGCGATCCTCATGTTCGGCGGCTGGATGGACTCCTACATCGACCCGGTGTTCCGGATGCTCGAGAAGTGCACGGCGCCGCGGCGGGCGATCGTCGGCAATTGGACGCACGAATACCCGGACGACGGCTATCCGGGCCCGAACCTCGACTGGCTCCACGAGATGGTCCGGTTCTTCGACCACTGGCTGAAGGGCGAACCGAACGGCGTGATGGACGAGCCGGCACTCACCTGGTTCCGGCGGGAGTGGGCGCCGCCCGAGCCGTTTCCCAGGACCTGGCCGGGCGGCTGGCGGGCCGAGTCCTCGTGGCCGTTGGCGAGCGGCGCGACACGCGAGTGGTTCCTGGCCGGCGGATCGGAGCCGCTCCGGGGTCGCCTCGCGGTGAAGGCGGCCTCGAAAGCCGGCGTCGACGTGCTTCGTCACCGGGCGACGATCGGCACGCGGGGCGCGCTGTCGTGGGGCGCCGGCAGCGCTCCGAACGGACTCGCCCGCGACCTCCGACCGGACGACGCCCTCGTCCCGACCTACACGTCCGATCCGCTCGAGTCGGCGGTCGACGTCCTCGGTATGCCGGAGGTCGTGCTCGCCTGGCGCTCGCCGGTTCCGGTGGCTACCGCCGTCGTCCGCCTCCAGGATGTTGCGCCGGACGGCACGCCGATCCAGGTAAGCGCCGGGCTCCTCAACTTGACCCACCGCGACGGACACGAGCGGCCGTCGCCGCTGCCGATCGGCGACCCGGTCGTCGTGCGGCTGCGACTGCGAGCGTGCGGGTACCGGTTCCTGCCGGGCCATCGGGTTCGCGTGTCGGTGGCGAGCGCGGCGTGGCCGGTGATCTGGCCATCACCGCAGCCCGCCGACTTCGAGCTGCTCACCGGTGGTGATACCGCGCGGCTCATCCTCCCGACCGTGCCGACCGAAGGCTCGGCTGCAGTCCCCGCGTTCCGCACCGAGCCGTCGGACGTTCCCGCTGTCGGGGGCGGCGCGGACGATCCGCCGGTCTGGCGCGTCACCGGGGACGTCCTCGCGGGGACGGTGACGGTGTCGTCCTTCGAGGGCGGCGAGACGATCACCGAAGACGGCACCCGGCTCTACGGGTCCGAGGGACACGAGATGACCGCGTCGGACGCCGACCCGGCGCGCGCCCGGATGGCGTCGGAGGTCGTCTATCGCCTGGACCAGGACGGCCACGAGGTCGTCGCCGAGGCGAGCGCCGAAATGACCTCGACTGCGATCGTTTTCAGGCTGAGCGGCGAGCTCCGCGTCCGGCTCGACGGTGAGCCGTTTCACACCGCCACCTGGGACGAGACGATCCCGCGCGACCTGGCCTGAGGCGACTAGACTCGCCGCCATGCCGCGCATCTCCCGCAAGGCCGAGGGCTTCACCGAGTCCGTCATTCGCGAGATGAGCCGCCTGGCCGTGGCGGCCAACGCGGTCAACCTCGGCCAGGGCTTTCCCGACTTCCCATGTCCGCCGGAGCTGAAACAGGCGGCCGCGGACGCAGTCAACGCCGATCTCAACCAATACGCGGTCACGTGGGGGGCGAAGCCGCTGCGCGACGCGATCGCGGCGAAAACCGAGCGCTTCTATCCAGGCTGGACGGTCGACCCGGAGACGGAGCTGACCGTCACGTGCGGCGCGACCGAGGGGATGATCGCCGCGATGCTCGCGATCCTCGACCCCGGTGATGAGATCGTCGTTTTCGAGCCGTTCTACGAGAACTACGGGCCGGACGCGATCCTCACCGGCGCGACCCCGCGCTACGTGACGCTCCACGAGCCGAACTGGTCGATCGACCC
>JBBDZZ010000062.1:0-7068 GCA_040899885.1 Chloroflexota bacterium | reverse complement strand
ATGTCGAAGACCTACTCGGTGACCGGCTGGCGCGTCGGCTGGGTCATCGCCCCGGCCGCTTTGACGGCGGGGATCCGCAAGACCCACGACTTCCTGACCGTGGGGGCGGCGGCGCCGCTCCAGCACGCGTCAGCGGTCGCCCTCGCATTCCCCGACGAGTACTACGCGCGGCTCGCCGCCGATTACCGCGTCCGGCGCGACACGCTCGTTCCGGCACTGCGGGCCGCGGGCTTCCGCGTCTTCGATCCCGACGGCGCCTACTACGTGATGACCGATATCGCCGGCCTCACGACCGACGACGACACCACGTTCGCACGCCGCCTCATCGCCGACCCGGGCGTCGCGACCGTCCCCGGTTCATCGTTCTACTCGCGGCCTGAGCTGGGCCGGACCAAGGTGCGGTTCGCGTTCCCGAAGAAGGCGGAGACGCTCGCCGCCGCCGCGGAGCGCCTGATGAAGCTGGCGCCCGCGCGGGCCTGATCTGCGCGTTCAGTCCGGCGGGAGGCCCCCCGCAGCCCAGCGTGCTGCGAACTCGTACTACGAAATCGCATCATCAGGAGCGACGGGGCGTGGCCCCCGGGGTGCTGCGAACTCGTACTACGACATCGCAGGATGTTGGGCGGCGCGAGGAGCCCTCCCGAGGCGCGCGCGCCAGGTTCAGTTCAGCGTCGAGAGGGCGGCCGCGGCCAGCAACCCGCTGCCGAGCGCGATGGCAACGCTGGCCAGCGTGCCGAGCAGGTAGTACTCGGCGAAGTCGCGGTCGTCGAGCTGGCGGAAGCGGGCGAGCGTCTTCGCGGCCACGACGAAGCCGATCGCGGCGGTCGAGCCGGTCAGGACGAACGCGACGATCAGCAGCCGCTCCAGTACCCCGATCGTCGCCCCGATCCGCGCCGGCGACGCGTGCGCCTCCGACCGGGGAGCGCCCGCGGCAGCGGCCGCTGCCGTGGGTATGCCCCCGACGGGCATAGGCTCCGCGATCCCTACGACCGGTCCCACCTGGAACCGCCAGCCGCGCGGTTGTGCCGCGCGCGGCGGGCCGGGCTCGCCGGGGAGGTCGCCGCCCGAGACGGATTCGCGGGGATGGACGAGCGTATCCACGAACAGCGCGGCGGCCCGGACGTTGACGATGACCAGCGAGACGAGGACGACGCCGATGAGGGTCGCGCCGTGAAGCGCGTCCCCGTCGAAGCGGCTGAGGACGCTCGCGGCCGCGTCCCGGAACCAGTCGAGCGGCGTTTGGCCGGCGAGCAGCACGAGCCACGCGACCGCCAGCAGCACCGTGTGAGCTATTTGGTCGGCGACGAACAGGGCGGCCGGCTTCGGCGTCCAGGCCGGGCCGAGGCCGTCCACTGACTCGGTGGGCTCGTGGCGGCGGCGCGCCTCGGCGAGTGCCTCGGCCTCCGCGTGGCGGGTGGACCGGACCTTCCAGCTGTCGATGAGCACGTGGCCGACGGTCGACGCGACGAGGAACGCCAACCCGCGTCCGCCGTACACCGCGGCGACCGGGAGGAGGCAGGCGGCCACGGCTCCACCGTGGGCCAGCAGCCCGCGCCAGCCCCGCCGGCCGGCCGAGAACTTGTCGGAGACCATCCCCTCGGTCTGGAACACGAAGTCGGCGACGAGATGGGCAAGAAGGAGCCAGGTGAGGACGAGGACTCCCTCGGATGTCATCGTGCCATCCGCTCGACGCCGCTGCGGAAGATCTTCAGCGTCGTGCTCCGGAGCCGGCCGATGTCACGGACGCGAGCCCGCTCCGCGGCGACGGAGATCGTCGGGGCCCGGACACTGAGCCGGGTCGCGGCCGCGGCCTGGGTGAGGCCCTCGACGAGCAGCAGTCGCGCGACGTCGCGCTGGCGGGCCGTCAGCTCACCGAGCAGGCGCCCGAGAACCGGCGCGACGCCCTCGAGCAGGTCGTCCGTGTCCGGGGCGCCGGTCCGCATCAGCAGGCTGTCACGCTGGCGCCGGGCGACGCTCGCAAGCTCGCGGGCGGCGAGGAACGCCGGCCCACTACGCTGGGTCGCCGGGCCGCTCCCCAGCTCGACCCCACCCGCCACGACCACCCAGCGCATCGGCAGGCGGTCGGCCCGGAGCGAGGCTCGGACGACCGCCTCGAGCGGATCGGCGGACGGCAGGAGCAGTCCCTGGAGCTCGTCGCCCTGGGTGAACTCGAACCCGGCCACCCGCTCACCGCGATAGAGCTCGTCGAGCTCGTCGCGCAGCGCGCGGAGCCAGTCGCCGGCCCCACGCGTGGCGCGCGAGGCCACGACGTCCCCGAACAGCACGATCCCGAACGGCATTCGATCGACCATCGACGCCGGAGGCTATCAGGGCCACCATTAGCCGTCAATGGCTAACTTGGCATTAGATAGCCGAATCCGACTACTCACCCCGGCTCGCGCCCAGCACGCCGGCTGCCGCCTCGGCGAACTGGCGGCGCTGCTCGGGGCCACCGAAGTCGAGGAACGGATGCGGCTCGATGGCCCGCTCCTCTGCCGCGCCCGCGGTGCGCAGGTAGACGACCGGGTAGATCGACCCGTCGCCGTTCGCCTCGATCGTGAGGATCAGCGAATCAGGGCCTGGAGCGTCCAGGACCTGGGCGAGCGGCTGGATCCCCTCGTCCCGCCAGCCACCGTCCTCCCCGGCCGAGGCGACCCACGCCAGGTACGCCTTCTGGTGCCACAGCTCCGGGCTGCACGTCGCCTCCTCGACCAGCCGGTCGACGAGGGCCGCCGGGGCGATCGCGGGCGACGGCGGGTCGACCCCGAACCGGCTCCGGGCGATGTGCCGGGCCAGGACCCGAGCGTTGTATCGGGCGCCGTGGACGGCTCCGGAGTTCGCCGGAAGGCCATGCTTCTGGAGGCCCTTTGCCCCCTGGCTGATCGTGCCCGCGAAATAGACGCCCGGCACCGTCGCGCTCTCCCAGTACGGCGTCTGGGCCGGCAGCCCGTTCCGTCCCACGGTCGCGACCCCGAGGCCGGGCAGGTCGAGAAGCGGCGCGACAAAGCCGGTCGCAGCAATGACGTCGTCGACGTCGATCGTGAGCTCGCCGCCGCCGTCGGTCCGGTGGAGAGCCACGCGGATCGCCCCGTCGGCGGTCCGCTCGAGGCGCTCGATGGCCGCGTCGAGGACCGACACACCTCCGCCGAGCACGAAATCCTCGTACGGCTGGACGTAGCGCGCCCGGACACCGACGAGGGACTTCGTGTTGACCGACAGCTTCGCCGGCGATGGCGAAGCGAGGACGATCTGGCGAGCCCACGGGAGGAGGCCCGATGCCAGCTCGAACCCCGAGTTCTGCTTGCCGATGATGAACACCCGCCGTGCGGCGTACGTCTCCGGCGCCTGGACGCCCGCGTAATGGATCGCCAGCTCGCTGCCCGGCGACGGCGGCACGTACGGCTCGGCGACGCCGACGGCGAACACCGCGACGCGGCAGCGATACTCGCCGTCGGTGGTCTCGATGACGAACTCGTCGCCGTCCGGACCGCTCTCCCGCCGGGTGGCTGTCCAGCGACATCCGTACCGGACGTCGACCCCGGCGCGGTCGGCGAACGCGGCGAGGTTCTGTTCCATCTCGGGCCGGGACGGAAACGACGACGTGCCGTCCATGAACCCCGGCATGAGCGAGCGATTCCCTGGCTCGTCGGCGAGGAGGCTGTTCCAGTCGTAGCGCTCGTACGTGCGGGTTCCGCGCTCCGCAGCGGCGTACGGTTTCGTCCACGAGAGCAACCGCTGGAACAACGGCCACTTGCGGAACATCCCGCCCGCACTCTCGTCGGCGGAGAGCACTGCATGGGGCACTCCAAGCCGCTTCAGCGCATACGAAATCTGGATGCCGCCCGGGCCGCTGCCCACGACGACGACGGGATACGTGCCCGGAGCGAACGGCCGCTCCTTCCGCCGGGCGCTCAGCTCCGCCACCGGAGGGCGTTGCGCAGTCGGCGAGCCACGGCCTGGAGCATCCGGTACATCACCCGCGGATGGGCAACGAGGAAGGGCTCGACTTCCGGGCCCGGGATGACGAGACAGCGGAGTGGCCGGAGCGCGACGACGTCCGCGACCGGCGGTTCGCCGAGGAGGATGGACACGTCGCCGAAGAACTCGCCCCGCCCCAGCGTGACTCGGGGCGTCCCGTCGACGACGATCTGGGCCTCGCCGTCGAGGATCACATGAAACGCGGAGCCGGTCAGGCCCTCGCGAATCACCCGCTCCCCTTCCGGGTAGTAGCGTTCCTCGAACGCATGTGCAACGCCCCGCAGCTGGGGCGTCGAGAGGTCGGAGAACAGTGTCATCCCGGCGAGCGCGTCGACGATCTCGTCCTGCGTGGCCATCTCGTGGCGAGCCTCCCTGTCGCCGGCGCGGCCGGTCCGGGCCGCGGCCAGTCATTGTGCTACGGGCGGGGACGTTGACGTGGCGTGCAGCGCGCGGCAGCATGGCTCCACTATCTCGAGGGACCCGATGATCCTCACCCACGATCGACGGACGGAGCTGCTGGCCGGGTGTCCGCTGTTCCGCGGGGTCGGAGCGGAACATCTGACGGCGCTCGCGGAGAAGGCGACCGAGGTCGAGTTCCCGGCCCGCCAGACGATCGTCCGACAGGGCGAGATCGGGACGGGGTTCTTCATCGTCGTCGAGGGCCGGGTCAAGGTCGTGCGCGACGCGCGGACCCTCGCGACACTCGGCCCGGGTGACTTCTTCGGTGAGCTGTCCGTGCTCGACGGGCAGCCGCGGATCGCGCAGGTCGTGGCGGAGGAGCCGACGCGCTGCCTGGCGCTCGCGTCATGGGACTTCGAGAAGGTCCTGCTGGAGCAGCCGGCGCTGTCGCTGGCGATCCTGCGGGGGCTCGCGGCGCGACTCCGCTCGGTCTCCGAGCAGCAGCACACCCAGTAGCGATCCGGGCCGCCGCGCGCCGCCGAGAATGCCGCCCACCGAAGCACTCCCGACCGGCACGGTTACATTCCTGTTCACCGATATCGAGGGCTCGACACGCCTGACCGCCGAGCTTGGAGGGGCCGCCTACGGCGTGCTCCTCGAGCGGCACCGGCAGGCGCTCCGGGCGGGCTTCGAGCGGTACGGCGGGATCGAGGTCGGGACCGAGGGCGACTCGTTCTTCGTCGTGTTCGCAACACCGGCGTCGGCTCTCTCCGCCGCTGCCGACGGTCAGCTCGCGCTGGCCCGGACCGATTGGCCGGCAGAGGCGCCGATCCGGGTCCGGATGGGGATCCACACGGGCGACGGCCTGCTGGTCGACGGGTCGTACGTTGGACCGGACGTCAATCGCGCGGCGCGAATCGCGGCCGCGGGCCACGGCGGCCAGGTGCTCGTATCCGAGACGACCGCCGCCCTTGTCGCGGACCCACCGGTCGGGGTGCACCTGCGGAGCCTCGGCCGGCACCGGCTCAAGGACCTCCGGCCGGAGCACATCGCCCAGCTCGACGTCGATGGCCTGCCGGACGTCTTCCCCCCGATCCGGTCGCTCGATGCCCGCCCGAACAACCTCCCGACACAGCTGACGTCATTCGTCGGCCGGGAGAACGAGGTCGCCGAGGTCGTCCGCCTGATGGAGACGGCGCGCCTTGTCACGTTGACCGGGCCGGGCGGGACGGGGAAGACGCGCCTCAGCCTCCAGGTCGCCGCGGAGACGGCCGGCGACCAGGCCGACGGCGCGACGTTCGTTGCCCTCGCGACGACGGCCGATCCGGACCTCGTCACGTCGGCAATCGCGACGACGCTCAGGCTGCCCGACGCCGGCGGGCGGCCGCTCCGTGACCGGCTCGTCGATCATCTTCGCGATCGCCAGCTCCTCCTCGTGCTCGACAACTTCGAGCAGGTCGTCGCCGCGGCACCCCTTCTGAGCGACCTCCTCCGCGAGGCGACCCGGCTCCGGATCCTCGTCTCGAGCCGGGTGCCGTTGCGGATCAGCGGCGAGCAGGAGTACCCCGTCCCTCCGCTCGAGCTGCCCCTCGCCGAGGGGGATGCCGGCACCGGCCGAGCGGACGCGATCGCCGGCAATGAAGCCGTTCGCCTGTTCGTCGACCGGGCCCGTTCCGTCCGGCCTGACTTCGCGCTCGACGATTCGAACGCCGGGGCGGTGGCCGAGATCGTGTCGCGCCTCGACGGCTTGCCGCTCGCGATCGAGCTCGCCGCCGCGCGGAGCCGACTTCTGTCGCCGGGAGCGATGCTCCCCCGCCTCGAGCGCCGACTCGACCTGCTCGCCGGCGGGATGCGCGACCTGCCGGAGCGCCAGCAGACGCTGCGCGGCGCGATCGCGTGGAGCCACGACCTCCTCGAGCCGCCGGAGCGGCGGCTCTTCGCCCGGTTCTCCGTGTTCGTCGGCGGCGCGGAGCTGTCCGAGGCGGAATCGGTGTGCGGCCCGGTTTCCGAGGTCGGGCGGGAGGTGCTCGACGGACTCGAGGCGCTCGTCGACCACAGCCTCCTCCGCCAGGTGGAGCGGACGGGCGAGCCGCGCTTCTTCATGCTCGAGACCATTCGCGACTTCGCCGCCGAGCAGCTAGGCGCGAGCGGCGAACAGGACGCGATCCGCCGCCGCCACGCCCTCGCGGTCCTCGGCCTTGCCGAGCGGGCCGCCCCATCGCTCACGACCAGCGACCAGCGGACCTGGCTCGACCGGCTCGCCCGGGACCACGACAACCTCCGGGCGGTCCATGGCTGGGCGGTCGAAACGGAAGATGCCCGTGTCGGGCTCCGCCTGGTCACCGCCATGTGGCGCTTCTGGCAGATCCGCGGCCACCTCGTCGAGGGCAGGTCGCGCGCCGACGCCGCGATCGCGATCCCCGGCGCGGAGAAGGCCGGCGAGACGTACGTCACCGCGCTCGAGGCGGCGGGCGGGTTGTGCTACTGGCTGGCCGACTTCCCCTGTGCCCAGTCGCGCTACGAAGAGGTCCTCGCGGTTCGCCGGACAGGAGGCGACCCACGGGCGATCGCCGAGGCCCTCTACAACCTCGGCTTCACGGAGCTGTTCTTCCGGAACGACGTCGAACGGGCCCGCGAGCTCGGGGAGGAGGCACTCGGGCAGTTCCGTGGCGCCGGCGACGAGCGGGGAATCGC
>JBBDZZ010000061.1:21754-25718 GCA_040899885.1 Chloroflexota bacterium | reverse complement strand
GTAGGCGGCTTGGTGTCGGTCATCTAGAGCGGCCCACTGATGCCGCCGTCCTTCCGAATCCTCCAGAAGTGCACCGCAAGGAGGATGGCGACGATGAGGGGCAAGGCCATGATGTGGACCACGTAGAACCGCAGGAGCGTGTTCTGGCCCACCTCCAGGCCACCCAGCAGGAGGAGGTTCACCGGCGTGTTGAACAGCGGCGCGTAGCCGCCCATGTTCGTCCCGATCGTGATGGCCCAGTAGGCGATCTGGTCCCACGGCAGCAGGTAGCCCGTGAAGCTCAGCATGATCGTGGAGAACAGGAGCACCACGCCGATGACCCAGTTGAACTCGCGGGGCGGCTTGTACGCGCCGTGGTAAAAGACCCGCATCATGTGGAGGAACACGAAGAACACCATGAGGTGGGCGCCCCAGCGGTGGATGTTCCGGGTCAGCAGCCCGAACGTCACCCTGCTCTGGAGGTCGAGGATGTCCGTGTACGCCTGGGTCGCGGACGGCACGTAGAAGAACATCAGGTAGACCCCGGTCACGGTCAGGACGAGGAACAGGAAGAACGACAGCCCGCCCAGGCAGAACGTGTAGGCAAACCTGACCGCGTGCTGGCGCACCCGGACCGGGTGGATGTGCAGGAAGACGTTGTTCATCACCGCGTACGCGCGCGACCGCTCGTCGTTCGGGTACGGGTTGCGGAACAGCGAGCGCCACACGGCGCTGCGGCGGATCGTGTGGTCGACCCGCTCGAGGAAACTCAACGGGCTCCTCCTGCCACGCCGGGAGTCCCGGCGAGCTGCGCGTCGCGGTACGACTCCTTGTAGAGCCGCCCGTCGGTCGAGACCTCCTGGAGCTCGAACCGCTCCATCGTAATGGCGTCGAACGGGCAACGCTTGACGCAGAGTGCGCACCGGATGCAGCGCTCCTCGTCGAGGATCATCGCGCCACCCTGGTCCCAGCCGTATGCCTCCTCGATCTCGGGCAGGAGGCCTTCGGTCTTGAGCTGGTTGACATCGACCATGTGGATGACGCCTTCCGGGCAGACATCTGCGCACGCGCCGCACAGGACGCACCGGAACGGGTCGAACCAGATGTTGAAGTTGCACATGAGGCAGCGGGTCGATTCGGCGACCGCGGCCGTCGCGTCGTAGCCCAGCTCCACCGGCGTCGTGAAGTTGACCTCCGGGTCGGTCGATGGCATCCGCGCCTCGAGAGGCGCCATCGGGATGTGCTGGCGGGGCAGAACGTCATATAGCTCCGGCATCTCATGGCGCCACGAGCTGGTGATCTTCACGTTCGTCGCGACCGACACGTCCGCTCGCCCGGCCAGGTAGCGATCAATCGCGTAGGCGGCCTTCTTGCCGTGGCCGGCGGCCTCGATGAGGGTCGTCGGGCCGGTCACGAAGTCGCCGCAGGCGAACACGCCGCGGACGTTCGTCGCGTACGTCGCCGGATCGACCTTCACCCGGCCGCGATTGATCTCGAAGCTGGCCTCGACCGGCAGGAACGTCAGGTCCGCGGCCTGCGACACGGCCGGGATCACCGTGTCCGCCTTGATGACAAACTCGGAGCCGGCGATCGGGACGGGGGACCGGCGGCCGGACGCGTCCGGCTCGCCGAGGCGGTTGCGGATGAACTTCACGCCGGTCACGTGGCCGTCCTCGCCGAGCACCTCGACCGGGCTGGCGAGGAACTCCATCCGGACCCCCTCGCGCTCCGTCTCGCCGAGCTCCTCCTCGTCGACGACGAGCTCCGAGCGGGTGCGCCGGTAGACGATCGCCACGTTGTCCGCTCCGTAGCGAAGGCTCGTCCGCGAGCAGTCCATCGCGGTGTAGCCGCCGCCGATGACGACGACATCACCGCCGACCGTGAGCGGTTGGCCGAGGTTGGCGCGCTTCATGAAGTCGACGCCGTACTGGACGCCTTCGAGATCGGCGCCCGGCACGTCGAGGACGACCGCGTTCATCGCGCCGGCGGTGATCGCGATCGCGTCGTACTCCTTCTGGAGCTGGTCGAACGTGACGTCGACCCCGATGGCGGTGTTGAACACGAACCGGACGCCGAGGCGTTCGACGAGCCGGACGTCCATCTCGATCGCCTCGCGCGGCAGGCGGAAGGCCGGCACGCCGATGAGCATCGTCCCGCCGCCGTACGGCAGGCTGTCGAAGACCGTGACCCCGAAGCCATTCATCGCCAGCTCACGCGCAACCGACAGCCCGGCCGGCCCGGCCCCGACGACCGCCACCCGCTCGTCGCGCGGCGTGATGTGGGGCATGACGTCCGGGATGCCCGACGCCTCGTGCCACTCAACGAGGAACCGCTTCATCGCCCGGATCGCGAGCGGCCGATCGATGTCGCCGCGGCGGCACGCCCGCTCGCATGGTGCGGAGCACACGTACGAGCACATCGCCGCCACGGGATTCGGTTCGCGCGACAGGATGTAGCCCTCTTCGAACCTGCCCTCGGCTGCGAGGTTCAGGTAGCCCCGGCAGTTCGTGCCCACAGGGCAGGCTTCCTGGCACTCGATGTTGCACTGGAGCCAGGAGGCATCGACGGGCTGTACGAGGAATTCCTGGTTCGGGTCGAGGGCCAAGAAGGTCGTGCCTCAGTGGTGAGATCGACGCAGGACGACAGGAAGGCCAGCGTGGCGGCGAGGGCTCGAATCTACCATCCGCCTCGGGACACCTGCACAGCGCGGTGCCTGTGCGCTGGCGCGATTTGACCTTACGTTCACTCGCAGCTACATTTCAGAGCATGACGGAGTCGGTCGGAGTCCGACCGGCCGAGGAGACTCGGCAGCGTTGACCGGGGGCGAGCTCGCCTTCCTGGGGCTCGGGGTCGTCCTCGGCGTCGGCACCGGTGCGACTCTTTTCGCGGTCCTTCGCAGCCGTCCCCGCGCTCCTCGTGAGGTACGCGTGACCGTCACGCCGAACAGTGTTCCCCGCCGGCGCGCCGCGACCCTCGCCGCGGATCCGTTCGCGACGGCCGCGGGCGAGCCGGCGAGGGGCGGTCCGGCGGACCGCTGGCAGAGTGTCCATCCGGCTATCCTGGATCGAACCCCTGTTCTTTCCGGCAGCCTTGCCTTGGCTTCCGGGGAGCTCCGCTCGACGCGCACGGCTCGGCCGGTTCTCGCGGCCGGTGAGCACTTCGCCGCCGTTGGCTCGATCGGCGGCAGCTCGGGCGCCCTCGCGTTTGCCGCTCCCCGCTACGGGACGATCCCCACCAGCCTCTCGTCAATCGGCATCCAGATCCACCGCGAGACGGACTGGACGCTCGCCGCGCTGCGCCAGGCCGCGGGCCGTGCGGCGGATCGCGCGATGGGCGCCCAGGGGCTCGGGCTGTCGGTCCTCAACGGCGGGCAGGGCGAACGTATCGCGACCGCTCAGCGCGCTGCCGGCGACTCGCCGCCCGGTGGCGGAACTCCCTCGCGCAGTGGAATGTCCGGTGGCGGCATGTCCGCGAGTGGCGGCGCTCCGCCGGCCGCCCCGCGCTCCGGTGGTGGCGGATCGTCCGGGCCGCCCGAAGGATCCGGCGACGACCCCAGTGACCCGTGCTCCGGACAGCGCCGCTGGGCCGAGGAGCGCTGCACGCTCGCCTATCGCGCGCGCCAGCAGGCCGAGGCCGCGCACAGCGCACTCGGGGCCGCGCAACGCTCGTACGACGAGCGCCAGGCCGCAGCCGACAAGGCGGCACAGGTCGCCGACCCGCGAACGATGCGCGAGGCGAAGGAGACCGCCCAGCACGCGTTCCGGCGCGACCGCGCAGCGGCCAGCGGGAAGGACGGCGTCGAGGCCGCGGCCCGCGACTGGCTGACCGAGATCAACCGGATCAACCGCGGCGCCCGCGAGGCAGCCGCGTCGGTGACCCGCGAGCGCGAGGCAGCCGCCGCGATGACCCGGACGATCGAGCGCCTCACGCTCGACGCCCACCCGGCTCGACGGGCGGCCGATTCGGCCGAGGCCGCGTGCCGCGC
>JBBDZZ010000061.1:2263-21744 GCA_040899885.1 Chloroflexota bacterium | reverse complement strand
GGTGTCTTCACCGACAACCCGAACCACCCCGACCGCGTCCCCGCGGCCGAGGCCGCGTGCCGCGCGGCCCGCGACTCCGTTGCAGAATGCCAGGACTCCGCGGCCAGGGCACAGGAAGCCGCGAAGGCCGCGGCAGCCGCGACGCCACCCGCGGCGAGGCCGGCGGCAGCCGCCAAGGCCCCTGCCGGGCCGCCCCCGCCGGACGCCCGCCCGGCCCCGGCCCGGCCGGCCCCGGCCCGCCCTGCGCCGGTACCGGCGAGCGCCGCAGCCGCGCCCGCCCCGCGGGCCACGCCACGGACCGCCCCGGCGACCGGCCCGAAGAAGGCCGAGCGACCGAAGCCGACCGAGCTCGCGGCCGCGTTCGGCCGGACCGGCGATGCCGCGCCGGCGATCCTCCGCCTCGTCCGCGGCGACCGCACGACGCTCAACCGTCTCGTCGCTCAGCTCGCCGGCGACGACGCCGACGAACGGCGCCGCTGGCAGGTCGAGCTCGCCGACCTCGTCGACGCGATCCTCGGACGGTCGATCGAGGCCGCAGCCCTGACGTTCCCGGTCGAGCACCCGTTCTGGGGCGGATTCAGCCGCGCCCAGAATCGCGACATCACGGCCGCACTGGCGTCGCTCGGCTTCCGATTCGACGGGCTCGGCGGATGGGCAGACGAGCGGGTGCCCACCCAGCGCGACCTGTCGCTTGCGGTTGGCTACGCGGGCCTCGACCCGATGCGGGTCCGGCCGTGGCCCAACGAAGCGGAGATCGGGGAGCTGTTCCGGGACGTCGCAGTCGCTGCGGACGAGTACCTCGCCGAAGCCGCCGGCGGACTGACCCTGGGCGAGCTGGTCAGCATGCTCGGGCGCCGGGCGGATGCGCTTACCGAGGTTTGGAACGACTGGGCGCGGCTTCGGCCGTTGCTTCTCGCGGGCTCGTGAGCGGCCGCGGACCCAGGACCCGGCGCGGGAGGCCTATCCCGTCCTTGCCGCGGCCTCCGCTGACGCGCCGGCTTCGACCGCCTCGTTGGGCATGGGCTCCTCCGCCGCGTCGGCGTCGTCGTCGTCGATGACGATCAGCCGGAGTGCCTCGCCGGCCTCCGCGCCGATCGCCTTGCCCTCTTCACCGGCCCATTCGCGAATCCACTTCTCGATCCTGCCGGGATCGCGCAGCTGGCTGGCGTGGGCTCGAAGGGCGTCGATCTTGCGGCCGATCGTCGCGCTGATGTCGACACGAACTGTGGGCTGGTTCGACCAGAAGAGGTACACGCGGCGGACCTTGTGGGCGGCAAGTCCATCGCGGGCGAGCCATGGGAACGTCATGGGGTTGCGGGCCGCCGGATAGACGGCGTCGACCGCGGCCATGCCGGCCGCGCGGTGATCGGTGTGGTTGATCCCGCGGTCGCTGTGGAACACGACTTCCGGGTCGGTCGCTAGTACCGCATCGGGACGGAACGTCCGGATTTCGCGCACCAACAACTCGCGGAGCACGAGGTCGTTGACGAGGGCGCCGTCGGGCTGGTGGAGGAACGTGACCCCGGAATAGCCGACGACCTCGGCGGCTGCGCGCTGCTCCCGCTCGCGGATTGCCGCGAGCTCGAGCGGGTCCGCCTCGGGATCCTCGCCGCCCTGATCGCCACTCGTGCAGCAGACGAGCCACCCGACCGAGCCCTCTTCGATCCAGCGGGCGGCCGTCGCCGCGGGTCCGAAGTCGGCGTCGTCCGGGTGCGCGGCGATGACCATGAAGCGCTCGGGCCGCCAGTCGTGCGCCGCCTCGCTGGCCGCCTCGGGACCGGTGGACGCCTTGGCGCCCGGTTTCGACTCGTCGTTCATTGCACCTCCGGAACGGGCATCCCGGCTGACGCACTCGGCTTGCAGCGGTCCTGTTGCCGTATGACAATGCCCTCGAGACTTCGCTCGTTTCCCCCCACGAGCGAAGTCTCGTTTATGCTCGCGACGGGGCGCTCGAGCCCGCGCGCGCGGCCTGTTCCTCGTCGAGTGCGGTGAGAACCTCGGCCGCGTGGCCCTCCGCTTTGACCTTCGGCCAGACACGGGCGATCCGCCCGTCTGGATCGACGAGGAACGTCGTGCGCGCCGTCCCCCAGTAGGTCTTGCCGTAGTTCTGCTTCTCGACCCAGGAGCCGTACTTCTCCGCGAGGGCGTGGTCCTCGTCCGCGAGCAGCGTGAACGGCAGACCGAACTTCTCGCGGAACGACCGCTTGCTCGCAGCACCCTGTGGGCTGACGCCCCAGACATCGGCGCCGCGCTCGCGGATCGTCTCGTTCGCGTCACGGAACTCGCACGCCTCGACGGCGCAGCCGGGCGTGTCGTCCTTTGGGTAGAAGTAGAGGATCGTCCAGCGGCCCCGCTGGTCGGCCAGCCGATGGACCTTCCCGCGTTCGTCGGGCAGCGCGACCTCGGGAGCCTGGTCGCCCGTGGCCGGGATCGTCATGCCGTGAGACTAGCAGGCGATTCGACGACCAGCAGGCGGCCGCTCCGGACGCTGACGGACGCGCGGTCGCCGAGCCGGACGTTCGAGAGGCCGCGGGCCGGGCCGGTTTCCAGCGCCTCGTCCTTGAGGGGATAACGCAGCCCCTCGGTGACGATCCCCTCGACCCGGCCGCCGAACGGGAGCAGCGATACGAGGCCGCCCGGGCGGCCGGTCAGCAGGATCCGGGCGGGCCAGCCATCGGTTCCCGGGGCGCTGAGGAGCGTGATCCGGACCTGCTCGTCGAGCAGCCGGCACTGAGCATCGGCGAGGCCGGGATGGGCGAGCAGCGCGAGGTTCGCGAGCGCGTGGTCGATTCGCCGCCCCCCGAGCCCGCCCAGAATCGTGATGTCCGTTGCACCCCGCTCGACGGCCGCGAGCGCGGCCAGCTCCGTGTCCGACTCGTCCTTGTCCTGCCACGCGACGACGATCGGGACGCCCGACGCCCGCAGGTCCTCGAGACCCTTCGCGCCGAGCGAGTCCCCATCGCCGACCCACAGATCGACGGCCATGCCGAGGTCGGCAGCGAGGCGCACGCCGCCGTCGGCGGCCACGACGAGCTCGACCTCGTCGCGCCATCCCGGCCACGCCTCGTCGAGCGCGGTCGTCCGCGGGCGGTCGCCGTCGGCGAGCACGACTGCCTTGAGGCTCACGCGGGCATCCGGGCGTAGACGACGGCCTCCATCATCGAGCGATGCTAGCGCCTCAAAGCCGCCGGCCGGTGCGCCGGTGCGCCGGTGCTAGACTCCCGCCGCGATGCTGTCGCCGACGAGGGGTGATCCCGCGATCCAGAGCGTGGTCGATGCGGCCGCCCGGAAGGGCGTGACGATCGAGGTGACCGTCTTCGACGAGACGACCCATACGGCAGCCGAGGCCGCCACGGCCGTCGGCGCGGAGATCGGTCAGATCGTGAAGTCGCTCGTGTTCGCCGCCCCGCGCGACGGAGCCGCGCCGGAGCCGATCCTGTGCCTCGTCGCGGGCTCGAACCGGGTGGACGTGGCCAGGCTGGCGGCGGTGACCGGCGAACGGGAGATCAGGCGCGCGACCGCGCGCGAGGCCCACGAGCTGACCGGATTCTCGATCGGGGGCATCCCGCCGATCGGGCACGGCCGCGCGATCCGGGCTGTCATGGATCCCGACCTCGCGAGGTTCCCGGTCGTCTGGGCGGCCGCCGGCCGGCCGACCGCGGTCTTCCCCGTCACCCCCGCGACCCTCCAGGTGCTCGCGAATGCGATCGTCGCGCCGATCGCCGAGGAGCGAGCCGCGGAAGGCGCCGGCGCCTGAGCGCGGGGACCGGCGGCGCGGAGCCACGCGCGGAGCCACGCAACGCGACCGTCCAGTATCCGGGCGGCATTCGCGCGCGGTGGAGGTGGGGCGGCAGCGGCGAGGGCGCGGCGGTGTTCGCGTTGACCGAGGCGGGAGGGACGCTCATCGACCACGGGCCACTGGGCGGAGAGGACTTCGCCCGGCTGTGTCGAGCGGAGGTCAGGGTCGAGGGCCCGGGCGGCGCATGGACCGGCCGCTTCGCGTCCCTGATCTACGACGAGCCGGCGGGCCTGTACTGGGACACCGAGGGACTGCTCGTCGTGACCTACGGATTCAACACGTACGGCCTCGACGCGCGCTCGGGTGCGCTGCGCTGGTCACACACGTCGGCCACGCCGGTCGTTCGCCTGCTCGGGTCGTCGCGCCTGGCACATGTGCTGGTGCAGGCGGAGATCGAGACCTTCGCGATCGAGGCTGATGGGCTGGTGGCGTGGCGGGTCGCGCACTCGGACGTCGTGACCGATGCCGACCTCGTGGGCGGTCGCCTCGTCCTCACCTCGTTCGACGGCGAGGTCACGGCCCTTGACCCGGCGACCGGCCGCCACGCGGGCTGATTGGCTGACCGGATGCCGGCGGGCAGCGGCGTGGGGATGCCGGGTGGACAACCGCGCGCGGTTACGCGAAGTTGGTGGACAAGTCACATTGACCCGCCCCGGCCGCGGCGGCTAGCGTAGGCCCCAGCCCGAAGGGGCCGAGCGACACTAACGGCTGAGATCACCTCAACGCCCACGTGTCGGGTAGGTTCCTTTGGGCCTTTCGTTGGGCGCGGCTATCATCGCCGCGTGACCCCCCTCCTCCTGATCGCCGCGGGCGCGGTCGCGCTGGGCGCGGGCGTCGTCGTGCTGCGATCGTTCGGGACCGGCTACCGCGTTGGCCGGCTGCTGGCGAGGACGCCGCGAATCCCGATCGACGAGGCCCGCTCTCTCGCCGAGAGCGGGACGCGCCGTTACGTCCGGGTCGATGGCCGGATCGATTCGGCGGCCGAGTTCGAAGATGCCGACCACAAGCCGCTCGTCCTTCGACGGACGCGGCTCGAGGTGCGCACCGATCGTGGCTGGGAGACCGTCGAGGACAGCCGCGAGCAGGTCCCATTCGAGGTCCGCGAGGGTACCGCCGCGATCGACGTCGACGCCACGGCCCTCGACGCGGGGCTTGTCGTGGTGCCGCGGCTCTCAGCCGGGGTTGCCGGCGACCTCGCCAACCGCCTGCCCGCCTCGCTTCCGGCCGAGACGCCGGTTCGGGCCCGCATCGAGCAGGTCTCGTCGGTGGAGCACGCGATCGTCCTGGGGGTTCCGGTCGCCGGCGACGGCCGGATCCGGATGGAGCCCGGCCTGGGCCGGCCGCTCGTCCTGACGACCCTCGAACCCCCGGAGGCGATCCGAATCCTCGGCCGTGGGAACACGCGTCGGGCGCGGACGGCGGCCGGGCTGCTCCTTGTCGGCCTCACATTCGTCGCTGCCGGGATCGGCTGGGCGATCGGGCAGGCGATCCTGTGATCCGGCTCGTGGTCGCTGCGACGCTCGCGACCGCGCTGGCTCTCGCTGCGCTCGCGCTCATGCCCGCCGTGGGTCCGATCGGAGGTTCGGGGCTCGTCGCCGCTGCGTCGCCTGACGCGACCGCGGGCCCGGGCGGCGGCGGCGACCCCCGCAGCGTCGGGGAGGGCCCGGGGCTCGTCGGCGATCCCCTGTTCGCGCTGGCGTTGGTCATCGGCATCGGCGTCCTCGCTGCCGGCCTCACCGCGCTCTACGTCCGGGCAACAGGCGGGCCGCGGACGCCACCACCGGGGGCTCCACCCTCGCGCCCGCCGGGCTGACCCCGGGCTCCGGGTCGACGGGGACTTTCGGCCTATTGGAAAGAACTGTGAGCTTGCTAGTCTCGCCTCCGATCAAGTTCACATTTCCGTACAGCAGGGTCCGGTGCCGCCCCTTCCTCCGCGTCCGATCGACGCAACGCTCACGGTCACGAAGGCCGCCCGCATCCTGGGTGTCCATCCGAACACGATCCGCGCCTGGAGCGACGCGGGTCGCCTGCGCTATTACCGGATCAACCCGCGGGGCGACCGGCGCTACCGGCTGGGCGACCTCCAGCGCTTCCTCACCGCGGCGGCGATCGGCGGTCCCGAACCGCTCGGCCCGGCCCCCCACGGCCCGGCGATCCTCCGCCGGCCTGCACCGGCCCACCATGCACGTGCGCTGAATGGGGGCCTCGCCGCCCGGGCAGGGGCGGCGCTCCGGGCGATGCCGCAGGTCCCCGACCAGATCGACCAGGAGCGCCGCCGGGGCGAGCTCGACATGCTCGCGGAGCTGGCGACGCTCTCGGGCCGCGTTGCCGGGCCCGATCCCGCCGACCTCGCCGATCTCCTCGGAGCGGCAACGCGGGCGATCCGCCAACTGGCCGGCCATCATCTCGTCGCCGCCTGGGAGCTGACCGGGGACCGCCTGGTCCCGCGCGCGCAGTCCGCGGCCGAGACGGTCCGGCTTGTCGACCTGCCGCGGACCTACGGGACGCTCGGGGCGGCGGTCGCTGCGCCGCGCGTGCCGTCCACCGTCCTCGATGTCGACCCATCGCTCGGGGTGCTGGCCAATGGGCGCCCGGAGCTGGCCGTGTCGATCCCCGGCGAGGGCCGGCCGTGGGGCGCCCTGCTCCTCGTCGGCGAGGGGCTAGGTTCGCTCGGCGAACGGGACGAGGAGCTGGCCATCGCCGCGGCGCGGTCGCTCGGAACGACGATCAAGCTCTCCCGCGCCGCCGTGGACGTATCCCATCAGCTCCACCGGGCGGACGCGCTCCGCCGGGTGTCCGGCGACATCGGCAGCCGGCTCGACCTCGACCAGATCCTCGCCGGCCTCGTCGACCATGCGATGGTCCTGTTCGATGGCGATCGCGCGGCGGTCTTCCTCGTCCGCCCGTCGGGCGAAGCCGTCGCGGAAGTCTCGCGCGGCCTCTCGCAGACATTCCTCAACGCGGTCCGCCACTTCCCGCCCCGTTCGCTCCCGTCGGCAGCGATGGCCGCCAAGCGGCCGCTCTTCTCGGTCAACTACCGGGACGACCCGCGCGGGGCGGGGGTGCGCGCGGCGGTCGTCCAGGAGGGGTTCGACACCGTGTGCACGGCGCCCCTGTTCGACGGCGATCTGCTCGTGGGATTGCTCAACGTTTACCACGATCGTCCGCACCACTGGACGGAGCACGAGATGGACACGATGGCCGCCCTCGCGACCCAGGCGAGCGTCGCGATCAGGACGGCCCAGAACTACAGCCAGATGGCGACCTGGGCGGCCCAGCTCCAGTCGATCCAGCATCTCGGGGCGCGGCTCAATCGGTTGACCAGCGTCCACGAGATCGGCGAGGCGATCGCCAACGAGCTGCGCCAGCTGATCGACTACCACAACGTCCGTGTCTACCGCCAGTACGGCGAGGACCTCGTCCCGGTCGCGATGCTGGGGCAGGTGGGCGAGTACGTCGACGAGACACCCGAGGAGCTGCGGGTGAAGGTCGGCCAGGGGATCACGGGCTGGGTCGCGCAACAGCACGAGCCGGTCATGCTGCCGGACGCGGCCAAGGACCCCCGGGCGAACACGGTCCCCGGGACGGAGGCCGACCTCGACGAGTCGATGCTTCTCGCGCCGATGATCTTCGAGGACCAGGTCCTCGGCGTGCTCGTCCTCGCGAAGCTGGGTCTCAACCAGTTCACCGAGGACGACCTGCGGCTGCTGGTCATCTACGCGAGCTTCGCCGCCCAGGCCATGGCCAACGCCGATGCGACCGCGGAGCTGCGGGAGAAGTCGGAAGCGCTCGAACGGCAGCTCCGCAGCCAGCGGGAGCTCGTCCTCATCACCGAGTCGATCCTCACCACGCTCGACCCGCGGGCCGTGCTCGACCAGATCGCCGACCTGCTCGAGCGGCTCGTGGGGTTCGACAACATCTCGATCGAGGTGTACGACCGTGCGGCCCGGAAGCTCCGGCCGCTGACGGCGCGCGGCGTCAACGCGGAGGACTACCTCCAGGAGTGGGAGGTCGGCGAGGCGGGTCTCGCCACCTGGGCGATCGAGCACAATGAGGCTGCGCTCGTGGTGGACCAGTACGACGACCCACGCGTCCAGCATTTCGCGCCCGGTCCGGTCCATGGGGGCCTGGTCGTCGTCCCGCTCCGGGGCCGCCAGGGAGTGACGGGCGTACTGACGGTCGAACGCCTGGGCGAGGGCAACACGTTCACCGACGACGAGTTCGATCTTGTCAAGCTGTTCGCGGCCCAGGTCTCGATCGCGCTCCAGAACGCGGAGGTCTACCGGGCGGTGGAGATCCGGGCCCGGACCGACGATCTGACCGGCCTGCTCAACCACGGGACCTTCCGGGAGCGGCTGATCGCCAATGCGGCCGGGCTCGAGCCGTTCAGCCTCGTGATGCTCGACCTCGACGAGTTCAAGCGCGTCAACGATGCTCTCGGTCACCAGGCCGGTGACCGGTTGCTCGCCGAGATCGCAAAGGCGATCGTGGGCGCCGGACGCGAGACCGACCTCTTCTTCCGCTACGGTGGCGACGAGTTCGCACTGATCCTGCCCGGCGCGGACGCGAAGGCGGGCGTCCGCGTCGCGGAACGAGTCCGGAAGGCCATTCTCAAGGTCGGCGAGAGCGGATCGGCGTGGCAGTCCGAGGGGATCGCCGTGTCCGCCTCCTTCGGCGTGGCGACGTTCCCGAACGACGGCTCGACGGCCGACTTGATCCTCCTCGCGGCCGACCGCGCGTGCTTCGTCGCCAAGCGATCCGGCCACGGCCAGATCGCGACCGCCGAGGAAGGCCTCTCGAAGGCCGCTGAGTTCTCGCTCCAGGACCCGACGCCGGTCGACCCACCGACGCCCGCGGCCGGCTGACGCCCGGCGTCACCCGTAAGCGCAGCGTTCCGTCAGACTCCGGACCATGGACATCGACTACGGGCCGCAGCCGCCTCCGCGCCGGGGCCCGTCGTGGATCTCCGTTGTGCTCGCCGCGTTTCTCGGCGCGGCTCTCGCGATCCTCGTCGGCGTCGTCTTCGTGCTGCCGGGGTTGCGCCCGGCTGATCCGGGAACCCCGGCGGGCCCCACCGCGACTCCGGGTCCGGATAGCACGGCCGTCGCGGGCTCCCCGGGCCCATCCCCGAGCCGGACGTTCGTCCGCCCGACACCGACCCCGCGACCGACGCCGCTCAGCTATTTCGTGAAGTCCGGCGACAGCCTGAACTCGATCGCCGACGAGTTCCGGACGACGGCCCGCAGCATCGCCTTCTGGAACCGCGACCGCTACCCGTCCCTCGACCCCGATTCAGAGCAGTACCGTCCGGACCGGATCGGGGTCGGCTGGACACTCACGATCACTCCGGGCACGGTCTACGACGAGTTCGCCGCGCCGACTCCATCACCCGTCGACTCGCCGTCGCCGGGCGGCTGACCGGGGCCGCGGCTCGGCCGCGTATTCTCGCGTCGTGAGTCACGCTCCCTCCTCCGCCCCGCGCGTGCTTGTGACGGTTGCCGTAGCTGCTCGCCAGTCGGACCCCGCCATCGCGGAGCGCAAGAACCGCCTCTACACGGATGCCGTGCGACGCCACGGCGGCGAGCCGGTCGTCATCGACGCGACGGCCTCCGAGGCGGAGCGGCGCTCTGCGTTCGAGTCGATGAGCGGGCTGCTCATGTCGGGAGGAGAAGACGTCGACCCTGGGCGCTACGGACGCCCTGTCGAGGGCTCGACGGGGACCGAGCCGGACCGCGACGAGCTCGAGGCGGCCGCGTGGAGCGCCGCCGAGGCACGCGGGCTCCCGGTCCTTGGCCTGTGCCGCGGCTTCCAGGCGCTGAACGTCTTCCTCGGCGGGCAGCTCGTCCAGGATGTCGGCGGACACATCGGCAAGAGCTACGGCAAGGGCCCGGCGATGACCCACCCCGTCCGTGTCGCGGCGGGGACGCGCCTTGCGCGGATCCTCTTCCCAACGAACGTCGGCGGCGGGAGGCTCGAGGTCAACTCGTACCACCACCAGGCGGTCCGCATCGCGGACCTCGCCCCGGCTCTCGTGCCGAACGCCTTCGCGACGTCGCCGGCGGGTGAGCTCGTCGAGGGCGCCGAGACCCGCGGCGGCCGCTTCGTCATGGGCGTCCAGTGCCACCCGGAGCGGCAGGACTCGACGCCCCCCGCGTTCGAGCGCCTGTTCCGGGTCTTCGTCGACGCCTGCCGCGGAGCGGTGACCGAGCGGTAGATCCGGCCTAGAGCCGGCCTGCCTGGATGACCCGCTGGAGGAACTGCCGCGTCCGCGGCTCCTTCGGCGCCGAGAGGATCTCCGACGGGGGACCCTGCTCGAGGATCCGTCCCCCGTCGAGGAAGCCGACCCGGTGCGCGATGTCACGGGCAAAGCTCATCTCGTGGGTCGCGATCACCATCGTCATCCCACCGGCGGCGAGCTCGCGGATGACGTCGAGGACCTCGGCGACGAGCTCTGGATCGAGCGCGCTCGTCACCTCGTCGAGGAGGAGCAGGCTGGGTCGCATCGCCAGGGCCCGGATGATCGCCACCCGCTGCTGCTGGCCGCCGGACAGGCGGTCGGGGTACTCGCGGCGCTTGTCCGCCAGTCCGAACCGCTGGAGCAGCGCAGCTGCCTCGTCGTCCGCCTCGGCCCGGGTCTTGCCCAGCACTTTGCGCGGAGCGAGGGTCACGTTGCCGAGGACGGTCATGTGAGGAAACAGGTTGAAGGCCTGGAAGACGATCCCGATCTTGCGCCGGATGCGGTCGACCTCCACCCCTGGGGCCGTGATGTCCTCGCCTTCCACCACGACCCGGCCCGCGTCGATTGGCTCGATCAGGTTGATGCAGCGCAGCAGCGTGGATTTGCCGGAGCCGGACGATCCGATCAGGCAGACGACCTCGTGAGCGGCGACCGTGAGATCGATCCCCCGCAGCACCTCGAGCGACCCGAAGGACTTGTGGAGTCCCTCGATCCGCAGGACCTCGCCGCCGGCCGTCATCGCACGCCGCCGGTGACCGCTCGCTGGCGCGCGTCACGGGCAACGAGCCAGTCGGTGAGGCGGGCGAGCGGGATCGTGAGCACGAGGAAGATCAGCGCTGCAACGAGATAGGGCGTGTAGTTGAAGGTCGCGGACTGCCGGATCTGGGCCCGATTGAAGAGATCGACCGTTCCCAGGAACGAGACGAGGACGGTGTCCTTCTGGAGTCCGATGAAGTCGTTGAGCAGCGGCGGTATGACCCGCCGGACTGCCTGGGGAAGGACGACGAAGCGGAGGGCCTGGAGCTGTCCCAGGCCGAGCGAACGCGCGGCGGCCGTCTGGCTCGGATGGACCGACTCGATCCCCGCCCGATAGACCTCGGAGACGTAGGCGGAATAGAGCAGGACCAGGGCGACCACCGCCCAGAAGAACGGGTCCCTCGGGACGCCAGGGAGCCGTAGTGCCGGGACACCGAACCCCAGGATGAAGATCACGAGGATTCCGGGCAGCGCCCGGAACACGTCGACATAGATCATTGCCAGCACCCGGATCGGAAAGAAGACCGGACCCGGCGTGCTTCGGAGAACGGCGACGACCAGCGCCCAGCCGAGGATCAGAACCTCGGCGATGAGGAACAGCTGGACGTTCACGCCGAAGGACTGGAGCATCACCGGCCAGGATGCTGCGAAGACCTCTGCATTGAAGAACGAGTCGCGGACGCGCGGCCACCCGGGTGCGTTGACGATGGCGACCCCAATGATTGCGAGGAAAGCGACCGACGAGACGGCGGCGATCGCGACCGATCGTCGCCGCGAGCCCCTCACTCCGGCCCGGACGGGCCCATCACGGCTGGAGCTCGGGGACGTCCTTGTCCGGCAGCCACTGGTCGGCGAGCGCGTCGAGCGTGCCCGCGTCGGCGAGCGCGGCGATCGCCTGATTGACGCAATCGGTCAGCGGGCTGTCCTTCTCGACTACCACGCTGAAATGCTCCGGGTCGGCACCCGCATCGGGCCCGATCTGGCCGATGATCGCGTTGCCAGAGGTCTGGACGTTGACGATGAAGAACGCCGTCGGCAGGTCGACCACGATGCCCTGGATCTGCTCGTTGCCAAGCGCTTCGATGGCGTCATCGTTCGACTGGTACACCGAGGCTTCCTGGGTTGGCTGGATGACTTCCTCGATTGTCGCCAGGCTCGTCGTTCCGACCTGCGCGCCGAGCTTGGCGGCTTTGAGCTCGGTGATCGTCTTCGCCGCAGCGAACGGGCCGTCCGCCCGGACCACGACGGCCTGATTGCCGAAGTAGTAGCCGTCGGACAGGTCGGCACCGGCCGTCCGCTCCTCGCTGAAGGTGACCTGGTTGATGTCGAAGTCGAAGTCCTTCTCGCCGGGCTGGAAGGCGTTGAGGAACGGGACGACGACCCAGGTCACGTCCTCCTTCGCGAATCCCAGCTCGTCCGCGATCGCGTACGCGACGGCGCTTTCGAACCCTTCACCCGACGTGGGATCGCCCTGCTCCGGGTCCCACGGCTCGGTGTTGCCACCGGCGCGGGGGAGGAAGTACGGCGGGAACGCGGGATTGTCGGTCCCGATCGTCAGCCCGCCGGCGGTCATCGTGTCGAGGTTGTCCCTGGTGCAGGCCTCGGCAACGGCGCTCGGGGAGGCAACGGCGCTCGGGGAGGCGACGGCGCTCGGGGAGGCCGCCGGACTGCCCGTCGGTCCGGTCGTCGGTGACGGCGCGCCCGGGGACCGGGTGGCGATGAACGCGAAGACCGCCACGAGCGCCACGAGCAGGGCGAGCGCGGCCAGCTTGGTCGAGGTGCGCATGCCAGAGATCCCTCCTGCTCCGACGGAACCCGCGCAGTGTAACCGAGGTGCCGCCGAATGCCGACCCGGCCGGTCGGAGTTCCGATCCGAGGCTCAGCCCGCGCGACGGATGGCCATGGCGAGGTCCTCGGTCAGGCCCAGGGTCGCCGCCGCGTCGCCCTGGTTGACGGCCAGGCAGAGCCGCCCGTACGAGTCCTCGTAGAGCAGCGGCTCGCCACGATCGACGCGGCCGAACGTGTCCGACCAGACGGTGATCACCCGCCGCGCGGGTGTGTTCGCGGGCCGGAGCTCGATCTCCAGCCGGGTCCCGAACGGCACCTCACCGAGGGCCTCGTGAAGCGCCGGCCTCAGGGCCGTGAGCTTGACGTTGCCGAATGTGTCGACGTAGATCACGTGGGTCTCGAGGGCGTCCGCCGTCACCCGCGGTTCCGGGATCGGCAGGCGGACAAGGCTCGCAGCGTCGATCGACGGGCCGAGCCGATCGAGCCGGACGCCGAGCGCGAGGTGGGCCGCCGCCGGCGCGAAGACATCCCGCCCGTGGAAGCTCGTCGAAACGACCGGCAACCGGTACGCGGCCTCGCGCAGCTCGACGGCCGCCGTCACTCCGCCGAGCTTGTCGGCCGCCATCAGCACCAGGCCGTTGTCCGGCCCGACGAGGTGGTCGCCCCGGGCCACCCGGATCGCGATCGGCCGGCGGGCCGTGCCGACTCCCGGGTCGACGACGGCGACGTGGGCGCCGACCGGCAGGTACGGCAGCGCGCACCACAGGAGAAGGGCGCCGTCGCGGATCGCGAACTTGCGGACCTCGTGGCTGATGTCGACCACCTCGGCGTCTGGGGCGATGCCGAGAATCACGCCCCGGCAGATCGCGGCGCTGGGGTCGCGCAGGCCGAAGTCGGTGAGGAGCGAGACGAACGGGCGGGCCATCGGCCGGATCGTACCCGGCGGGCGCGCCCCGGGCCGCGCCGGCCGCGGGCCAATTTCGGCCCGGGAATCCGAAGCGGCGCCTGGAGGAGGGAGAGGCGCCGCTTCGGAGGAGAGACCCCGTCGGCGGGAGGAGGGAGAACGCCGACGGAGCCGGGGTATTCAGTTGTCGAGTTGTCGGTCCCTCAGGCCGCTTCCGCCCCGTCGTTGGAGCCGAAACGTCCGGCGTTGTGGAGCTCTCGAAGGAAGAGGAGCTGGTTGACCTGGTCGATGTGCCAGTGGCCGCTTCCGACCTGGAGGCCGCAGAGGAAGGCCGTCAGGCTGGCCGCCTCGTCAGGTGTCAGTCCCCGGAGGAGGAGTGTTCGGTACGTCGCCTTGGTCGCCGGTCGCCGGGGCCGGTCGTCCGGCCGGCTCGACGGCCGCGTATCGATGGATCCAGACACGCCCGCGGAGCCCGCCGCGACCACCGACCATGAGCCCGCCCGGGAGGATCGTCCGTGTCCCTGTGTATCTCGACGTGCCTGGCTTGCCATGTCTCAAGTCCTGTTTCCTCGGACCTTTCGTACCGGGGCCGAGGCCCTGACGAAAGGTTGGCCTGCTGATCGCGATGGTGGGTCGAACGGGGTGGTGCCTTCGATGACCCGCAGGTCCCACCCTGGCCCGTACTTGCGGTGGGCGAATCGGCCTGTTCGTGACCCCTCCGGGCCGGATCACCCCGGCCGGTAGACTGCCGGCGTGCGTGTTCGGACCTTCGAGCTCCGATTGATCGCCGCCGCCCTGTCCGCTGGATGGACGCTCACGGCGTTCCTCGTGTTGCTCGCCTATCGCCCCGGCGGGCCACTCGACCTGGTCGTGGGGCTCACCGCGGGGCTGCCGATCCTCGTGGCCGTCGCCGGCCTCGTCTGGCCACCCGTGGCCCGGGGGGGTCGGGCGTTCGCCGGCCTCGTCTGGCTGGGCCTCGGGACGCTCCTCGTCCTCGTACCGTCGATGGGCGGTGTCCTGGGGCAGATCCTCGCGCGTGGGCCGCAGACGCTCCTCCCGTCCGCGGAGGCTGCGTACCCGTGGGCACTCGCGCTGCTCGGCACGGGCCTGTTCAGCGGCCTCGGGGTTGCGCGGGCGGTCTTGGGCGGAACGGCGCTCCGGCGGCGCCGGCTCGTCCGGGGGGTCCTCATCGCCGTCGCGGCCACGGCCGGGATCAGCCTCGCGTTCACCGGCGCGGCGATCGGCAATGAGCTCGCGCTGCGCGATCGGCCGGTCGCCGGCTCGCGGTTCGGTCCGGCGAACCCGGCGATCGAGCCGCCGACCTGCGCTGAGCCGGTTCGTCCGGCGGCGAGCGCCCGAGTCGAGATCGAGCTGGCCGGCGACGTCGACCGCGTGCCGCTGGGAACGGTAGACCTGCGGGGCGTCCGCCGGGGCGACGACTACCGCTGGCTGGCCTACGTCGCGAGCGACCGGGAGCTGGGCCAGTACGGCGCCGCGCGGATCGGGGAGGTGGAATGGCGGCTCGACCCGGCGACCGGCTGGCGGATCGACGCATCCCCCGCCGGAAACCGGGACGCGCTCGATCAGGCCGTGCTCGCCGCCGCGGTCGAGGGCGGTACCCGACCGGCCGCCGAAACGCTCGGGATCTCGTTCTTCGAGGGCGCTCGTGCGCGTCAGTGCCGGGTCGCGATCGCCGGTCCCGCCTTCGAGGTGGCGTTCCCGGAGGTCCGTCGCCTCGTCGGCGGCGTTGAGCTGCTTCACTGGCGGGGCGAGCTCGACTACTGGGTCTTCACGGACGGCGAGCTGGGCAGAGTGTCCGGCACCCTGAGCGGCCCGGCGTCCGGCATCGTCGACGGTGGCCTGCAGGCCCGGGTCCAGGTGACGATGATCGCCATCGAGCGCGGCCGGGCGCACGCGATCGTCAGCCCGACGGGCTGACGGCACGGCTGCCGACGGGAGAGGGATGACCGAAGCCGAGGACCGCCACGCGACGAAGCGCGATCGGCTGGCCCGAATGCTCCGTGTCGTGGGCGTTCTCAAGGCGCACACCGAGGGAATCCGGCCGGCCGAGATCGCGCGCCGGATCGACGTCTCGCCGCGGACCGTCTACCGCGACCTCAAGGCGCTCGAGCAGGAGGTCGGCGTTGCCGTCTGGTCGGAGGACGGGTTGTGGGGCGTGGTCGGCGACGAGTTCCTGCCGCCGCTCAAGCTGACCTTGTCGGAGGCGATGGCGGTGGTCCTGTCGGCGCGGCTCATGGTGCGTTACGCGGACAAGTACGACCCGGACCTCGCGGCCGCGTTCGAGAAGCTCGAAGAGGTCCTGCCACCGGCCCTCGCCGAGCACGTCGACCGGACGCTCGACGAGCTCTCGCGCCATCCCCGAGACGAGGCGTTCAGCCGGCACGTCCACCTGCTCACGCGCGCGTGGGCGGAGCGCCGGGTCGTCACCCTCGACTACGACCCGGGGAAGTACGGCAAGGGGAGCGAACGGCGGCGAGCGACCGTCCGCCCCCACCTGATCGAGCCGTCTCTCCAGACCCACGCCCTCTACCTGATTGGCTGGGACGAGACGCGCGGCGCCGTCCGGACGTTCAAGATCGAGCGGATCCGCGACGTGGCACTGACGCCGCGGACGTTCGAGCGTCGGGAGGCGGACACGATCGAAGAGACGTTCCGGCGGGCCTGGGACATCATCGCCGACCAGCCCGAGGTGGAGATCGTCCTGCGCTTCACCCCGGTGGTCGCGGCGAGGGTCCGCGAGGCAACCTGGCACCCGAGCCAGCGCGTCGAGGAGGCCGCCGACGGGTCACTCGTCTGGCGGGCGCGCGTGTCCGGGACGATCGAGATCCGGCTGTGGATCCTGTCGTGGGGCGACGATGTCGAGGTCGTCGAGCCGGCGGAGCTCCGGGCGGACGTCGCGGCGACCCACCGGCGGGCGCTCGCCCGGTACGAGGAGTAGCCCGGCCCATGGCCCGCCATCCATTCCGGGCGGTCAACCTCATCAGCGACCCGATCCACGGGTACCTTGAGCTGACCAAGCGCCTGTCCGCGGCCGAGTCGGCGGCCGCCGGCCTGCCCGAGGAGACGGCCGCCGAGGAGGACCTCCTCGACACGGCCTGGCTCCAGCGACTTCGCCGGGTGAGCCAGCTCCAGAGCGCGCGATGGGTCTTCCCGACCGCGGAGCACTCGCGCTTCACCCACGGCCTGGGCGTCATGCACGAGGCGGGACTGTGGGCGCGGGCGCTCTATCCGAGCCTGCGAGGGGCGCTCCGAACGGAGCGGCGGCGCGGCGATTCGCGGGGCACGATCCCATCCGAAGGGCTGGTTGTCGAGACGCTCCGGATCGCCGGGCTGCTCCACGACGTTGGCCACGGGCCGTTCGCCCACTTCTTCGACGACCAGGTGCTCAGCGCCTTTTCGGCTCCCGCGGACGTGCGCCGGTCCGGCCCGAAGGCGCTCTCGCACGAGGACCTCTCGCAGCTCATCATCGAGCGCGAGCTGGGCTCGCTCATCGGCGACCTCCGCCGAGCGCCCGGGGTCCAGCCGGAGCGGGACGCATTCGCTGCGGACGAGTCGATCGACCCGCGCTGGATCTCGTTCCTCGTCTCGAAGCCGGCTCTCGCCGACGCAACGATGCCGGCCTGGGTCCGCCTGCTCCAGCCGCTCCTGTCCGGCGTGTTTACCGTGGACAACCTCGACTACGTCCGGCGCGACGCGTACCTTACCGGCGTCGCCATTGGCCCGGTCGACGTCGAGCGGCTGCGCCGCTACACATTCGTGTCCGACCGCGGCCTGACGCTGTACGAGCCGGGCCTCGGAGCGCTCGAGATGTTCCTCACCGCCCGGCTGTTCATGTACCAGCAGGTCTACTACCACCGCACGGTCCGGGCGATCGACCTCGACCTGGCAGAGGTGTTCGGGGCCTCGATCCGGGCGATCTTCGGCGACGGCTCGCCGGCGGAGCGGCTATCCGACTACGCCGACCTCGACGAGTACGCGCTCCTCCACCAGGCGGCCCTGTGGGCCCGGGGTGAGGCGGTCGCGGCGGGCCGGACGCCGCGGTCGGGGGACGGCCGCGTGACGTCGGCGGTCGCGGAGGCGTGGCGGGCGATCCTCCTCCGCCGGCCGCGCTGGCGGGCCGAGTCGGAGATCCGGGCGCAGTACGAGGAGGGCGGCTTCCCGTCGGAACTCGTGGCGGGACTTGGGACGCCCGAGCCGGGCCGGGTGGCGATCGACCTGGCGATCGTCGACGCTCGCCCGGCCGATGCGACGGCGACGGACTCGCTGCTCGCGATCGAGGCCCGCGACGGATCGACGAACCTGCGGCTGAGCGAGGTACTGTCGCGCCTCCCCGCGTGGGCTCTCATTGGGCGGCGCTACCGGCGGGCATGACGCGGGACCCGATGCTCTCAAATGTCCCCGTGGGGGACCGGCTGGGCCGGCGGAGTCTCGGCCGTCCCTGGTGGGGACATTTGGCGAGGACGGCGACCACTCCCCTGCGCGGATCACGGCGACGCGGCCACGGAGACCGTCATTTCGTCCCCGGGGAAGACGGCTGAGGATCTCGCGCGCGTAGCCCTCGTACGCCTCCGCTTCAGATTCCCAGTGGCTGAGACTGGGACAAGACTCCGGGTCGATTCATCCCGCCGGCACGTTCATCCGTCCCCACAATCCCACCCCCCGCGCGCCTGGCGACGAAACCAAAGAAAGTGGGACGAGCTCGCAGTCCGAGGCTCACAGCATGGGAATTCGGAGGTTACCCGAGGCGCGCACGCACGCCTCTAGGGCCGGCCGGGCTACTTCTCGTCGTACAGCTGGAGTGAGAACCCGAACTCGGACCCGCCGCCCTGTCGCGGCCGCGCCCAGACGCCGCCGTTCATCGCCTCGACGAGGCGGCGGGCGACGAAGAGGCCGATTCCCGCGCCGCTGGCCGCGTGGGCCGTCGCGCTCGCCCGATAGAACAGGTCGAACAGGCGTTCCGCATTCTTCTCCTCGATCCCCGGTCCCCGGTCGAGGACCCTAATCTCGACCGAGTGGTCGACGACCTTCGTCTCGACCTCGACCGTCGTACCCGTCGGGCTGTACTTTCCGGCGTTCCCGACGAGGTTGCGGAGGACCTGCTCGACATACGTGTCGTCGCCCCGCACGACCGGCAGCCGGCCGGTCCACTCGCACTTGAAACCGGTCCCCGGCCACGTCGCGCGAGCCGCCACGATGACCCGGTCGACGATGGGCGGAAGGTGGACAGGCTCGTCGCCGACCTCGAGGTTGCCGCGCTCCGCACGCGTCAGGACCAGCAGGTCCTCGACGAGCCGGAAGAGTCGATCCGCCTCCGAATCGATGTCGTCGAGTACCGCGGCGCGGCTCTCCGAGTCGAGCGACTCCCCTCTTCGGCGGAGGACTTTCACACCGCCGTAGATCGTCGTGATCGGGGTACGCAGCTCGTGCGACAGCACCCCGATGAACGCTTCGCGGATCTGGCTCGATGCTCGCGCTCCTCGTCCTCCCGTTTGCGGTCTGTGATGTCCCGGCCGATGCCGATCATCCGGACGGGGCGGCCAGCTGCATTGACGAATGCGCGGCCTACTCCGTTCGTCCAGTGGACAGACCCGTCGGGCCAGAGGATCCGGAAGTCGAGGTCGTACTGGCCGCCGGCCTCGACGGCCGCGGTCACCGTCGACAGGAACCGCTCCCGATCGTCGGGATGGATGATCTCGTTGACGTACTCATCGAACCCGGCCGGAGCCTGGCCCGGCGCTAGGCCGTGGATCGCCGAGATCTGGTCGGACCACTCAAGCTTCCCCCCGACCACGTCCCACTCCCAGAACCCGGTCCGCGACGCGGCGAGGGTCAGCTCGAGCCGGTCGTCCCGCGCGCGGATGGCGTCCTCGCCCCGCTGCCGCTCGATCGCGTCCGCCAGGACGTTAGCGATTGCCTGGACGAAGTGGATGTCGTCCTCGCTGAACCGGCGACGCCTCGCGGTGTGCGCGCCGAGC
>JBBDZZ010000061.1:0-2163 GCA_040899885.1 Chloroflexota bacterium | reverse complement strand
GAAGTGGATGTCGTCCTCGCTGAACCGGCGACGCCTCGCGGTGTGCGCGCCGAGCACTCCCCAGTGCGCGCCGTGGCCCTCGATGATCACACTCATCCCGCTGACCACGCCGTGGTCGAGCAGCAGCGCGGCGCCGGTAAACCGCGTCTCCGTCGCGAGGTCGGTGACGACGACCGGGCTGCCCGACCGGAGGGTGTAGCCGGCCTGCGAGCCACGGTCCGTCCCGAGGGTGGCCTTGCCGACGAGGCCCGGCCGCCAGCCGAGGCCCGCCCGCAGCAGGAGCCGCCGCTTGTCCGGGAGTTGCTGGAGGATCTTTGCGAACTCGACGTCGAGTGTCGATGCCAGCTTCCGAACAGCCTCCTCGCACAATTCGTCGAGGCCGGCTCCGCCGAGCGCCCGGAGGCCGAGACCCGCGACCACGGCCTGCTGCTGCTCGCGCCGCCGGAGCCGCTCGTAAGTCCGCGCGTTGTCGATGACGAGGGCGCAGCGCCGAGCGAGCTCCATGGCCAGCGCGAGCCCCTCCGGCCCGAACGTCCGCCGGTCCGTCGTCAGCCCGAACGAGATGACCCCGAGCGTCTCCGTCCGACCGATGAGCGGCACCCAGATCGCCGAGGTGAGGCCGAGCGACATGAGGAGCTCCGCATGCTCGGCGTCACGGGCCACGCCGCGGATCGCCTCGGCGTCGGCTCCCTCGATGATGACCGGCCGGCCGGTGGCGACGACCCGACCGCGGAGGTGTCCCTGCCCCGCCTGCACGGGGTATCGCCGGTCGAGCTCCCGGAGGAGCGGCTCCTTCGCCGGATCGGCGTGCGCCGTGCCGAGCCGGTGGAATGCCTCGTCGTAGCCGAGCAGGTCGACGGCAGCCCAGTCGGAGAAGGCCGGGACCACAAGGCTCGCAATCCGTTGAGGGAGGACCTCGTCGCCGGGGTGCTCGGACAGGAGGTCCGCCGCGGCGGCGAGCAGGCGGCTCCCCTCCTCGCCACGCTTCTCCTCGGTCACGTCCCGGAAGAACCAGATCCGTCCGGCGACCTGGCCGGTCTCGCCAAGCAGCGGCGCGGTGTGCCGGTCGAGGACCCGGCCGTCCCGCAGCCGGATCTCGTCGCGGCTGAGCTCCTCGGGATGGTCGGCCAGGTATGCGAGCCGGTCGCGGTAGCGGCGGGGATCGGCGAGCAACGGCTCCAGCGCTCGCTGGACCGCCTCGTCGGAGCCTCTCTCGAGCAGGTCTGGGTCGAGCTTCCAGATCTCGAGGAAGCGCCTGTTCCACGACAGGATCTGCCCCTCGCACGATACGACCAGGCTTGCCTCGACCGAGGCGTCGAGCTGCGCTTCGAGGATCGCCGCGCGCGATGGCGGCGCTTCGCCCACGGCCGAGCCGCGGTCGATCATCCCACTCTTCCTCCCCTCGGCGAGCTGGAACGGGTTCGTGACGCCAGCATTGCAGATGTCCGTCGTTCGCGTTTCCGGAATGTTGCCCTGAGGCACCGGCGAGGCGAGAATCGAACCGTCGTGCCCCAGCGCCCCGGCTGCGGTCTGCCACGGGGCCGCAATGCCAACGGGCAACGCTCATGACGGCCTCGCAATCCCCTTGGTGGCACGATCATTGCGCGCGTATTGCGCAACGAGACCTCCGGCGGACGACGGCGGGTGGCCGAGCCCATCGACCAATCGGCCCGGCCGGGCGTCACCGGATCAAGCCCACTGGAGGGAAGACGCACATGGGTATCCTGTCCTGGATCGTCGTCGGCGCGATCGCCGGCTGGCTCGCGGGCATGCTCGTCAAGGGCGACGAGGGCCTCGGGGTTATCGGCAAGATCGTCCTCGGGATCATCGGGGCGGTCGTCGGTGGGTTCGTCGCGGGCCTGTTCTTTCCCGGCCGCAACTTCATCAACGACATCTCCATCGAGACGATCGTCGTCGCGACGATCGGCGCGATCATCGTGGTCGTTGGCTATCACTTCCTGACCGGCCGCAGCCGGACGGGTCGCGGCGCGATCTGACCGACCCACTCTCACGCACGAGACGCCCGGCGGGTTCGCCCGCCGGCGTCTTGATTCGTCGGGGCTCGAAGCCCCTCGGCGACGCCGGCAGGCCTTCTGTTTCCCTCGGGTATCCTCGGAGCAGGCGCCCGTAGCTCAGTGGATAGAGCGACTGACTTCGGATCAG
>JBBDZZ010000060.1:21202-26812 GCA_040899885.1 Chloroflexota bacterium | reverse complement strand
CCCGGATCGCCGCGAGCATCCCCTGTCCCCCATCCTCCTCGGACGGGACGAACGCGAGGACGACCTCCCCGGCCAGGGCGGTGCGGTCGGCGACGGACCGGAGGACGCGGCCCGCCTCGAGGATCGCCGCCACCCCGCCCTTCATGTCGCACGCGCCCCGGCCATAGACCACGTTGTCGCGGACATCACCGCCCCACGGGTGAACGGTCCAAGTCGCGAGATCGCCGGGTGGCACGACGTCGACGTGACCGACGAGCAACAACCGCCGCCCGCCCGGGCGGCCGAGGCGCCCGAGCACGATCGGCAGGCTCGCCCGGGGCATCTCCGCGCCCGGCCAGTCCGGGTCGGCCGCGGCCTCCTGGGGCGTGGGGGTGATCCGCTCGACGGCGATGTCGGCGGCCTCGAGGAGCCGGACGACCTCGAGCTGCACCTCCTCTTCGTGGCCGGTGATGCTGGCGATCCTGACAAGGCCCACCAGGTCGCTCTGGATGCGGGCCGGGTCGACGGCGGCGACCGCGGCGCGCTCGAGGTCGGTCAGTCCCACGGTCAGCCGCGGAGGATCGGGCGGGTGAGGCAGGTCGGCCCGCCGGAGCCGTTGATCCCGGTCTCTGCCGCCGGGTACGTGTGGACCTCGCAACCGCGCGCCTCGAGCGCGGCCCTGGTCCGCGGATTTCCCGCCGCGGCGACCAGGACCCCCGGTCGAACCGCCAGCACGTTGCAGCCGAGGGTCGCGAACTCCTCCTCGGGGACCTCGACGACGCCGACGCCCAGGTCTCCGAGGAGCTCCCACAGTCCCACCGGCAGGAGGGGCATGAACACGACCGCCAGGTCGTCGGCGACCGGCGAGATCACCGACAGGAGGTGGATCAGCTCGGCCGGGCCGCGCCAATACGGGACGTCGAACACTCGAACGTCGCCCCCGATGAGCGCGGCGAGCTGGCGCGCGCCTTCCGAGTTCGTCCGGAGCGTGCGGCCGATACAGAAGATGTCCGGCCGAAGCCAGAACGTGTCGCCGCCCTCGATCGTGCCGGGGGCCTCGATCCGGCCGACGGTCGGGATCCCGGCCTCCTTGGTCCATTCCTCGAGCAGGGCGGGCTCGACCTGCCGGTTCGGCTTGCCGGGCCGGAGGGGGATCGCGCCGCGGTCGGTGACGAGGAGGGGGTCGAAGGTATAGACGAGATCGGGGCTCGCGCCTTGGGCCTCCAGCGTGTGGACGGCCACCCCGAGCCCGACGAGCAGGTCGACGAAGGCGTCGTGCTCGCGGCGCGCGACCTCGAGATCGACCGGGCGGAGGAAGCCATGGGCGGGGTCGTCGAAGGCGGCGCCAAAGGCGGCGTCCGGCCGCTTCACGAGCACCTCGCGGAGTGGCGCGGTCATCGACTGGGCGCCGAAGCGCCGCTCGGTCAGGGTCACCCGCGAAGAATACGGCCGCCGGCCTGTGCGGAACCGGAGGCCAGGAGTAGGCTTTGGAGCGCGATGGCCGGCTACACGGCAGCGATGCGTATCGAGCGGATCGAGCTCCGGAGCGGCTTCGCGGCGCGCCCGATCCGGGCGGGTGCGGGACCCGTCGAGCCTCCGGCCCACGTGACCGTGGTCGAGCTCGCCGGCACCGGCCCCGGAGACCACCTCCGGGACCGCCTGGCCGATCTCCGGATCTACCTCGGCCAGCTGACCTGGTACCTGTTCAACGCCGAAGGCTGGCGCTGACCGTCGTCAGGGGGCGGGACCAGCCGATCGGGCGGGTTGCGCCGGCCTCCGTCGCACGTCAAGATTCCCGGTACAGGCGGCTGGACATTCCGGGCGCAAGACGGGAGATCTGCGTGTTGCATCACCACTTCGTCAAGGCTGCCCGGCGACGGTCGCGATTCCAGGTGGCGGCGATCGTCACGGCGCTCGCCTTGATCGGCGGGGCAGGCCCAGCGGCGGGTAGCGCGGCCCGGCCGGCGAGCGACGCGGCGGCGGCTCCGGCGGCCTTCAACCCGAGCGCGTTCAATCTCGTTCTCACGCCGGTCGCCGGCACGCTGTCGAGCCCGGTCCTCGTCACTCACGCCGGAGACGGCTCGGGCCGCCTGTTCGTCGTCGAGCAGACCGGCAAGATCCGGGTCATCAAGGGCGGGACTCTCCTGGCGGCCCCGTTCCTCAGCGTGTCGGCCTCGATCTCGACCGGAGGCGAGCGGGGCCTCCTCGGGCTGGCTTTCCACCCGAAGTTCAAGGACAACGGCAAGTTCTACGTCAACATGACGCTCAAGGGCACCGGCGCCACCGCGATCAACGAATACCGCGCTGTTGGCAACGCAGATACCGTCGATTGGCGCACCGGCCGCCGGATCATGACGATCGCCCAGCCCTATTCGAACCACAACGGCGGCCACCTGGCGTTCGGACCCGACGGCTACCTCTACATCGGGATGGGCGATGGCGGATCCGCGGGCGACCCTGGCAACCGCGCCCAGAACCTCAACAGCCTCCTCGGCAAGATGCTCAGGATCAATCCCAACCTGACATCGGGCTCCAGGAACTACGCGATCCCGCGGACCAACCCGTACGTCGGGAAGACGGGCCTCGACGAGATCTGGGCACGCGGCCTGCGCAACCCCTGGCGCTTCTCGTTCGACACGCGAACAGGCGGAACAGGTGACCTGTGGATCGGCGACGTCGGCCAGAACCGGTGGGAGGAGATCGACGTCTCGCGCAGGACCACCGCCCACAACGCCGGGTGGGGTGCGAACTACGGGTGGCGGATCATGGAGGGCCGGGCCTGCTTCAACCCGTCGCGCTGCAGCACGACCGGAAAGGTCCGGCCGGTCGCCGTGTACGGCCACGCCGTCAGCGGGGCGGACAACTGCTCGGTGACCGGGGGCTATGTGTCCCGTGGTCCGGACGCGCTTCTCCTCGGGGGCTATCTATATGGGGACTTCTGCTCCGGCAGGATCTGGGGGCTCGACGCAGCAGCTCCGTCCTCGCCGGCCCTGCTTGCGGACACGGCCCTGATGATCTCGTCGTTCGGCGAAGACGAGGCGGGCAACCTCTACGTCGTCTCCCTCGGCGGATTGATCTACCGGCTTTCGGCCACCGCCAAGTAGGGCACAACCCGGGTCAGAGCCCGCCGAAGCGGGCCGGGTCGAGGGCCGGCGGCAGCCGGGCCCGGCGTCCGAGCACGAGGTCCGCGAGCAGCTTCGCGGTGCCCGGGGCGGTCGAGATGCCCCACGGCCCGTGGCCCGCGACGACGTAGAGACCGTCGAGCCACGGGACGCGCCCAACGAGGGGGCGCCCGTCGGCGCTCTGTGGCCGCGCGCAGAGGTCGCGAGCCGAGAAGCGGGGCGTCGGCGAGCGCCGGCACGAACCGGGCACCGCGTTCGCGAATCGCCGGAATGAGCGCGTCGGCGTCCGGTTCGGCCTCGAGGAACGTCGAGCCGAGCACGGACCGGCCTGCGGCAGTCACGAGGCTGAACGCGAAGCCATCCGACGGGTCGGGGGCTGCGGACCTAGCCGCGGCGGATGTCGGCTCGATCGTGTCGTCGATCTCCGCCTCCTCGAGGACGTGGCGCGGAGGTGACGCGAGGTCGACCTCGGCCACGACCCCCCACACCGGCCGGATCGGGCGCCAGGCGCCGGACGGATCGACGATCTCAGGAGTCCACGGGCCCGCGGCCACGACGACTGCCTCGGCCGACACGTGATCCGCCTGGCTCGTCCGGACCCCGACGACCCTGCTGCCCTCCAGGATGAGCAGGCCCGGGACGCCGACGCCGCTTCGCACCCCGTGCCGCTCCGCCAGCGCGGCGTAGGCTCGGGTGGCCGCGGCCGGCGCGACCGGATATCCGATCGCCACCCGGCACGCGGAGACCGCTGGATCGAGGGACGGCTCGAGCCTGGCCAGGGCTTCGCCATCGAGGAACTCCGCCCCGAGCTCCGGGTGAGTCGCCGCCAGCTGCGCCGCGAGGCGAATCGCGACCGCCGGCTCTCGGGTCACGTGGAGCAGCCCGGCGGGACCCACCGGCAGGGCGAAGCCGCCCGCCCCTGTCTGCGCGAGCCGCCGATACTCGATGAGCGTGTCGCGGTAGAGCGCGGCGAGCACCGGATCGAGCGGCGCCTGGACGACCCCCGAATTCCGGCCTGACGCCCCGGCCGCGATCGCCTCTCGTTCGACCAGGGCGACCGATGCCCCGCCCTCGGCGAGGAACGCCGCCGTCGCAGCGCCCGCGATCCCGCCGCCGATGACGACGACGTCGGCCTGGCTCGGCAGCCCGCGGGCCACGGGCGTCAGGAGGCGCTGGCCGCAGGAACGGAGCGGGCGACGATGCGGCGGAGGGCCTCGAGCAGCCGGTCGACCTCCGCTGTCGTGTTGTAGTGGGTCAGCCCGATCCGGAGAACGCCGCCCGAGGCGACCAGGCCAAGGCGCTCGATCAGCCCCGTCGCGTAGAAGTCGCCATGCCACGTCGCGATCCCCTCGCGACCAAGGGCGACCGACACGGCCTCCGGTGACACGCGGTCGAACCTGACCGCCGCCGTCGGGGTGCGGTCACCGAACCGGGCCCTATCGTCGATCCCGTACAGGTGCGATCCGGGGATCGATTCGAGCCCGGCGACGAGGCGTTCGAACAGGCTCATCTCATACGTCCGGATCGCGCTCATCCCGGCCACGATCGCTTCGCGCCTGCCCGCCATCGCGCCGGCGCCGCCGTACTCCCGTCCTACGCCGGCGATGTAGTCGAGCGCGGCCAGCGTACCGGCCAGACCCTCGAAGTTCATGGTCCCGGTCTCGAACCGATGATGGGCGGGCCGGATCTTGTACGACGGCAGTCGCTCGAGGACCTCACGCCTGCCGTACAGGATTCCCGCGTGGGGGCCGAAGAACTTGTACGCCGAGCAGACGGCGAGGTCGGCGCCGACATGGCGCACGTCGATGGCCCCGTGGGGCGCCCAATGGACGGCGTCGACGTAGACGAGCGCGCCGGCCGCGTGGGCGCGGCGGGCAATTTCGCCGACGGGATTGATCGTTCCGACCGCGTTCGACGCCCAACCGACGGCGACCAGGCGAGTCCGTGGCCCGAGCAGCCGGTCGAGCTCCTCGAGGTCCAGCGTGCAGTCCTCGCGTCGGATACCGACGGACCGGACGGTGAGGCCGCGGTCGGCCGCGATCGACCGCCACGGCCCGACATTCCCCTCGTGATCGAGGCCGGTGACGATGATTTCGTCGCCCGGTTCCATCGTCGCGCCGAGTGACCGGCTGACGTGGAGCGTCAGCGACGTCATGTTGGCGCCGAAGGTGATCTCCTCCGGCCCGGCCGCGCCGAACAGGTCGGCCGCGGCCGCGTGCGCGTCTTCGGCGATCGCGTCGGACCGGACGCTCGTCGGAAACGGACCGCCGGCGTTGGCGTTCGTCTCGCGGTAGTAGTTGGTAACGGCGTCGATGACGGTGTCGGGCACCTGCGTGCCACCCGGGCCGTCGAAGAAGGCCATCGGCTGGCCGTCATGGGTCAGCGACAAGGCCGGGAACCGGCGCCGGAGCGCCTCGACGTCGAAGGCTGTCACGCCCGAAACTCTACCCGGCGTCAGGCCCAGACGCCGACCGGAGTCCACTTGAGAGGGACGTCGATAAGGATGACC
>JBBDZZ010000060.1:9277-21102 GCA_040899885.1 Chloroflexota bacterium | reverse complement strand
TCAGGCCCAGACGCCGACCGGAGTCCACTTGAGAGGGACGTCGATAAGGATGACCTCGGACGGTTCGGTGGCGCCGATCCGAACCTCCGGCTGGTCCCACGCGCGGGCCGCCGCGCCCTCGGCCGCCGGCTCGTCATCGAACGTGCCCGCGCCCCGGATCCGGTAGACATACACGCCCCGCCCCGGGCCGATCGGATGGCGCGCCTCCGCCCCCGGTTCGAGCAACGCAACGTGGACCGACGTGTCCTGGTGGATCTTCACCGGGTCGCCCGCCGCCGGGCCCGCGACGCGAAGCAGTCGATTCGTTCGGTCGGCGGCCGGGAACGTGCGCTGGTCGACCGACGGCGGCAGGTCCGCCGTGTCGGGCAGGATCCAGAACTGGAGAAAGCGGAGGGGATCGGTCGGCGAGCCGTTCTTCTCCGAGTGCCACATGCCCGACCCGAGGGTCGCCCGCTGGAGCGAGCCGGGTGGGAGGATCCCGCCGTTGCCCATCGAATCCTCGTGCTCGAACGTGCCCTCGACGGTCCACGTGATGCCTTCGATGTCGCGATGGGGATGAAGCGGCCACACGGCGCCCGGGATCAGCCGGTCGTCGTTGAAGACCCGCAGCGGGCCGAAGCCGATCTGCTCCGGGTCTCGGTAGTGGTCGAACGAGAAGTGCCAGCGAGCGTCGAACCAGCCGCCCTGCGTGTGATGGATCTCGTCCGGACCACGCGTCACGAGCATGTCAGGCGGCTGCGCCCTCGCGGGCGGGGTCCACCGGAGCGGCGACGACCGCCGGCACGGCGTCAGCCACACCGACCTCGTCCGCTGCCACCTCGATGTCGAGCTTGATCTCGTCACCGACGAGCCAGCCGCCTGCCTCGAGGGCCATGTTCCAGTTCAGGCCCCAGTCCTTGCGGTTGACCTTCGCCCGCGCGGTGAAGCCGGCGTGACGCGCGCCGGTCATCCCCGGAGTCGTCCCGAGGTAGGCGACGTCGAACGTCACGGTCCTCGTCTCGCCCCGGATCGTCACGTCCGCGGCCACCTTGTAGGTGCCGCTGTCGTTCGCCCGGACGGCTGTGGTCCGGACCACGATCCACTCATGCTTTTCGACGTCGAAGAAATCTGCGGACCGGAGGTGCTGATCGCGGGCCTCGAACCCCGTCGACAGGCTGGCCGCCCCGACCCGGATCTCACCGCGAGAGCGCGCCGGCTGGTCCTCGTCGAGTTCGAGCGCGCCCTCGACCCGGTCGAACTTGCCGCGGACGGTGGTGATCATCATGTGCTTGGCGGAGAACGATACGTCGGTATGTGCAGGGTCGATCTTCCAGGTTCCCATCGGGTTTCCTCCAGCGACGGCGATTGGGCCGCGGCAATTCGTTGACGTTGCAACAATACCCGTCGAGTCGTTGCCTTGTCAACGATCGATCGTGTATCATTCAGGCATGACCAACGCACCGGCACCCCTGATGGACGCGGCACCCGGCTCGGGGATCGGCACCACCGAACCGCGACTCGGCGCTTGGCGCGCGTTCCTCCAGGCCCATGCGCGGCTCTTCCGCAGGCTCGACGAGGAGCTCCGGGCCGAGCACGGGATCTCGCTGGCCGAGTACGACGCGCTCCTGCAGATCGCCCAGGCTCCGGACCGCCACCTCCGGATGAGCCGCCTCGCGAGCCGGGTCCTGCTCAGCAAGAGCGGGGTCACCCGCCTCGTGGACCGGCTCGTCGCCGACGGCCTCGTCGAGCGGACCCAGTGCAGCTCCGATGCGCGCGGCGCCGAAGCGGCGATCACCGCGGCCGGTCTCTCCCGGCTCCGGGTGGCGGCGCCAACGCACCTCCGCGGTGTCGACGCATACTTCATCTCGGCCGTTGACCGGTCCGACCTGGCCATCCTGGAGCGATCCATGGACGCGATCTCCCGCCGAACCGGGGAGGCCGGCGCGCCCGAATTGGACGCGGCGTGCGACCCGGCCGATGGGGCTCCCGGCGGCTGACGGCACCGGCGCCCCGGGGTCACGCGGGCGCCTGTACGTCGGGACGAGCGGGTTCGCCTACCCGGGCTGGTCGCCCCGCTTCTACCCGGCCGGACTCAAGGGTGACGCGCTGCTCCCCTGGTACGCCCGCCACTTTCCGGCCTGCGAGCTGAACAACACGTTCTACCAGCAGCCTTCGGAATCGAAGGTTGCGACGTGGCTGGCCGCCACTCCGGACGACTTCCGGTTCGCCGTGAAGGCCCAGCGCGGCGGCTCCTTCCGGGCCCTGAAGGTCGATCCGGTAGCCAGCGTCCCGTGGCTGACGGCCCCACTCGCACGGTTTGGCGACCGGCTGGGGACTGTGCTCTTCCGCGTCCCGGACGGGGTGCGGGTCGACGTCGCGCGCCTCGAGGCGCTCCTCGCGGAGTGGCCGCCTGGCATGCCGCTCACCCTGGAGTTCCAGGACCCGTCGTGGCACGTCGACGAGGTCCTCGCGGCGCTGACCCATGCGGGCGCCGCGCTGTGCGCCAGCGAGCTGCCGGAGGACGAAGGACCGCCGGAGCTCCGCCTCACCGGCCGCTTCCTCTACCTGCGCCTCAGACGGCACGACTACGCGCCCGCCGAGATCGAAGCCTGGGCGGGGCGTTTGTCGCCGTTCCTCCATGCGGGCACGGATGCGTTCGTGTTCTTCCGCCACGATGAGTCCGGGCGGGCGACCGAGCTCGCGACAGCGCTCGCGACGGCAGTGGCGCGCGCCTAACCCTCGACGGAACCTTCCGGCGGGGCGAAGAAGACGAGGATCCGGAGCTCCTCCTCGATGTCGTGGAAGCGGTGCGGCACCATCGCGCCGACGTATACGACCGAGCCCGGGCCGACGGCGCGGGTCACCTCCCCCACCGTGATTCGCCCGCGACCCGCGACGACGTGGTAGACCTCGTCCTCTCCGTGCGGCTGCCGGCGGTCGACGGCACCCACGCCCAGCACATACAAGCCCACCGACAACGCGGGCCGGCGGATGAACTCCAGGTAAGGCCGTCCGGCCGACCGGCGACGGACCTCGACATCGGACAACACGTGGGCATCCATCCCGCGTCCTCCCGGAACGACTCTCCGGGTTCGAGCGTATCAGCGGGCAGGAGCGCCGGCCGCCGGCCGGCCCGCCGCGCGGGACGAGCGCCGCGCTCGACTAGGATTCGCGCATGACCCCACCGACCCGTCCATCGTCGCGGCTGACTGCGGCGCTCGTCGCCGTCGCTCTCGCCACGGTTGCCTGCGGTTCCTCCACCGGCTCCCCCACCCCGCGGCCATCGACCGCCGCGCCAAGCAGCGGGGCAACCGGCGGCCCCGTCACCTCCCCGTCGGTAGGGTCGTTCGATGCGGCCGCGGTGCGGATCCAGCTCGAGGCCGTCACCGACGCGACCCTCCCGGTGGCGGTCGTGGCGCCGCCCGACGACAGCGGTCGCCTGTTCGTCGTCGGCCAGGCCGGCCGGATCTGGCTGGTCCGGGACGGGGAGTTTGCAGAGTTGGGGACCTTCCTCGACATCGAGCCGCAGGTGAAGTCCGGCGGCGAGCAGGGCCTCCTCGGCCTGGCGTTCCACCCGTCGTTCCCCGACGATCCCCGCTTCTTCTTGTACTACACCGACCTCGACGGTCGCCAGGTCGTGTCGTCCTGGAGGGTTCCGGCCGCCAGCGCGGACGAGGCCGACCCAGGCTCGGAGACGGTGCTCCTGCGGATGGACGACTTCGCCGCGAACCACAACGGCGGCGCGCTCGCCTTCGGGCCCGACGGCATGCTCTACATCTCCACCGGCGACGGCGGCGGAGGCGGTGACCCGCAGGGAAACGGCCAGAAGCTCGACACGCTGCTCGGCAAGATCCTCCGGATCGACGTCGACGGGAGCGGCGACGGCCGGCCGTACGCGATCCCCCCGGACAACCCCTTTCGCGACCGGGCAGGCGCCCAGCCGGAGATCTGGGTGACGGGCCTCCGGAACCCGTGGCGGATCTCGTTCGACCGGGCCACCGGCGACCTGTGGATCGGCGACGTGGGACAGGGCTCGTTCGAGGAGATCGACGTCGTAAGGGCCGGCTCCGGCGGTGGCCAGAACTTCGGCTGGAACCTGACCGAGGGCTCCCACTGCTACCCGTCCGGCGACCCGTGCGCCCCCGACGGGCTGACCCCACCCGTGACCGAGTACGACCACGGCTTTGGCTGCTCGGTGACCGGCGGCGTCGTCTACCGCGGCGCGGCCTACCCGGCGCTGGTCGGCGGGTACCTGTTCGCGGACTACTGCTCCGGCAACGTCTGGGTCATCGACTCCGCCGCCCAGGAGGTCGGCGAACCCCCGCTCGTGCTGGAGAGCGGCCGCTCGATCAGCTCGTTCGGGGAGGACGAGACGGGCGAGGTCTACGTCACGGACCTCGGGGGCGAGCTCCTCCGGGTCGTGGCCGCACCCTGAGCCCGGACAGGCCCTGCAACGACACTGATACCGGGCGGGCGGCCACGCGGGACCGGGCGTGACGGGCATCCGGGCAACATCCGTGTGTGCACACAGGCCGGCGGGGTCGATATCGCGCGGCTGCGTCCGTCAGGACGCGGCACGGGCACGGCCATTCCCCGTCCCATAGCCGCCTCGCCTACCCCGTCCACCGGCACCGGCAGAGCGGCGGCAGCCGGGTCCCGGCGGTCCTGCTGACCCTCCTCCTCGTGGTGATCCTCGTGGTCGGCGGTGGGATCGGGCTGTTCGGCGTCGCGGCCATCGCGACCGTCGGCGCCCTCTCGACGGACCTGCCCGATCCGTCGAAGCTCAGCGACCTCTCGTTCAGCCAGCCGACGGTCGTGTACGACCGGACCGGCGATGTGGAGCTGGGGCGGTTCCAGCGGGAGCAGCGCCGGGTGGTGGCCTACGACGAGGTCCCCAGGCTCATCCTCGACGCGACGACCGCCGCGGAGGACCGGACGTTCTGGGAGAACGACGGTTACGACCCGGCCGCGATCCTGTCCGCGGTGGCGGAGAACGCGCAGGGGCAGAGCGAGCGCGGCGCGTCCACGATCACCCAGCAGCTCGTCCGGGCGCGACTCCTGCCCGACGAGTACACGCAGCCGGGCGCCGACCGCTACATGCGCAAGGCGAAGGAGATCATCCAGTCGGCGCGACTGACTGAGGCGTTCCCCGGCGAGGCCGGCAAAGAGCAGATCATCACGGCCTACCTGAACGAGATCTTCTACGGGCATGATGCGTACGGCGTAGCCGCGGCAGCGCGGATCTACTTCGGCGTCACCGACCTCGCGGAGCTCACGCCGGCCCAGGCGGCGCTGCTGGCGGCGCTGCCGAAGTCACCCACGACGCTCGACCCGTACCGCTTCGCGAAGCCGGACGAGGACGGCCGGCTGATCGTCCCGGCGTCGGCCGCCCCTGTCGTCCGGCGGGACTGGATCCTGCGGAACCTCGCGACCGCCCGTTGGACCAAAATGTCGGAGGGCCAGCTCCGGCGGGCGCTCGCCGAGCCGGTCGTCCTCGCCGGCGACAAGCCTCTCAGCTATCGGGCCCCCCATTTCACGTGGCAGGTCCGGCGCCAGGTCGAGGCGATCCTGGGCGGCGCCGACGCGGTCGACACCGGCGGCTACACGGTCATCACGACGCTCGACTGGAAGGGCCAGGCGCTGGCCGAGAAGTGGCTCGCCGCCGCCGCGATCGCACCGAACCTGCCGGCGAAATCCGCAGCGGCCCTCCTCGACCTCTACGAGATCCCGAAGGGCGACCGGGCCTGGATCAATGGCCTGCGCGGCAAGGACATCCACAACGCAGCGCTCGTCGCGCTCGACTACAAGACCGGCGACGTCCTCGCCTATGCCGGTAGTGCCGGGTACTACCGCGAGGACCTCGCCAGCCCCGAGTTCGAGCCGAAATACGACGCCGCCGGTGACGGCGCCCGGCAGCCCGGTTCCGCGTTCAAGCCGATCGTCTACGCGACCGCATTCGAGCACGGCGCCCTGACCGCGGGCAGCCTGCTGCTCGACATCACGACCGAGTTCAACCCGGGGAAGAAGTGGGCGCCACGCGACGCGGACCAGCTCGATCGGGGCCCGGTTCTCGTCCGCCGGGCGCTCCAGTTCTCCCTGAACATCCCCGCCATCCGGGCCCTCGAACGGGTCGGCAGCGAGGCGGTCGCGGATCAGGCCGAGCGCCTGGGGATCCGCTTCCACCTCGGGAGGACGGCCTTTCTCCAGGCCGGGCTGTCAGCCGCGATCGGGACGGTCGAGGTCCGCCCGCTCGACCTGACGGCGGCCTATGGCGCGCTGGGGAACTCCGGTCAGCGGCTCCCGCCGCGGATGATCCTGGAGATCCGCGGCCCTGATGGCGAGCTCGTGTGGGCGGCGCCCCAACTACAAGGCGAGGTCGCGATAAGCCCCCAGGCCGCGTTCCTCGTCACCGACATCCTGGCGGGCAACACGGACCGCCGCCAGAACCCGTTCTGGGGGCCTCAGCTCGAGGTCCGCAATGGCCCCGACGGCAGCCGCCGGCCCGCCGCCGCGAAGACCGGCACCGCCAACGACGCCCGCGACCTGGCCACGTACGGCTACCTCGCCCCGCCTGCGGACGACCAATACCCTGGCCTGGCGGTCGGGATCTGGATGGGCAACAGCGACCACTCGAACCCCAAGACGCGCAAGCCGGCGACGTCGATCACGGCCGCCGCGCCTCTCTGGCGCGCGTTCGTCCGCGACTACTCCCGGGGCTGGCCGGTGACCGGCTCCAGCAAGCCGGCCAAGGGCGTCGAGGCGTCGATCGACGCCTGGTCGGGCGGCAAGCCGGGGGCGTGGACCCGCGACCGACTCAGCGAGTACTTCATCGCGGGCACCCAGCCCGGGGCACGCGGCGCGGTCGATCCGGCCGGCCTCCTGTACAGCCGGGCCTGCGGCGGCTGGCGGGTCGACCCCGTCAAAGCTGAGCTCGGTCCGGCCGAGTGGCGGGGCGATGTCCGGGACTGGGCGGCCCGCGCCCGCCGCGGCCCGGGTGTCATGGGCCCGCTCGACTCCCGCACGGCCTACTTCTTCGGCGAGCGCAGCTGGGGAGGCCAGATCGTCGGGCCGTGCCCGAAACCCAAGCCCGAGAAGCCCAAGGACGAGGACAAAGGGGGCGGCAAGGACAAACCGCCCAGGGACGGTGAAGGGGAACCGCCCCCCGCGGACGAGGGCGGCTGACGCCGGCGCAAATGCGCGCAGAGTTCCTCGCCTGGGCGATCAGGGGCGCCGGCATCGCGGCCGAGGCCGAAGGCCTTCGCCGTTCGCTGCCGGACGGAGCCGCCACCGAGTCATAGCGATCAGTGGCTGTGGGACGTCCGCAACGGACCTGTAATGCCCGATCGAGGCGCCGCCATCGGGGCCGAAACGAGCCGAATGCAGACTCCCGGGTACGTCGCATCCGTCACGGTGCCGTCGCGCCCAAATCGCGGGACGGTGGGAACGGGCAGGGCTGCCTTGATCGAGCACGCCGCAAAACGTCCAAACCGCTCGACCGCCCGGTCTGCGATCACGGACCGGCTCGGGGCAGTTCTCGATGCCGTCGACGACGGCATCACGGTCCAGGACACGGCCGGGCGGGTCGTGTACGCGAACGCCACGGCCGTCCAGCTGATCGGGTTCTCATCACCCGAGGAGCTCGTCGCCGCCGAGCCGGCCGAGATCATGTCCCGCTTCGAGCTGTTCGACGAGGCCGGCGCGGCACTGCCTTTGACCGCGCTCCCTGGCCGCCGGGCGCTCCAGGGGATCACGGATCCGGCTGCCACGGTCGGCTTCCGCGTGCGGGCGACCGGCGAGATGCGCTGGGCTCGCGTCCGCGCGCAGCCCCTGCGCGACGAGCACGGCGCGGTCGCGTTCGCGATCAACACGTTCCACGACATCACCGCGCGGGTGCTGGTCGAAGCGGACCTCCGGCACAGCGAAGCGCGCTACAGGCAGCTGGTCGAGGTCATGCCCCAGATCGCCTGGACGACGGACGCCGCCGGGCAGATCGAGACGGTCAACCGGCGCTGGTCGGAGTACACGGGTATGGCCGACTCCGCGCGGGCTCCGCTCGCGACCGCAGAAGCGGTCCACCCGGACGATCGCCCGGCCCTCGCCGCCCACTGGGAGGCCAGCCTCGCGCGCGGAGAGCCGCTCGAGATCCAGTGCCGGATCCGGCGCGCCGACGGCGTCTACCGCTGGCACCTCGTCCGCGCCGTGCCGCTCCGCGAAGGGGAAGGGCAGGTGGGAGGCTGGGTCGGGACCGGGACCGACATCGACGAGGCCGAGAGCAGCCGGCGGTTCCTTGCCGACGCGACGGCCCTCCTGTCGTCGTCGCTCGATTACGAGGAGACGATCAGGCGGGTCGCGGAGCTCGCCGTACCGCGGGTCGCAGACTGGTGCGTCGTCGACCTCGTAGAGCCGGACGGCGGCATCGAACCTCTCGCGATCGTCCACGTCGACCCGGCGAAGGTCGCGCTCGCGAGGCAGCTCCGCGAACGGTATCCGCCCCGGAAGGACGATCCCGCCGGCGTGGCCGCGGTCATCCGGACCGGCAAGTCGGAGCTGGTCAGCGAGCTGACCCCGGCGATACTCGCAGGCATCCCCGACCCCGAGTACCGGCAACGGATCGAGGATCTCCACCTCGCCTCGTACATGTCGGTCCCCCTCCTCGCCGGAGGTGAGACGCTCGGTGCGATCACCCTCGTGGGGGCGGAGTCGGGACGCCGGTTCGAAGCCGAGGACCTGGCTTTGGCCGAGAGCCTGGCCGGCCGGGCGGCGGCGGCGATCCAGAACGCCGGCCTGTTCCGCGACGTTGGCCGGTTCAAGAAGATTCTCGACGCGACGCTGGACGCCGTGTTCATGTTCGATCCGGGCACGCTCCGGCTGTCGTACGTCAACCAGGGCGCGATCGACCAGGTGGGCTACAGCCGCGACGACCTGCTCGAGATGGACCCGACGGCGATCACCGAGGATCTGGACGAGGCCCGGCTGCGCGCCCTCGTCGCCCCGCTCGTCGATCACCGACTCGACTCGCGGACGGTCACCCTGACCCACCGCCACCGGTCGGGACGGCGCGTACCCGTCGAGGTCCTCCTCCAGCACGTCGAGCTGCCCGGCGAGACGGGCCGCATCGTGGCGATCGCCCGCGACATCGGCGACCGGGTGGCCGCCCAGGCCCGCCCCCAGCGCCTCGCCGAGGCCGAGCATGCTCGCGCGGCGGAGCTGAATGCGGTCATCCGGGCGATGGGCGAGGGCGTCGTCGTGTGCGGGCCGGACGGCCGGATCACGCTTGCCAACCCGGCCGCCGAGCTGCTGTTCCCCGGGGTCGCGGCCGGCGCGTACGAGGACATCGTCGGGCGGTTCGAGGATCCGGATCGCACGGCTCCGGCGCTCGGCACGCGGGGCGGCCCGGTGGAGCTGCGGGTCCGCGGCGATGAAGAACGCTGGATCGAGCTGAGCACGTATCCGGTGGGCGCCCCGGGTGATGGCGAGGACGCGGCGGGCGCGGGAGAGACGATCGTTCTCCTCCGCGACGTCACCGCGCCCCGCCAACGGCAGGCCGTCCGCGACACGTTCATCGGTGTCCTGTCACATGAGCTGCGGACGCCCGTCACCACGATCTACGCCGGGTCGAAGGTCCTCGCGCGGGGCGGCGGGCTCGACGAAGAAGTGCGACGCGGCGTCTTCGAGGACATCCACGTCGAGGCCGAGCGGCTGCACCGCCTCGTCGAGGACGTCATCGCCCTCACCAGGTTTGGAGAGGAGGAGGGCGACGTCGGGAATGAACCGGTCCTCCTCCAGCGGGTGCTGCCGGGCGTCATTCGGTCGGAGGAGCTGCGCTGGCCCGGGGTCACGTTCGACCTGCGAGTGCCCCCCGGCATCCCGACCGTCGTCGCCGACCCGACGTACGTCGAGCAGGTCGTCCGCAACCTGCTGTCCAACGCCGCGAAGTACGCGGGTCCCGAGGCGATCGTCGAGACGGTCGTCGAGGCCGGCGAGGGCGAGGTCCTCGTCCGCATCCTCGATAACGGGCCGGGCTTCCCCCACGACGAGGCGGACCAGCTGTTCGAGCTGTTCTTCCGCTCGCCGTCCACCGCCGGCAGCGCGAGCGGGGCGGGGATCGGGCTGTTCGTCTGCGCCCGGCTCATCCGGGCGATGGGCGGCCGGATCTGGGCGCGTCCGCGGGAGGACAAGGGCGCCGAGTTCGGGTTCAGCCTGCAGGTGATGCGGGCCGACTGATCCGGGATGTGACCCGGACCCGATCGTTCAGATCCAGCGCCGCAGTCGAGCCACGGCAACGATCGTGACGGCGAGCGCGACCATCGCCCCGATGACCAGCCAGAAATTACCCGTGTCCTCGAAGAACGGCAGCTTGAAGTTCATGCCCATGATCCCGGCCAGGACGACCGACGGCAGGAGCACCGCCGACACGACCGTCAGTGCTTTCATGACCTTGTTCGTCCGCTGGGCCGCACGACCCAGGTACAGGTCGAACGAGCCGACGAGCAGCTCGCGCGCGTTCTCCGCCGCGTCGATCGCCCGCTCCAGCCGGTCGGCGAGGCCCGGCCACGGCTTTCCGAGGCGCTCGTCGAGCTCGAAGTCCGGGCGGGCCAGCTGGGAGAAGGCTTCGCGGTGCGGAGCGAGCGTCCGACGGACGATCGCGATCCGGCGGCGCAGCCGGAGGACCTCGTCGAGGAAGCCGGTGCCCTCCGGGCCGCGCATCGCGGTCTCGTCGAGGTGGTCGATCTCCCGCTCGACCTCCTCGACGCGCTCGAACCACGTCGTCGCGACCGTGTCGCCCAGGGCCGCCAGGAACGAGCCCGCATCGAGCCGGCCGAGGAGCGTGTCACCGTGGAAATGCTCGGCAAAGAGGTCGAGCGCCTCGATCGGGCCGTCGTGGACGCTCACGACCATGTTCGGGCCTGCCACGAGGTCGAGCTCGCGGGTGACGAGACGCTCCCCGTCCACTTCCAGCGCCTCGACGGTCAGGTGGATAAAGCGGCGTTCGCGGATGAGGCGGGCACGGCCGTGCTGCTTCGCGAGAGCATCGACTGTTGCGTCCGAAAGCCCGATCACAGCGGCGATCGCCTCGAGCTCCGAGCGATCCCGGCCGGGCAGATCGATCCATAGCAGCTTCCGACTGTTGAGCGATCGCACCAGCCGCGGGCTGAGTTCAACCTCCCGGTCGGGCCGGTCGGCGTCGAACAGGGTGACGCGGTACGACCCAGCCCTCGCCTGCTGGATGGCCGCCGGCCTGGACGGTCCGGTCGTCGGCCGTCGGAAGCGCTTCTTCGACGCGGGCGCCGCGGCCTTGCCGCCCCCCGGCCCGCGGGTCAGGGGAGCGACAGGAGGAGCGCGGCCGCGAGAGCCATGACCGCCATGGCGTACTCGACTAGCCGCATCGAGCGCTCGTCACGCGTGAGCTCCACCGGCTCCGCGGTCTGGATCTGAGTCTGGTCGATCATGCCTCGTGGGCCTCAAGCTGGGTCAGGCGATGCGAGGACTTTCGCGCCCGCTCCCTCCCAGCCGCGCGAGCGCCACGGGGCGCTCCGTAACAGGCCTGTTGCACGGGCAGGAACCGCGGCGATTGTGGTGCCTGCTGTCAACGCCCGATCTGCCTCCCCACCGACCTGGTGGGCGTCTTCTTTCTGCGTGCCGCGGGGTGGACGGCGAGGACGAGTGTTACGCGCCTGCAATGGTCAGCGCCGGGCCTCTGAGCCTCCTGAACGCGAAGCGTTCGTACGCTTTCGCTCGTCGGTGGGTGGCACGCCATCCGCGACCATCGCAATCCCTCCAGGGGGCGCTTGTGACGGGGCGTCCCCTCCCGTTCCCACGGACCCCAAGAGCCCCCACCACGAGCC
>JBBDZZ010000060.1:0-9267 GCA_040899885.1 Chloroflexota bacterium | reverse complement strand
CGCCCGCTGGGCGGACCCGGCGGGCGTCCTGGGTGTTCGGAGAGGTCTAGTACTTGCGCTCGGTCGCGTCCTCGGCCTCGTCCTTGGCCTCGTCGACGCCCTTGCGAAGGTCGTCGCCGGCATTCGCGGCGTTCTTGTTGATCTCGTCGCCGAGATTCGCGGCCTTGTCGCCGAGGTCTTCCTCGCCGTCGGCCTTCCGCCATTCCTTCTTGGCGTTGGTCTCGGCCTCGCGGTAGGTCTTCTTGACGTCGTCCATGGAGTTGCCTCCGGCTTGCGGGCCCGGAGCCGGACGGCCCCGGAGGACCTCGACCGTAGGCGAGCCGGCCTAACGGAGGAGCATGCGTTCAGCGTGCCAACTATCAGCAGGCTTGCATTGATGAAGAGGCGCCGGCCGGCCTGTCACGCGGCTGCAAGCGATGGAGCCATCCACGTCGAGCGCCGCACCCGCCCGCCCTCCTACCCTCCGTCGGGGAGGCCGGAGTGGCCGGCGAGAGCCGCGAGCCGTCCCGAAAGGAGGCACTGGATGACGACAGCGAAGTCGGCGGACCGGCCGACAATGGAGACTGGTACCGGTGGACTGGCCGGCAAGGACAATTCCGGGACGTCGCCCCGTGAGGTCGTGGGCGACGTAGCCAGCGGCGTCAGGGGAGCGGCCGAGACCGTCGCGGCTCGGCTCCCGGAGGCCGCAGCGACCACTCGCGCGGCCGTCGACGAGGCGGCACGCCGGATCGAAACCGGATCTGACGAGATGCTGACGGCGGGCGCGACCCTGTCACTCGGCCTGGCGCTTGGCCTGCTCATCGGCGGCGCGAACCGGATCCTCGTGACCCTCGCCCTTATCCCGGCCGCGGCAATGGGGATGACCCTCCTCGACCGAAACACCCGGAGCGGCGGGCGGACACGGCGCCTGCCCGACTGACCTCCGCGCTGGGCGCCGGCCGCGCGCGGCGGGCGCCAGGCTCTGCACAAGCGAACGGCCCCCGGCAGTCCGGGGGCCGTTCCACGTATCCAGGGCAGGAGCCCTCAGGCGCGGGCGGCCTCGACGTTCGGCTCGGCGGCTGTCGGCCACACGACCGGCTCCACCCCCCGCGCGGGCAAGGCGTCCGCGATCACCGGCCGGCCGAACTCCGTGCTGCACCAGGCACACACCGTCCAGTCGAGCCCCATCGAGCGCTGACACGACAGGCACCGATGCGCGAGCCGGGTCCGGCACGCCGGGCAGGCGAGCCACAGCTCCTCGACAGCGTCGCCGCAACCCGGGCAGTGGAGGCTCTCGGAGACCTCCATGTCCACGAGGCGGTCGTTGAGCTGCCTCTCGCGCGATTCGGCAAGCGTCTCCGCCGGACGGACGATCCGGTACACGATGACCGCGAGCGGGAAGAGCATCGGCGACACGATGACGATCGCCGCCGCGGCGAGGTACGGCATGGCCGGGTCATGGTGCCGTCGGCGCATGTCCTGGAACGCCCAGAATGCGGCCGCCAGCCAGACCAGGACGAGGTAGAAGGCGGCTCCGGCGAGGACCGCGCGGACGACCGGTTGCTCGGTGAACGCCCCGATCGCCTCGCCGAACTGGTTCATCAGGTTGCCCATCGCCGCCTCCTCGTCCGGGCTCTTCGCGTTCCCCCAGGCCCCTGGCCTTGAATGGCGACGCCGCCCAAAGGCGGCGGTGTGATCGCGAGGCCTGATGCCGGTATGAGACCGCTGTTCGGCTGACGGGCACGCCGTCGGGCAGCGACCGGCGCTTGCAGTCCGCTTGCAGGGAGGCAACGGGCGCGGAAATCGTTGCTTCCGCGCACCTCACCCCCGTGGCGCGAGGGTAAGAGCCAGCTCGCGGCGAACGGACGCCCAGCTCACGCGGGGGCGTTGCGCGGGTGTTGCAAGCGTCAGTGGCGCGATCGGGTCCGGCGCCGCCGGTCCGTCGCGCGGCTCGCGTCGGCGTCCAGCCGCTGGCGCAGGAGGTCGACGACCGCGTCCTCCTCCTCCGGGGTCGCCTCGGCGGGCGGCTCGCCCTGCTCCTCGGCCGCCTCGACGAGCGCACCGCCCACGCGGCCGTCCATGTACGCCTCGAGAACGGCGGGATGGACGTAGCTCCTGCGGGCGACCGCGGGCGTGTTGCCGAGCCGGCCCGCTGTCACGCGGATCGCGGCCACGACGTTGCGCCGCGCATCCGTTGCGGAGCCGGCTGGCTCGAGTGCGACCAGCGCGCGGTACGCGAGGACGGTCCCGGCCCACGTCCGAAAATCCTTCGCGCTGAAGTCGTCCCCGGCGATCTCGCGCAGATACTCGTTGACATCGTCGGAAGCGACGTCCCGGACCGCGCCGTCCTCGTCGATGTACTGGAAGAGCTCTTGGCCCGGCAGCTCCTGGCAGCGCCGGACGACCGTCGCGAGGCGGCGGTCACGAAGCCCCACCTCGTGCTGCTGGCCGCTCTTGCCGCGGAACCGGAAGCGAACCCGGCTGCCTTCGATCCGGGCGTGGCGGTCGCGCAGGGTGGTCAACCCGAAGGAGTTGTTGAGCCGGGCGTACTCGTCGTTGCCGACCCGGATGAGCGTCATCTCGAGGAGCCGGACGACGGCAGCCAGCACCTTCTCCCGCGGCAGCCCCGGCCGAGCGAGGTCCGACTCGGTCCGCTCGCGGATCGCCGGCAGGGCGCCGGCGAACGACACCATCCGGTCGAACTTCGACTCGTCCCGCGCCTCGTGCCAGCGGGCGTGGTAGCGATGCTGCTTCCGGCCGCGGGCATCGCGTCCGGTGGCCTGGATGTGGCCGTTCGGCCAGCGGCAGATCCAGACATCGGTCCAGGCCGGCGGGATCGCGAGCGCCTTCATCCGCGCCTTGACCTCGGGATCGCGGACCGTCGCGCCGTCCGAATCGGCGTAGACGAAGCCGCGCCCGGAGCGCCGCCGGCCCAAGCCAGGTTGAGCGTCCGAGGAGTAACGCAGGCCGGCGCTCCGCGCTGCCTCGCGCGGGTCGGGACGATCGCCGTTCGTCTCGGTCACGGCGGGAGAGTGGATGGGCCGCCCTCTCGGCCGGGCGCGAGCCATCCCGATCGGCCATCGCAGCGCTGTTGCACGGACCCGCCGGCGTGCCGGTCCGTCACGTCGTCGTACCCCGCGACTCGCTGCCGACCGGTCCAGCCGCAATGGCACGGACGCGACACTTCGGGTCCACGCCCGTCCCGAGGAGTCCCCGCGCAATGTCGACCGGCCCCCGTCCGAACGCGCCCGCTCGTGCCGACGCGATCGTCGTCGACGGCGCGCGCAAGCGCTTCGGCAAGGTCCTGGCCATCGAGGGGATCAGCCTCTCGGTTCCGGCCGGGACGATCCTCGGGCTCATCGGCCCGTCCGGCTCCGGCAAGACGACGACCGTCCGCTTGCTGACCGGCGCGCTGACCCCGGATCGCGGCATCGTCCGCGTCCTCGGCGAGGAGCCGCGGCACTTCCGGCGGCGGACTCGCGAGAAGATCGGCTACATGCCTCAGCAGTTCACCCTCTACCCGGACCTGACCGCCGCCGAGAACGTCGACTTCATGGCCAGCATGTTCGGCGTGTTGTTGTTCCGCCGCCGGCGCCGCGTCCGCGAGGCGCTCCAGACGGTCGACCTCTGGGATGCCCGCAAACGGCGGGCGTCCCAGCTGTCCGGCGGCATGCAGCGCCGGCTCGAGCTCGCCTGCGCGATCGTCCACGAGCCGGCCGTCTACTTTCTCGACGAGCCGACCGCCGGCCTCGACCCGATGCTCCGCGGCCGTGTCTGGGAAGAGCTGCACCGCCTGAAGGACACTGGTCGGACGCTGCTCGTCACGACGCAGTATGTCAACGAGGCCGAGGAGTGCGACAACGTCGCGCTCGTGGCCCACGGCCGGGTCGTGGCGCTCGCAACTCCGGAGGGGCTGCGGCGCGAGGCGATGGGCGGCGACGTCATCGAGGTCGAGACGACCGACGCGTTCGACGGCGACGTGCTGCGGAAGCTGCCCGAGGTTCGCGACGTGCGGAAGCAGGGGCCGCGAACGTTCCAGGTGATCGTCGACGAGGCCGGCACCGCGACACCCGCGGTCATGGAGGCAATCACCCAGGCGGGCGGCGACGTCGCCGCGGCACGCGAGTTCCGTCCGTCGTTCGACGACGTCTTCGCGGAGCTCGTCGAGCGGGACGCGCAAACGCGCGAGGACGATGCCGCGAGAGAGAAGGTGGCGGGGTGATCCTCCTCCAGGTGGTCACCCGGCTCACCGCCTTCGTCGGCAAGGAGATCGTCGAGGTCATCCGGCGGCCGGGAGCGATCGTCAGCCTGATCCTGGGGCCGTTCCTCCTCATGGCCGTGTTCGGGATGGGCTACCAGGGCTACCGCCGGCCGCTCCAGACGATCATCGTCATCCCGCCGCAGGCGGGCCTGCCGACCGAGCTCGACACCTACCGCGAGGTCGTGACGGGCATGGACATCGTCGAGATCGCCGCGGACCCGAGCGCTGCGGAGGCGCGCCTTCGAAATCGCGAGGTCGACGTCGTCATCGTGGCCCCCGCTGACGCCGAGGCCCAATTCCGGTCCGGCAAGCAGTCGGTCATCGAGGTCCATATCAACGTCGTCGATCCCGTCCAGCAAGCGTACGCGGGCTTCCTCGCCGAGATCCTGGCGCACGAGGTGAACGCGAAGCTCATCGAACGGGCAGCCGAGGAAGGGGCGTCGTACATCATCGAGGCGGGGCAGCCCGATGCGCTCACCATTCCGCCCGAGGTCCTCGGCGCGCCGACGCGGGCGGAGGTCGTCAACGAATCGACCGTCGAGCCCAGTGCGACGAACTTCTACAGCCCGGGCGTCCTGGCCCTCATCCTCCAACACCTCGCGGTGACCCTCGTTGCGATGTCGCTTGTACGCGAGCGGACCAGCGGGATCATCGAGCTCTTCCGGATCTCGCCGATCAGCACGTGGGAGGTCATCCTCGGCAAGGTCCTCGCGTTCGGCGTGCTGTGTGGATTGATCTCGGCGGTGACGCTGGCCCTCATGGTCCGTGTGCTGGGTGTTCCGCTGATCGGCGATCCGTGGCTGCTCGCGGCGGTGCTTGCGCTGCTGACGGTTGCTTCGCTCGGTCTCGGGCTGTTGATCGCAGTCCTCTCGGATTCCGAGCGCCAGGCAGTCCAGCTCTCGCTGTTGACTCTCCTCGCCTCGGTGTTCTTCAGCGGCTTCGTCCTGCCGATCGAGGAGTTCACGCCGGGCGTCCGGACGGCCGCGTACCTGCTGCCGGTCACCCACGGCATCCGCCTCGTCCAGGACCTCATGCTCCGGGGCTGGACGAATGCCGGCTGGCAGGCCTTGGCCCTGGCCGGCCTCGGCGCTATCTTCCTCTTCGTGACCTGGGTGCTCCTCCGGCGGTCGATGACCAGGGCGTGATGAGTGCCCTCGAGGGGGACACGATCGTGTCGCGCCGTTGGGTGGGCATCGGCCTTGCGCTCTACGGCGCACTCAGCCTGGTGCTGATCCTCATCCTCCTGGTGCTCGTGATCGCTCCCCGTGACGGCGAGGACGGACTGCTGGGTCTCGACGCCCAGCGGCGCCAGCTGCTCGGCGTCATCGACGCCTCGGGCCGGGCGATCGAGAACGCGGAGACGGCGGCTCGCGGCGTCGACGACACGCTCCTGTCCACCGGTGGCGCAGCCGCGTCGGCGGCCGTCTTGATGAACCAGCTGGCAACGACGATGCGTGAGCTGGCGGCGTCGCTGCGGATCTCCATCCTCGGCAGCCAGCCGTTCGCCGGGCCCGCCGACCAATTCGATCTCGTTGCGGCGCAGGCCGGCCGGGTTGCCGCGGATCTCGACCTCGCGGCTGTGTCCATCCGGCTGGGCGCAGCGGACATGGTGGCTCTCGCGGACAAGCTGGCTGCCCTCCGCACCGAGGTCACGCTCATGCGGGGCCGGCTGGACCGGCCCTTCGACGAGGGGCCGTGGCGGCTCGTCGCGTCGGCGATCCTCGGCTGGCTGCTCGTGCCCGCGCTCGTCAGTCTGTGGGTCGGGCTCCGTTGGTCGCGTCGGGGCGCTCCGCGGGGTCGCGGCGGGGGCGCCGGCTGACGGCTCGCCGCGCCCAGCTCCGATCGACGCCGGCCATGCCCTCGAAGCGCATCGCCGCGCGGGCCGGCCGGGCAGGCACTGCTGCGGCCGCCGCCGGGCGGCGTTCCTCAAGAAGGCGCTCGTAGATCGCCTCGTACTCGTCGGCCATGCGGGCCGCAGAGAACCGCTCGATGACCGACGCCCGAATCTCGGCCCGGTCCAGATCGGCCACCCGATCGACGAAGAACGCCATGCCGGCGACGTCGTCGCCGAAGAAGCCGTCGCGGCCCGGTCGGACGATCTCCGGCAGCGCCCCCGCGGGCCGGGCGATGAGCGGCGTCCCGCAGGCGAGCGACTCGATCGCCACGAGCCCGAACGGCTCCGGCCACGAGCCGGGCATGAGCGTCGCGTAGCTCTCCGCGAACAGTCGGTCGCGGTCCTCCCCGCTGACCTCGCCGAGGAACTCGACGTTCTCGCCGGCGGCGGCGAGGGCAGGGAGGAACACATCCCGGTGGTATGCGGCCTCTTGCGGCGTCGTGCCGATCTTCGCCGCGATCCGGAGGGGGCGGCCGCTGAGACGGGCGATCTCGATCGCGTCGACTATCCCCTTCTCCGGCGCCACCCTCCCGACGAAGCAGAGCGCCTCGCCGCGCCGCCGTTCGAACGGCGCGTCGGCAAGGTTCAGCCCGTTGTGCACCACTCCGGTCCACGGGACGTCGGGATGGGTCGCGGCATGGGCCCGGCTGATCGCGACGTAGTTGCCCTCGCCCCGGATCAGCAGGTCGCGGGCCCACGGGTAGTCGAGCCGGCCATGGAACGTCGTGACGACCGGGACCGGCGAGACCTTCGAGAGGATCGTGCTGTACCACTCGAGGTGCGAGTGGATGACGTCGAACTCGCGGGCCCGCTCGAGGACCGACAGGATCGTTGCCAGGTACCACGGACTTGGGTCGCCGCCGAACCCGGCAGGGCGGAGCGCGGCGTCGATTGTCGGGACGAGGCGGCCCGGCACGTCCGAATCACCGCTCGCGAACGTCGTGACCTCGTGGCCGCGCGAGACGAGCTCCCGGACCAGCTCGTGGACCACGCGCTCCGTGCCGCCGTAGCCGCGCGGTGGCACCCGCTCGAGCGGCGGAGCGGCATGGGCGATGCGAAGCGGGCGAGTCATCGGGTTCCTCGCTGACAATGTAACGGCCGCGGCCCGTCATCGGGGCCGCGGCCGTCCGATCGAGCGGCGCTCCCGCCCGACATGGTGCGTTGCTAGTAGCGGCGCTCGTCGGCCGGCTTCGCGTTCTCTTCTTCGATCTCTTCCTCGGCCTTGTCGCCGAGGCCTGCGCCGCCGGCCGCGCCGACCGCGCCACCGACGACCGCGCCGGGGGGTCCGGCCACCGCGCCACCGACGACCGCGCCGGTCGCAGCGCCAGCCCGGCCACCGGCTCCCGCGCCGGCCTCGTCGTCACCCTCGGCAGCCTCGCCGGCGATGGCACCGCCGGCCGCGCCGACGAGCCCGCCGACGACCGCTCCGGGGGGACCCCCGACCGCCATCCCGACGGCCGCGCCGCCGATCGCGCCCGCGCCGGCCCCGACGGCCTCGGTTCCGGCCTCGTCGTTCTCGGTCAGCGATCCGTCAGTGCCGACCCTCTCGTCCCAGGTCCGTCGCTCGTCGGTCCTCTGAAGCGTGTCCTTTTCCTGATCCATTGAATGCCTCCTGTTCCGAACAGTCGCCCGGCACCGTAGAAACCGGTCCGACGACGGGGTCGGCTCGACCGTAGGGCGCTCTGGCCCGCGATCGCGCAGCACGCGGCCGCGCGCGAGTATCAGGTGCATATCGGACGCAAATCCTGCCCAATTCTTGCGCGACGATGAACGTCTTCTCTGGCCTGTCCAATCGCGACTCGGCTACGCTCCGGGCATGTACGAACCGCCGCCGACCGCAAAGTGACGCGCAGCGGGGTTCTTGTGGCCGGCGCAGTTGCGTTGGCGTGCATCGGCGTAGTCCTCGTTGTCGTGGCCTCGCCCACTTGCGGCGGGACTGAAGACCGTCCTTGTATGGAGCTGGTCGCCCACGTCAGGTACGAGATGGGCGGTGACATCCAGTTCCAGAGAAGGTCCGGAGCCCACACAGTCGGCGGCGTCTCGGTGGACACGACGACAGACCTCGTGTTTGCCTCGGCCCACACCGACACGTCCAGGGTTGACGGCGCGATCGAGGTCATCGATGTCACCGACCCGTCCAATCCGAAGAGACTGACTCGAATCCCATGCCCGGGTTATCAGAGCGATGTCGCCGTATACGAGACGCTCCTGGTGCAGACGCTTGATCACCCGGCATCCAACGTCGGCTGTGATCCGGAATGGCTCCAGAACACGGGGTCGATCGGCGTTGACCGAGCAGGGACTGGAGGAGTGCGCATCTTCGACGTGACCGACCCGGCCCGCCCGAGGCTGATCCATTTCGCCGAGGTGGCGGGTTTTGAAGGGGTGCACGACGTAACCGTCCTCCCCTGGGCCGGTGTCGCCTATCTCGCCCAGTTGAATGGAGAACTGGGGATCCTCGATCTCGTGGACCCCGCGTTTCCCTATACGGCGATCGAAGTGAGCGCCATCTCTCCCGAGATGAAGACGAGCTGCCACGACATCGGACTCGACCCAGTCCGACTGCTGGCCTTCTGTCCGGCCTCCCAGTACGAGACGTATGTCCTGGACGTGACGGAACCGATGCGCCCGGCGTACCTGAGCAAGATCGTCAATGCGGCGCTGTCACGTCATCACGGGGCCCTCATGGCTCCGGACGGCGTGACGCTGGTCCTCGAAGCCGAATACGACCACCCACCGTGGGTCGCTAGTGACGCGCCTGCCGGGCTCTGGTTCTACGACCTCACCGAACCAACCGATCCACAGTTGCTCGGCTCCTGGGCACCGGAGTCGTGTGAGCCCACCGAGCAGGCGGAGCGTGCCTGCTCCAGCCACTGGTACAACTTCATCCCCGGTACCGAGCTGCTTGTCGCCGCGTGGAGGCATGAGGGCGTCTTCATCGTCGATTACACCGATCGGGCTGCTCCGGTCGAGACCGGGTTCTTCAGCCCCTCCTCCCGGGCCACCGTGCTACGCGCGGTTGCCGGCGCCGACTTCTGGACCGCCTACTTCTGGCATGGGCACGTATACGGAAGTGCTGGAGGCTCCCGCAGCGGTCTCTACATCCTGCGCGACGACGACATCACCGACGCCG